>NZ_JBDOQQ010000015.1:0-169037 GCF_039839775.1 Roseomonas sp. CAU 1739
CCACGTCGATCCGCCGCACGCCGATGCTCTACCGTCCACACCATCATCCGCCCCACGAATCGTCCGCAGGATCAGCGAATCACATCCGATTCAGCCGATTCAATTCCTTTCCGGATGGGCTCTCAGGCTGCGGCCCGGTAACAGCAGTCCCAATATTCCGCGTGTCCTGCACTCGTCGGGCTGCCTGCGCTCAGCGATCAGTTAGCGTGCATTTCGAGCATCGCCGCCAGAAAATCCCCGTCGCAACACGCCCGCTACCAAGTGCGCGGCATTTCCGTGCCACCATTGGTGCGTCGTGACTGCGTCCATCGGGTCATCCAATTCCCTGCGACCGCCAACGAAGCGCTCCCGTGGAGTTAGCGCGGCGAAGGGGCGTCCAGGATGGCAATGACGGCGCAAAGAATGCGGACCGCGTCTTCCTGTCCCGCCTCGTGAGCGCGGGCGAGCGCGCCCTCAAGCGCAGAGACCGCGTCGGCCAGGTAATGTGCAGGTTGTTCACGCAGACCGCTTTGAAGTGGCGATGTAGGTACGCGGGCAGTTGAAACCATGTTCATGGCAGGCGTCCTATCGTTGCCAAAAAGGATCCAGTGCTTGACGAGTTAGATTCTCACGGACGCGTGCTTCAACGAGAATTGTGTCGCGTAATGGTTGTGGACTCAGATCGGAGATAACCAACTATCTGATATTGTTAATTTTACGGAAGCGCGGCGCGAATCCATTAACGAGCAATTCACGGAGCGCCTCGCTCACGGCGAGCCGACAACGCGGATTTCGCGCCTTTTTGAGAGGGTTCGGAGGTAGGTCAGTCTATGTAGCGGCAGCGGTCGATTGGATTTCGCGTGACACCGGCAAACGCCGGACCTCCTGCGGCTGGAAAGGATCTCATGGATAGGCATGCAATTGCCGTTGCCTTGGAAGGGGCAATACGAGACCACCTTGCCCTCACGGATCAGCCGCGGGTCGCTCTCAGGCGCCTTGCGGACCAACTCCTCACCGCCCTCGATGGGATCGATCCCACCGGCGATACGCGCAGCGCGAAGGCGGTGGATGCCGTGCGGGATGACTTCCGCGACGCTATCGCGAAGGTCTGGCGCGCCTACGGTGGCGATCCGTCTCTCGCCCCGATCCATACCGCGGCGCTGCCGGCACGAGATGCGCAGCCGTTGACCTCCGATCTCCTGTAGCGGGGGAGGAGCGCTTCCAGCGAAGCGACCTGCTGCCAGCCCTTGCGCGTGCCGCGTCGCGGCGCCGGCAGTCGGCCAATTCGTCCCCGGCGTTTGGCCATCTCCGGTGCGCCCGCGCGTCGCACCATCTCGCGTCCGCGGGCCTTCACCGCACCGCCTTCTCGGACTCAAACTGCGCGACCGCCGCGGACTGCTCCGGGTTGTGGGCCATGACGTCGTCAAACAGGCATTGCGCTTGCGCCTCGGACGCCTCGTCGATCTGTGCGAGGCGTCCACGGAAGTAGGCCCTCACGCGTGCGCCTGGGCGCACCTGCTTCACGACCACGAAGGTGAGTAGGTCGGGATGGAGGGCCACCTGGTGGAAGCCCGCGCGGCGCACGCGGTAGTTCCGCCCAGGATGGGCCGCGAACCACGCGCGGTCACCATCGCTCGCCTTCACTCCGCCACGGATCTGCTCGACGGACAAAGGATCGCTTTGCAGGTCCCGGTGCTGCATGGGGCAAATGAATTGCTCGTTCATCGCTGTATCATCCACCGCCCTCAGTGACCGACACCTAACTCAACCGCAGCATACGCCGCCGGGTGAACGGCCCGTTGCTGCCGGCGATAACGTATGCGGCGACGGTGTCGCCATCGAGCGTCGCCGCGAGGTCGGCGATCAGATCAAGCGTGACTGTGGCCGCGATCACATCGTCTTCCAGGGCAACCGGCGTGTCGCCGAGAACTGCAACGGCGCCGATACCGGGATAAGCTGTGGCTCCGTACGTGGTGACCGTCACAACACCGCCCTCGCGTGCGGGATCTTGCTGAGCAACGGGGCGAGCCGGCGGTGCCCATCCCATAGACCACCGCCTGCCCAGCGAAACGCGCGCGGTCGCAGGGCGCGTCTCACATTCGAAATCAGGCTTTCGTGCACTCACCGAACGCACTCCACGAGATGGCGCGCCTTTGGCGGAACATTCGCGAAGTAGCGGGCTGGCTGGCGGCTCAGCATTCTCTGCAAGTCCCGAACCGACACATCGCCGCCCGCGGCCTCGCGCAGGTCGCTGGTGATGGCCTGACCTTCCTGGAGCCAGACCCGATCCGCCTCACTCAGATTGAAAAGGGCTGGCTTGCGCCGGGCGCTGGCGCTCGCAAAGTGATTGATGCGGGAGAGGTACGAGGAAGGGAACTCCGCGGCGGTGCGAGTGCTCCATGCGGTCGTCGCACTCCTGAACACGGCGCGGCCTACGCACTAGGGCACCGGTCGGCCGCCAGCCGGAGTTATCCCCACACCTAACCGTTTCATGCGCGCAACCGATGGGCGAGCACCCCGCGGTCCGGGCAATGCTTTTTGGCACGCTAAAGCCACCGCCGCCGCTCTGCACCGATCTTGCAACCAACAATCGAATCCTGCGTTCCGGGAAGACTTGCATCACTCTCCCCAAACTCACCCGTCGGTCCTTCCGGCGGGTTTTCTTTTCGCGGCAGTCAACCGCGAGCGGCTGGAAGCGTTCTGGATCTTAAGACGAGAGGGAATCCACCATGAGCGGCAACATCGAGCAGATCGACCGGGCGGCTGAAAGCATGCAGGCCGCCGCGAATGCAGCAGCGGATACCGCCAAGGCGGCGGTGGAAAGAGCCGCCGACTGCGCGACTAGGACCGTAGAGCGGATCCAGCAGCGCCCAGTTCAAGCGATTCTCGCCGCGTTGCTCGCTGGCGCCATCATTGGGTTCTGCGCACGGCGCTAAGCCGCGCCCTACACCGACCATTCATCCTCAACCCGCAGAAGGCCTGGACTTGCGGGGATGATGTTCGGCATTGCGTTTGCGGCGGACCGTTACCTGATCCAGCGCATTTGGCGGCGTTGGCTCGCGGGTGACGTGCCGTGGGCAGCGCTAGAACAGCAGGCCCGGTATCCAGAGTGCGCAGCCCAGGGCGATCGCCAATAAGATGAGCACCGCCTCCAACCAAAAGTCGGGGAGGCCGTGGTCGTCTTTGAGCATCGTGCGAAACGCCAAGAGCCGCGTAGTCCGATAAAGATTTGTGGCGTCATACACGGCGCACCTCGACTGGCATCAGGGCGACAGGCGGCAAGGCGACTGACGATCGCCGTATGGCGGGTCGGCCTTACAGGGCGCTTACATGCTTCAATTTGGCAGTATCACGATTTCTGGATGTCCCTATCGGCACCTGGCTCGTGCCGCATAGTCTGTCGGCAACAAACAGGAGGCGACGATGGACGTGGCTGAATTCGAGGCGTCGCTGCAGCGCGACGGGTTCAGTGAGATCACCACCAAATCCTTGCCGCATTCGCCACCCAACAGCGACCATGCGCACGTGTTCGATGTGCGGGCGCTGGTTCTCGAAGGCGCGATCACTCTAACTACTGATGGCGGAAGCCGGACGTATCGCGCTGGAGACGTGTTTGTCATGAAAAGCGGCCAGGAACACACGGAAGCCGTTGATGCGGCAGGTGTGCGCTATGTCGTCGGCCGCCGGTACAGTGCTGGGGTGGAAAAGACTGCTTCTACCCTCCACTCAGTTGGCCCGGAGGACGAATCCCGGGGCGGGCACGAGGCGCCCCGCGGGCCAGCGCCTACGGTGGCGCCGCTAGGCCGGAAGTGACTTCCAAAGCCGGCGCTGTCGGCCGATCGGTGGTGGCGGAATCGTCAAGTAGGGTGGGATAGCGGAGCCTACCGCCGCATTGCCACGCCTATGCCGATGCCGACGAGCATGGCGAAGCCCATGGACCAGAACGGCTGCTCGCGCACCGTTTGCGCTAGTTCCGCGCCAAGCGTCGTCGGCACGCCTGCATCCGTCTCTCCGCAAAATTCCGCTTTGGCTTGCAGCACATCGTGCAAGTTGGTCGGCTCACCGCCCGCCATACCTTCTGCGGAGGCGTCGGCCAATTGGCGCGCGTCCTGTTCCAGAGTGTCGAGGGCCTTTCGCTTCTGCGTCGCGGATAAACGAGCATCGGACACAACATCGCTGGGCGATTGGAAGTAGGTCGCCGGCTTTTCGACCTTTGTCTTCGGGCTTGCGGGTTCAGGCATGGGTTCGCCTCCTGCTTCAGCACCATGAACAAGGAGATACGCCGCGGGTGCGGCATAGTTGCGAGGGGCCGTTAGAATAGGGAAATGCCGGGTTCGCGGACTCGATATTGTGCCCGGACTCCAAGCGAATCTGCTCCTCATCCTTCGCCAGCGCCTCGACAAACCGCGCCACTGCCGCCTGTGCGCGCGGGCTAAGTTGGTCGAACTGCTCCCGCATCCGGAGGCGCGCCTAATCGCTCAGGCCGCGCTCAGCCGTCCCCTTGATCTGCCCGTCCACGAGGGTCGCGAAGGGGATGCGGGCGGGCATCAGGCGCCCAGCTGACCGGGCGGCGGGCCAAGCCTGGCTGCACCTAAACAAGCTTGCCCGCACCGACGATAAGCGGCCCTGCATGCCCCACCGCGAGCCATTCGCGTCTCCATCTCGCGGGATCAGCATGGCGCATAGCCTCGCCGCCGGCAGGCCCTGCCTCGCCACGGTGCAGTGCGCGATCGCCGAAGCCGAAGCGGGCCCCTTGATCCGGACGGCGTGACAGGGGCGGCAGCCCTCCTGCACCACATGATTGAGGATGCCGGCCGTGGCGATCGCGGCTGAGCGAATTCGCCGCGATTACCGGCCAGCATCCTGGTCGCGCACGCGGATGCCGTGATGGCGCAATCGGGCGGCGGCCGGGACGCACAGGGTGGGGCCGGCGCGCGCTGCATGCCTTGCCCCTGAAGGCTGCTCTGCCCCGCATTGGCCTCAGCCTTGCTTGCCAAGAGCGCGGATCGACCATGCCAGTGCATAGGGTGGGATTCGGTCGCGGGGTCCATCTGGCCCAGCGCTTCGGTTTCAGTCTGGCCCTTCACACAGGGCATTTTTCGCGGTTTCATCGTGCCAGATCAAAAAGACCGATCCAGGGACGCCGCCGCGGTACCACGCGAGCAACGGGGATGAGCTGATGGAGTTCAATCGCAGGCAGGGGCTCCAGGGCCTTCTCGGCGTCGCGGCTGTCGGTGCGCTTGGCGCGACCTCGCAGGAGGCCTCGGCGCAGACGCGCGCGGAGACGCTGCGCCAGGTCATGGGCGGCATCATCAACTCGCTCGACCCCACCACGCCCGGCGGCACGCGTGAGAATTTCGGCCTGGCGATGAGCACCTATGACCGCCTCGCCTCCATGGGCGTCAAGGCGGGCGAAGGCGGGCCAGTTTTCGACATGGAGAATGTCCATGGCGAGCTCGCCAGCCGCATCGACCGCAGCCCGGACGGGCTGACCTTCACCTTCCATCTGCGTGAGGGCACCACCTGGCATGACGGCTCGCCGGTGACGGTCGAGGACGTGAAGTGGTCGCTCGACCGCATGGTCTCCGCGCGCAGCCTTGCCCCGCCGCAGGTGGCGAGCGGCTCGCTGACCTCGCCCGACCAGTTCAAGGTGGTCGGCCCGCGCCAGGTCGAGGTGAAGCTGCCGCGGCCGGACCGGCTCGCGCTGGCCAATCTCTGCATTCCCTATGCGATGATGATCAACAGCACGCTGGCGAAGCGCAACGCCACGGCGGACGATCCCTGGGCGATGAACTGGCTCAAGGAGAACACCGCCGGCGGTGGCGCCTTCACGGTGGAATCCAATCGCCCCGGCCAGCAGGTGGTGCTGCGCCGCAATGACAACTGGAAGAACGGCAAGGATGGCGCGCTGCCCTTCTTCCGTCGCATCATCCTGCAGACCGTGCCGGAAGCCTCGACGCGTGCATCGCTCGTGGAGCGCGGCGATGCCGATCTGTCGATCGACCTCGCGGCCAGCGACATCCCGGCGATCGAAAGCCGCGGTCGCGTGAAGATCATGTCGATCCCGCAGACCAATGCGTTCCAGGCGATCGTCTTCAATACCCAGGCCGCACCCTTCGACAATGTGAAGGTGCGCCAGGCCTTTGCCGCCGCCCTTCCCTACGAGGCGATGTTCCAGGCGGCGCAGTTCGGCCGCGGCCGCATCCTGTTCGGAGCCAACTGGACCGAAACGCCGGATGCGAACTTTCCGCGCACCATGCCGCTCAACCTCAACATCGACCGGGCAAAGGCGCTACTGGCCGAGGCCGGCCATCCGAACGGCTTCGCGACCACCTTCACCTTCGCCAATTCGATGGCCGCCTTCGCCGAGCCCATGGCCGCGCTGATCAAGGAATCCCTCGCGCGCATCGGCGTCGACGTGACGGTGCAGAAGATGCCGGATGCGCAGATCTCGACCATGGTGGTCGAACGGCGGCTGCCCTTCTTCACCGATATCGGCTCCGCCTGGCTGCCCTCCCCGGATTACTTCTTCCGCACCTACTTCACCGGCGCGCATCGCTGGAACTACAGCGGCTTCAACAATCCCGAGCTGAACGACCTGGTGCAGGCCGCGCGCTTCGAGACAGACTCGGCAAAGTACGATACCGCCGTGAAGCGCATGATCAACATCGCCGCCGAGCAGGTGCCGCTGGCGATGGTCTGGCAGGCCAACCAGGATGCGGTGATGGCCAAGGATGTCCAGGGCTACACCTACTGGTTCCATCGCCAGGCGGATTTCCGGGACCTGAAGCGCGGCTGACCATGCGCGCCTTGCGGCCTGTCGGCTGGCGCGTCGGGCGTCGGCTGGTCGCCTCCGCGCCGGCGTTGCTCGGCGTGGTGGTGTTCACCTTCCTGTTGATGCGGGTGCTGCCCGGCGACCCCGCGGTGTTCTTCGCGTCCGGCCCCAATGCGGGGCAGGCGGAAATCGATGAGCTGCGCCGGGTGCTGGGGCTGGACAAGCCCATCCCTGTGCAGCTCGCGCACTATCTGTACGATGTCGGCACCGGCAATCTCGGGCGGTCGCTGACCACCGGGCAGCCGGTGTTGCGGGACCTCGCGGAACGGCTGCCGGCCTCGCTGGAACTGACGGTGACGGCGCTGATCCTGGCGCTGTCGCTCGCGCTGCCGCTTGGCATCCTGGCGGCGCTGCGGCCGGGCTCGCTGCTCGACCATGGCGTGCGGCTGGTCTGTTCGCTCGGCGTCTGCGTGCCGACCTTCGTGTCGGGGCTGCTGCTGATCTATGTCTTCTACGTCGTGCTGGGCATCGCGCCCGACCCGACGGGGCGGATCGACATCTTCGCGGCATCGCCGCCCGACATCACCGGCTTCCTGTTGGTCGACTTCGCGCTGACCCGTGATTGGGAGGGCTTTCGCGCGGCGGCCTCGCAGCTGATCCTGCCGGCGGCGACCATGGCGCTGTTCACCCTGGCGCCGCTCGCGCGCATGACGCGGGCCTCGATGCTCGCGGTGCTGGGCAGCGACTTCGTGCGCACGGCACGCTCGGTCGGGTTGGGTCGCGGGCGCGTCATCCTGGTCTATGCGCTGCGCAATGCGCTGCTGCCGGTCATCACCATCACCGGCATCGTCTTCTCGACCATGCTGGGGGCGAATGTGCTGGTGGAGAAGGTGTTCTCCTGGCCCGGCGTCGGCTCCTATGCGCTCGATGCGCTGCTCGGGTCGGACTACGCACCGGTGCAGGGCTTCGTGCTGCTGATGGCGAGCGCCTTCGTCATGGTGAACCTCGTCATCGACACGCTCTACGGCATCGCCGATCCGCGGGTGTCGATCGAATGAGCGCCACCCTTCGCCATGCCGGTTGGGTGCTGCGCGGCAACCCGGTCACCGCGGTCGCGGCGACGGGCGCGCTGCTGCTGGTGCTGGTCGCGGCCTTCGCACCGTGGATCGCGCCCTACGATCCGATCGCATCGAATGTGCAGAACGCGCTGCAGCCGCCATCCGCCGCGCATTGGGCGGGCACGGACCAGCTCGGGCGCGACATCTTCAGCCGGCTGATCGCAGCAACGCGGCTCGACCTCGCCATCGCGGTGTCGGCGGTGTCGGTCTCCTTCGCGATCGGCGCGGTGATCGGCAGCCTGTGCGGCTATGCCGGGGGGCGGTTGGATCGTGTGGTCGGTCGCTTCGTCGATGTGCTGATGGCCTTCCCGCTGTTCGTGCTGGCCATGGCGATGGTTGCGGCGCTCGGCAACCGCGTCGAGAACATCATCATCGCCACCGCCTTCATCAACCTGCCCTTCTACATCCGCTTCGCCCGCGCCGAGGTGAACGTCCGCCGCGACGCCGGCTGGGTCGAAGCCGCGCGGGCCTGCGGCGACAGCCATTTGTCGGTGGTGCTGCGCTTCCTGCTGCCCAACATCCTGCCGGCCATGGCGGTGCAGATCTCGCTCAACCTCGGCTGGGCGATCCTGAATGCGGCGGGGTTGTCCTTCCTGGGTCTTGGTGTGACCGCGCCGACGCCGGAATGGGGGATCATGGTCGCCGAGGGCGCACGCTTCATCACGTCCGGCCAATGGTGGCTGGTGGCCTTTCCGGGCCTGATCCTGATGCTGACGGTGCTGTGCTTCAACCTGCTCGGCGATGGGCTGCGCGATATCCTCGACCCGAGGATGCGGACATGATCCCGCCGCTGCTGCACGTCGAGGACCTGCACGTCGATTTCTCCACGCGGCGCGGCGTGGTCAAGGCGGTGCGCGGCGTGTCGCTCGACCTGCTGCCGGGGGCGACGCTCGGCGTGGTCGGCGAAAGCGGGTCGGGCAAGTCGGTCACGGCCTATGCGGTGACCCGGTTGCTCGACCGCGCGGGTCGGATCGCGAGGGGCCGCATCCTGTTCCGCGGCCAGGACCTGACGCGCGCCAGCGAGGGCGACATGCGTGCGCTGCGCGGCGGCGCCATCTCCATGGTGTTCCAGAACCCGCGCGCGGCGCTGAACCCGATCCGCAGCGTCGGCAAGCAACTGATGGATGCGCTCGGCGCGCATGTGGACCTGTCGGGGTGGGAACGGCGCGAACGCGCGCTCAGCCTGCTGCGGGACGTGCTGATCCGCGATCCGGAACGCCGCTTCGACGCCTTTCCGCACGAACTCTCCGGCGGCATGTGCCAGCGGGTGATGATCGCCATGGCGATCGCCTGCGACCCGGCCCTGCTGATCGCCGATGAGCCGACGACCGGGTTGGACGTCACCACGCAGAAGACGGTGATGGACCTGCTCGCGCGGCTGACCGCCGAGCGCCATATGGGTCTCATTCTGATCACTCATGACCTCGGTCTCGCCGCGCAATATTGCGGCGAGGTCGCGGTGATGCAGGATGGCGAGGTGGTCGAACGCGCCGATGCCGCCACGCTGTTCCGCGCGCCGCATCATCCCTATACGCAGCGCCTGGTCGCGGCATCCCCCACGCCGCGTTCGACGGTGGAGGAACTGGTCGGCGAGCCGCCGCGCCCGGCCGAACCTTTGCGCGCGCAGTCGCCCGGCACGCCGCTGCTGCTGGAAGTGCGCGACCTCGTGAAGCGGTATGACGATTTCGCCGCGGTGGATGGCGTGTCCTTCGCGATACGTCCGGGCGAAAGCCTCGGGTTGGTCGGTGAATCCGGTTCCGGCAAGTCGACCATCTCGCGCCTGATCTGCCGGCTGATCGACCGGACGGAGGGCACCGTACTGTTCGATGGCGAGGATATCGGCGGCATCCCCGCGCGCGACTTCCATGCGAATGCCCTGCGGCGCGAAATCCAGATCGTGTTCCAGGACCCGCATGACAGCCTGAACCCGCGGTTCAACGCCTTCGACTGCATCGCCCATCCGCTGCGGCGGATGCTCGGCATGAAGGATGGTGCGGCGCTGACCGCGCGGGTCGGGGAATGCGCCGAGCGGGCCGGTCTGCCGCGTGACCTGCTGACGCGTTTCCCGCACCAGCTTTCGGGCGGGCAGAAGGCGCGCATCGGCATCGCACGGGCCATCGCCGCGAAGCCGAAGCTGCTGGTGCTGGATGAACCGACCGCGGCACTCGACGTCTCGGTGCAGGCGGTGATCCTGAAGCTGCTCGATGACCTGCGGCGTCAGGAGGGGCTCGCCTTCCTGTTCGTCAGCCACGACCTCAACGTCGTGCGCATGATGTGCGGGCGCACCATCGTCCTCCAGCAGGGCCGCATCGTTGAGGAAGGCGACAGCCGCGCGTTGTTCGCCGCCCCGCGTGCCGACTACACGCGCGACCTGCTCGCCGCCATTCCGCATTTCGATCCTGCCCCGGCGATGGCCGGCTGATCACCCCCGCCGCCGGGCGGCTGACTACAGAGGAGTTCCTTCGTCTTGTCCGACGCGTCCTGGGATATCGGCACCGATATCGGCGGCACCTTCACCGACATCCTGGCCGTGCATGTCGGCACGCAGGAAACGCGGATCGCCAAGGTGCCATCGCGCCCCGCCGCACCGGTGCGCGCGATGCTGGAAGCGATCGCGGCCGTCGGCGTGGCGCAGACCGATGTACGCCGCTTCATCCACGGCACCACCCGCGTGACCAACGCGCTGGTCGAGGAACGCCTGCCCAAGGTCGCGCTGATCGCCACGGCCGGCTTCGAGGATGTGCTGGAGGTTGCCCGCTACCGGCGGGAGGATCTGTATCGCCTCGATATCCCGCCCAAGCCGAAGCCTCTGGTGCCGCATGAATTGTGCTTCGGCCTGCGCGAACGCCTGGACCACACCGGCGCCGTGCTGGAACCACTGGCCGAGGCGGAGATCGCCCGTGCCATCGCCTGGCTGAAGGCGTCGGGCGCGCAATCCGTCGCGATCTGCCTGCTGCACGCCTACGCGAATCCCGTGCATGAACGCATGCTGGCCGAGGCCCTGGCGCCGCATGTCCCGCATCTCTGCGTGTCGCACGACATCAACCCCGAGGCGCGCGAATACGAGCGCGCCTCCTCCACCGCCTTCAACGCGGCGGCGATGCCCATCGCGGTCGAGTATCTGAGCGAGCTTGAACAGAAACTGCCGCTCGGCCCCGGCCTGCAGGTGTTCCATTCGGCCGGTGCGATGGTGCCGGTGCCGGCGGCCAAGCGCCGCCCGCTGGTGATGGCGGCCTCGGGCCCGGCGGCGGGCGTCTCGGCCTCGGCGCGCATGGCGCGCGAATTGGGCCGGTCGCGCGTGCTGACCTTCGATATGGGCGGCACCACCACCGATGTTTGCCTGATCGTCGATGGCCAGGCGGAGATGACCGATACGCGTATGATCGGCGGCCGCCCGCTGCGCCAGCCGATGCTGGCGGTGCATTCCATCGGCGCGGGTGGCGGGTCGGTGGTGAAGCTTGGCCCCGGCGGGCTGACCGTGGGGCCAGAAAGCGCCGGGTCCGAACCCGGCCCGGCCTGCTACGGCCGCGGCGGCACGCGGCCGACCATCACCGATGCGAATGCGATCCTCGGCTATCTCGATCCCGAGGTGAAGCTGGGTGACACCATCGCGCTCGACATGGCGGCGGCGGAAGCGGCGGTCGCACCCATGGCGCAGCAGCTTGGCCTCGGCATCACGGAGACGGCGCTCGGCATCCTGCGCGTCGCCAATGCGGCGATGGGGCGCGCGCTGCGTCGCGTCACCGTCGAGCGGGGCGTTGATGGGCGCGACTGCACGCTGCTCGCCTTCGGCGGCGGCGGGCCGATGCACGCGGCAGGGCTCGCGGAACTGTACGGCCTGCGCGAGATCATCGTGCCGGCGGCCTCCAGCGCCTTCTCCGCGCTGGGCTGCCTCACGGCGGATTTCTCCTTCCTTCAGCAGCGCACCGTGCGGTTGCCGCTGACGGATTTCGCACCGGTCACCTTCGCCGAGCGCCTTGCCCAGCTCACCGAGGATGCGACGACGCCGCTCATTGCCAATGACGTGCCGGCCGCCGAGATCACCATCGAGCACGTCGCCCTGATGCGATACGCCGCGCAGAGCGATTCCACCCCCATCGCCTTCGCGCTGCCCTTCGACCCGGCGGTGCTGGAAGCCGATTTCCACGCGCGCCATCGCACCCTGTATGGCTACGCCACCGGCGAACCCTGCGTGATCGAATCCCTGCGCGTGCAGGCGCGGCGCGCCTCCACCACGCCGATGGCGCGGCCCGATGTGGGGCGCCCCGCGCGGCCGCCGCGCAGCCGCGACTGCGTCTTCCCCGATGTCGGCCGCGTCGCCACCGCCATCCTGCCGCGCGAGACGCTCACCGGCACCGTCACCGGCCCCGCCATCATCGAGGATGCCTGGTCCACCGTCATCGTCCCGCCCGGCTGGCAGGCACGTGGCGACGAGGCCGGCAACCTGTTCCTGACCCGGAGTGCTGCATGACCTCGCTCGATCCCTTCGTCGTCGAGGTCATCCGCCACGGCCTGTCGGCCGCCGCGGAGGAAATGAGCCTGGTGATGACGCGCTCCGCGCGGTCGCCGCTGCTGCGCGAGGCGGGCGACCTCTCCTCCGCGCTGACGGACGCCGCCGGCGGGCTGGTCGGGCAGGGGCGGGACATCCCGATCCATCTGGGTGCCATGGCCTACACCGTGCCGGAACTGCTGAAGGTCTGGCCGGCGGAACGGTTCCGCGAAGGTGACGCCGTCATCTACAATCTTGGCGCGCTGGGCGGGAACCACCTCAACGACGTGAAGGTGGTGCGGCCGGTCTTCGTGGAAGGGCGCATCGTCGCCTTCGCGATCAGCCTCGCGCATTGGCCCGATGTCGGCGGGACCTGGCCGGGTTCGTATCTCGCGCAGGCGGTCGATACCTTCCAGGAGGCGATGCGCATCCCGCCCATGCCGATCGCCTCGGCCGAGGGCGTGAACCGCCCGGTGCTCGACTTCATCCTGGCCAATGTGCGTGACCCGGTGTCCTGCGAGGGCGATCTGATGGCGCAGATCGCCGCCACCCAGGCGGCGGAACGGCGCATCCACGAGCTTTGCGCGCAGCACGGGTTGGACGTGTTCCTCGCCAGCCTCGCGCGCCTGCATGATCTTTCGGAGGCGGAGATGCGCGCCGCCCTCGGCGACCTGCCCGATGGCGTCTATGAAGGCGAGGATTTCCTCGACGATGGCGGACCCGGCGGCGCACCCGCGCGCATCCATGTCCGCATCGAGATCCGCGGCGAGGAAGCGCATTTCGACCTGTCGGGCAGCACCGACCGCGTCACCAATTTCTGCAACACCACGCCGTTCATCGCGCGTTCCGCGGTCTGCTACGCCGCGCGGATCCTCAGCGGGCGCGACATGCAGCAGAATGCCGGCGCGCTCAGGCCCTTCACCATCACCACGCGGCCGGGCTCGGTGTTCGAGCCGGGCTGGAATGCCTCGGTCGCGGCAGGCAATCACGAGACGTCGATGCGCATCGTGGACGCCGTCTTCCGCGCCATGGAACAGGTGATCCCCGAACGCCTGTCGGCCGGCGGCCCGGCCACCTCTGGCCTGCTCGCCTTCGCCGAGCCGCGCCCCGGCGATGCCTGGCGGATGCTTTACGAAGTCCATGGTGGCGGGGAGGGCGCGCGGCATGATCGCCCCGGATCGCCGGCGACGCGCGTGCACCTGACCAACACCTCCAACACGCCGGTCGAGGTGATCGAGGCCAACTACGCCGTGCGCATCGAGGAACAGTCAATCCGGCGCGGTTCCGGCGGCGCCGGCCAGCATCGGGGCGGCGACGGCGTGGTGCGGCGCTACCGCATCCTGTCGCCGACCATGTGGCTGACCTCCTGCGTCGAGCGCACGGTGGTCGCACCCTACGGCCTCGCCGGCGGCGAGCCGGGACTGCCGTTCCGCATCACCCTCGACCGCGGCGGCGTGGAATCCGTCGTGCCGGGCAAGACCAACATGGTGCTGCAACAGGGCGACCTGGTGACGATGGAGAGCTGCGGTGGCGGCGGCTACGGACCGCCCGCCGCGCCCTGATCGCGGCGCCGGCATGCGGCGTCTCTCGGTCGCGGGAATGCACCTGGACCGGGCGGCGGACATGCCGCTGTACCAGCAGGTGGCGGCGCATCTGCGCGCGCGCATCCTCGATGGCGCGCTGCCGGCCGGCTCGCGCCTGCTGGGGTCGCGGGAGATCGCGCGGGAACTCGGCTGTTCCCGTGCCATCGTGCTGACCGCGCTCGAATTGCTCTATGCCGAGGGCTACCTCGTCTCGGTGCCGCGCGGCGGGGTGAAGGTCGCCGCACTGGCGCGCAAGGCGGCCCCGGATGCGCCATCGCCGGCACCGGGCATCGAACCGGCGCGGCTGTCGCATCGCTGGCGATCGGTCCTCGCCATCGACTACGCCTTCGACCTCGCCTCGCCCTTCAGCACCGGCACGCCGGACATTGCCGATTTTCCCTTCGACACCTGGGCGCGGCTGTTGCGCCAGGCCTGGCGCAATGCGCCGCGTTCCGCCTGCACCGACATGTCGCCGCTCGGCTGGCAGCCGCTGCGGGAAGCGACGGCCGAATTCCTCGGCACCGTCCGCGGCCTGCTGTGCCGGCCGGAGGAGGTGGTGATCACCCCGGCCAGTTCCGGTGCGCTCGACCTGTGCTGCCGCATGCTGATCGACCCGGGCGACGAGGTCTGGGTCGAGGAACCCGGCTTCATCGAGGCGCGCTGGGCCTTGCAGGCCGCCGGCGCACGGCTGGTCCCGGTGCCGGTGGACGGCAAGGGCCTGGTCGTCGCGGAAGGCATACGCCGCGCCCCGCGTGCGAAGCTCGCCGTGGTCACGCCGTCGCACCAATTCCCGCTCGGCGTGGCGATGAGCCTCGACCGCCGCCTCGAACTGCTCGACTGGGCGCAGCGCCAGGGCAGCACGGTCATCGAGGACGACTACAACTCCGAATTCCGCCAGCGCGACAGCATGGCGGCCTCGCTGAAGTCGCTCGATCGCGCGGGGCATGTCGTCTATCTCGGCACCTTCTCGAAGGTGATGCTGCCCAGCCTGCGCATCGGTTACCTGGTGGCCAGCCCGGCCTTCATCGATGTCTTTGGTCGTGGGCGGGCACGTATCGACGTGCACACCGCCGGCACCGCGCAGCCCGCGCTCGCCGAATTCCTGCGCGAGGGCCACCTGCTGCGCTATCTGCGCCGCATGCGCCTGGTCTATGCGGCGCGCAAGCAGGCGGTGCTGGATGCCGTGCAGGCGCTGCTGCCGGGGGAACTCGACATCGTGCCGAGCGAGGCCGGGCTGCATGTGACCGGGTTGTTCACGCCCCGCCTCGCCGCGCGGCTGACCGATACGGAGGCATCGGCCCGCAGCCGCGCTGTCAGCAATTTCATCCAGCCGCTGTCGCAATGCTTCCTCGGCACCCCGGACCGCCAGGGGCTGGTGATCGGCTTTGGCCGCTTGCCGGTCGAGGACGCGCATCCGCGCCTTGCCGCCGTCGCCGACGCCCTGCGCGCGACTGGCTCAGGACAAAGCGGCGGCCCTGGCGCTGGCGCAGCCCGGCGCGGGCGATAGGCTCATGGCATGAAGGCGAGAGACGGCATGCAGAGACTGTTGCGGACAGGGCTGAACGCCGGCACCGCGGCGCCCCGCGTCGTCGGCGGGCAGGGGGTGCATTTCCACCTCGATGACGGGCGCCGCGTGCTCGATGGCAGCAATACCGGCGGTCCGCTCGGCCACGCTCATCCGCGCATGGCCCAGGCGCTGCGCGACGCCGCCGGCCTGCCGATGGTCAGCGAGGGCTGGTCCTGGACCGGCCGCGACCAGGCGGCCGAGGACCTGTTCGAGATCGGACTCGCCGGCGAGGAATCCTGGGCCGGCGCGGTGCGCTTCTGCCTCAGCGGCAGCGAGGCGAACGACATCGCCCTGTCGCTGTCCCAGGCGCTGACCGGGCGGCACGCCATCGCCACGCGCGAACGCGCCTATCACGGCCTGGTCGGGCTGGCGCGCGACGCGACGGTGCAGCCGCACTGGCACGGAGGGTTGGCGGCGGAGCACCGCACCCGCCTGCCGTTCCCCGGCGCGCCCGTGCATGTGCTGCCGCCGCCCGATGGCCTTACCTATGACAGCGCCACGGGTGGCGCGCGGCCCTCGTCGCTGCACTTCGACAATGCGCCGGCGATGCTCGCGCAATCCGCCGCGGTGATTCTCGACTACACCCAGGGCGGCTTCTACCACGACGGTGCCTACCAGGATGCGGTGGCCGCCATCGCGCGCGACCAGGGCGCATTGTGGATCGCCGATGAGGTGGTGACGGGCCTCGGCCGCGCCGGCCGACCCTTCGCCTTCCAGGGCGGCGCGTCGCGCCCCGACATCGTCACGCTCGGCAAGGGCCTAGGCGGCGGGTCGATGGCGGTGGCGGCGGTGATCCTGTCGCATGACGTGCTGCGGGAGATGCAGGGCAGCGCCTGGCAGAACTACGGCACGCTGCGCGGCCATCCGCTGACCATGGCCGCCGTCAGCGCCTATCTCGGCATCCTGCGCGAGGAGGCGCTGCTCGACCGCGTCGCCGCCCTCGAACCCTTCTACGCGCAGCGCCTGACCGAGATCGCAAGGCGCCACCCCAGCGTCTGCCGCGTCGCCGGCCAGGGCCTGCATTGGACGATCGAATTGCACGGCCCGGACTGGCGCCACTGGCTCGCCGATACGCCCGACGCGCCGATCGCCTCGCGGGTCGCCGGCCATGCGCTCGGCCTCGGCGCGGTGATCGGCACCAGCGGCGAGCAGACCTCGCTGTTCCTCGCCCCACCGCTGGTGATCTCGCGGGACGAGTCGGAAACCCTGCTCGCCATCCTCGACGAAAGCCTCGCCATCGCCGATCGCGAGCACAATGCCATGATGGAGATGCGCGCATGAGCGCCGATAGCGATGCAATCCTGGCCGTCGTCCAGGGCTATTTCGACGCGCTGTATGAAGGGTCCGTCGCCCGCTTCCGCGCGGTGTTCCACCCGCAGGCGCAGTTGTTCAGCGCCGAGGGCGGCGTGACCGACGCGCTGGATTTCGAATCCTACATGACGCGCGTGGCCGGCCGCGCCGCACCTGCTTCGCGCGGCGATGCGCGGCATGACGAGGTCGTGGCGCTGACCCAGCCGAGCCCGACCACCGCCCATGTGCGTGTGCGCGACGCGCTGCTGCCCAACCGCTTCGTCGATGAGTTGCTGCTGGTGAAATACGCCGATGGCTGGCGCATCGTGAGCAAGTCCTGGGCCTACGACCCGGCCGTGCCGCGGGCGTGACGTCGCCCTGGCCCGCCGGCGTCCCGCGCGACGTCGGGCCGCTGCCGCGCAGCCTGGGGGAGGCGCTGCGACGAGCCGCGCTGCGCCGCCCGGGCCATGTCGCGCTCGCCTATTACGGCACGGCGATCACCTATGGCGACCTGCTCGGCCGGGTGGAACGGCTCGCCGGCTTCCTTCAGCACGGCGCGGGTGTCGCGAAGGGCGATCGCGTCATCGTCGCGATGCAAAATTCACCGCATTTCATCATCGCCTTCCAGGCGGTGGTGCGCGCCGGCGCTGTGGTGGTGCCGGTCAACCCGATGAACACCACGGCGGAACTGGACTACCTGGCCGCCGACAGCGGCGCGCGGGTGGCGTTGGTCGGTGCCGAATTGCTGGACCGCTTCCTGCCGCTGATGCCCGGGGCATTCGGCACGGTGGTCGCCGCGTCCTATGGCGATGATATCGCCGCCGATCCGCACTTCCGCCTGCCGCCGGTGATCGCGGACAGCATCCTGCCGGCTGCGCTGCCGCCTGGCGTCGTCGGCTGGGCGGAGGCGCTCGCCGAAACCCGCCCGCCGCGCCCCGACGATGCGGCGCCGGACGATCTGTGCGTGCTGCCCTACACCTCCGGCACCACGGGCAAGCCCAAGGCCTGCATGCACACCCATGCCGGCACCCTGTTCAACGTCTTCGCCCAGCAGCAATGGTACGGCTATGGCGAAGACACGGTGATCACCGCCTTCATGCCGATGTTCCATGTCGCGGGCATGCAGGTCTCGATGAATGGCGGCCTCTATGCCGGCGCGACCATCGTGCTGATGACACGCTGGGACCGTGACCTGGTGGCGCCGCTGTTCATCCGCCATGGCGTGACGGTCTGGAGCGCGGCGCCCACCATGGTGGTGGATGTGCTCGCCTCGCCCCAATTCGACGAGCGTGCCTTCGCCCGGCTGCGCGTGCTGACCGGCGGCGGCGCGCCGATGCCCGCGGCGGTGGCGGAACGGCTGGAAGCCCGCTGGGGCCTGCGCTTCATCGAGGGCTATGGCCTCAGCGAGGCGGTCTGCGCCACGCATCTCAACCCGATGGACCGGCCGAAGGCGCAATGCCTCGGCATCCCGATCCAGCAGACGGTGGCCCGGGTGATCGACCCCGACACGCTGGAGGACGTCGCCACCGGAGAGGTCGGCGAGATCATCATCGCCGGCCCGCAGGTCATGCTCGGCTACTGGAACCGGCCGGAAGCCACGGCCGAGGCGATCATCGTCCGCGACGGGATGCGCTTTCTGCGGACCGGCGACCTCGGGCGCGTGGATGCGGAGGGCTACTTCTTCCTGGTCGATCGCCTGAAGCGGATGATCAACGTCAACGGCTTCAAGGTTTGGCCGGCGGAATGCGAGAGCACGCTGTATCGCCACCCGGCCGTGCAGGAATGCTGCGTCGTCGCCTACCGCGATTCCCAGCGCGGCGAGGCGGTGCGCGCCTTCATCGTGCTGAGGGACGGCCATGCCGCCGACGCCGCGGCGATCACCGCATGGGCGCGGGGTGAAATGGCGGCCTACAAGGTGCCACGGGATGTGGTGTTCGCAGCCAGCCTGCCGCGCAGCGCGAGCAACAAGGTCGATTGGCGCCGCCTGCGGGATGCCGAAGGCGGCACCGGATAGCCCTGCCGGAGCGGCCTGCGGTCGATGGCCGTGCCAGCCGCGTTCCGGGCGGTGCGACAGCCCCCGCCGGCTCGCGGTTCAGGACGGACAGCGCCGAGGGCCGCAGGCGCGGCGCCCGTCTCAGCGGGCCGGCGCGCGCGGCCGCCGTGCCGGCGCCTTCACCGGCTGCATCGGGGCAATGCGGATATGTGCATCCTCGCCATCCGCCTTGCGCGCCGCCGCCGCGAAGCGCGCTGCGGCATAGGGTGCGACCTCGAACTGCGTCTCCCGCGACAGGATGCGGATGCGTCCGATCTCCTGCCGGGTGACGTGGCCGCGCCGGCACAGGAAGGGCAGCAGCCATTTCGGATCGGCACGCCCGTCCCGGCCGACATCCACGCGGAACCAGATGCCTTCCTGACCGCCGCCCTCGGGCGGGGCGTCGCGCCTGGGTGTGGCTTCGCGTGGGGCCGGGCGGTCGGCGATCTCCATCAGTTCCTCGGGCGCGGGCAGCGGCGCGCGCAGCACGCGCAGCAGCGCGGCCGCCACCGCCTCCGGCCCATGTGCGGTGAAGGCGCTGTCGCCAAGCAGGCGCCGCGCGAGGGCGATATCCTCCTCGCCCGGTTCCTCGGCCACCAGGGCGAGGGCCTGTTCGCCCAGCCGTTCATCGTCGCGCGCGCGCACCAACTCGACCGAGGGTGCGGGCGCCCAGCTTGCCTTCACCCGCGCGGCGGCGATCAGGCGTTGCGCCAGGCTGCGGCGGGTATGGGGGACCAGCAGCACCGACACACCCTTGCGCCCGGCGCGCCCGGTGCGCCCCGAACGGTGCAGCAGCGTATCCGGGTCGCGCGGCAATTCGGCATGGATCACCAGACCGAGATCCGGCAGGTCGATGCCGCGCGCCGCGACGTCGGTGGCGACGCAGACGCGGGCGCGCCCGTCGCGCAGGTTCTGCAGGGCGCGGTTCCGCTCGGCCTGGGACAATTCGCCCGACAGCGCCACGGTCGAAAAGCCGCGTTCGGATAGGTTGCCGTGCAGGCGGGCCACCGTGGCGCGGGTCGCGCAGAACACCATGGCGATGCGCGCATCCTCCAACCGCAGGATGTTCACCACGGCGCGTTCGATCTCATGCGGGGCGACCACGGCGGCGCGGTATTCGATGTCGCCATGGGGTTCGGCCTGGCTGGTGGCCTCGATGCGCAGGGCGTCGCGCTGGTAGCCCTTGGCGAGCGCGGCGATCCCGCGCGGCACGGTGGCCGAGAACAGCAGCGTGCGCCGTTCGGCCGGCGTCTCGTCGAGGATCGCCTCGAGCTCCTCCTTGAAGCCGAGGTCGAGCATCTCGTCGGCCTCGTCCAGCACCACGGCGCGCAGCGCGGCCGGGGCGAGGTTGCCGCGTTCGAGGTGGTCGCGCAGGCGGCCGGGCGTACCGACGACGATATGCGCGCCATGCGACAATTGGCGTCGCTCGGCGACCGGGTCCATGCCGCCGACGCAGGAGACGATGCGCCCGCCGGCCGGCGCGTAGAGCCAGGCCAGTTCCGCCTTCACCTGGAGCGCCAGTTCGCGCGTGGGCGCCACGACCAGGGCGAGCGGCGGTCCGGCGGGCGGCAGGCGCGGCGCGTCGCCGATCAGTTCGGGGGCGAGCGCGAGGCCATAGGCGACCGTCTTGCCCGATCCGGTCTGGGCCGAGACGAGCAGGTCGCGCCCCGCCGCCTCCGGCGTCAGCACGGCGGATTGCACCGCGGTCGGTTCGGCATAGCCGCGGGCGGTGAGCGCGTCGCGCAGGGGCGCGGGCAAAGTGTCAAAGGACATGAGGCAGGTTCCGGAGGGCGCGGCGGTTCGTGTGCCTGCGCGGGCCGCGCGTCAAGCGCGTGATGAGGGGCAGCGCGCTTCGAACACGCGCGGAGACTGGGTGCGCGGCAACCGCGTGGATGGGGCCGAACGCGCGTCGATCGCGCGATCGGCGCCTGTTTGTCACAGCGAGGCCTCGGGGTCGAGCCGAATCACGTAGGAGCGCCAGTCGCTGCGTTCGGCGATGCGTTCATACAGGGCGATGGCGCCCTGGTCGGCCTCGGGTACGATCCAGCGCAGATGCGACCAATGGCGCGCGCGGCCGAGGTCGCACAGCGCGCCGATCAACCCGCGGGCGAGGCCGCGGCCGCGCCGGTCGGGGCGGACGAACAAGTCGTCCAGCGCCCCGCAGCGCCGGGCGAAGACCACCTCGGGTAGGTCGAAGAAGATCGCGAAAGCGAGCAACTCGTCGCCTTCGATGGCGGCGAGGATCTCGGTGCGCGGGTCGGCGGCGAGCAGGGCGGCGGCATCGACGCCGCGCGCGGGCCGGCTGCCGGCGAGCGTCGCGCGCATCTCCGCCGCATAGGTCTCGAGCAGCGGGGCGAGACGGTGACGCTCGGCTGGCGGCAAGGGCTGGATCGTGGTCATGGCCATGCGGTCTCGGAGCCGGTCCCGGCAGGTAACGATGCGCGCTTTTGCACGAGACGGCTTGCGCGATGCCGTGGCGACAGGATGCCCGATGCGAAAAGGGCGCCGCCCGCGCTGCGGACGACGCCCCCTCGCCGGGATCGGCGACGACGTCAGTCCATCGGGGTTTCCGCGGCCGGCGCCGGGGCGGCGGCAGCGGCGGCCTTGGCGGCCTTGTTCGCGGCGCGCGTGGCGGCGGCCTTCTTCGCTGCTTCGACGCGGGCGGCGGACTTCACGACGGCCTTCTTCGGAGCGGCCTTCTTGGCGACGGCCTTCTTCGGGGCGGCCTTCTTGGCGACGGCCTTCTTGGCAGCCGGCTTCTTGGCAGCGGCCTTCTTCGGAGCGGCCTTCTTGGCGGCAGCCTTCTTCGGAGCAGCCTTCTTGGCGACGGCCTTCTTCGGCGCGGCCTTCCTGGCAGCCGGCTTCTTGGCAGCGGCCTTCTTCGGAGCGGCCTTTTTGGCGGCGGCCTTCTTCGGCGCGGCCTTCTTGGCAGCGGCCTTCTTCGGAGCAGCCTTCTTGGCAGCGGCCTTCTTCGGAGCGGCCTTCTTGGCAGCCGGCTTCTTGGCAGCGGCCTTCTTCGCGGCCGGCTTCTTGGCAGCCGGCTTCTTCTTGGCCGGCGCCTTCTTCTTCGCGGCGGCCATGGCCATCGGCTGGGCGCGCAGGCCTTCCTCGGCCTCGGTGGTCTCGATGATGTCCGTCATGGTGTGTGGTGTCTCCGTGCGTTCCGGTGAGTGGGGCGCGACGCGTGCAGATGCGGCGGCTCCGTGGGGGACAGCAGGTGGGAACCGGCCGGCGTCAGGCGCGCGGATCCCGTGGCGCGCTCCATCGGCTGTTGGATGGTCGTCCGATCGTGGGCGGCGCAGTGCGGCGCGAACGCGGCATATCCCCGCCGCGGGTCGCTTCCGGTTTCTCTGTCGCCGGGCTGCAGCAGCTGCGCTGCATGACCCTGCGATGCGGGACGGATGGCGTTCGTCGCTTTCCGTCCCAAGAGCCTGCGGTCCATCGACCGTCCTTCCCTGCTGCGGCGGTCACCCTTCCCGACGCGTCGTTGGTCTCTGCTGCAAGGCGATCCGACTCTGTCGTGCGGAGCGTTGTGCGAGAGAGCGAGTCCGACGAATCGCGCAAGATGATTCGCGCGCCGAGCACGCTATCTGCACGCGCATATTGCATGTCAACAAAATCCGTGCGCACGCGCGCGCAATTCGCGCGTTGTCGTCGTCACGATGCGCATTGTGTGGTGCGCGTGTCGCATTCGCGGCGACATCGTGGTGCGCAACGCATCGCCGCGATGCGCGTTCACCTCCCGCCGCGTCGCGTTCGCGCGGCGGGAGGATGCGTCGGTCAGCCGCGCTGCGGCAGCGGCACGACGGGGCGCTGTTCGACGCCGGTGTAGACGGACAGCGGACGGATCAGCCGGTTGTCGGCGGCCTGTTCCAGCACGTGCGCCGCCCAGCCGGTGATGCGCGAGCACACGAAGATCGGCGTGAACAGCGGGATGTCGAAGCCCATCAGGTAGTAGGCGGGCCCCGCCGGGAAATCGAGGTTCGGGTGGATGTTCCTGCGTTCCAGCATGATCTTGGCGAGCACGTTGGAGGTGTTCATCCAGCGCTTGTCGCCCACCACCTCGGCCATGATCTCGGCGTACTTCTTCATGGTGGGCACGCGGCTGTCGCCGGTCTTGTAGACCCGGTGGCCGAAGCCCATCACCAGCGCCTTGTGGTCGAACTTGCCTTCCAGCCAGCCCTCCGCCGCCTCGGGGGATGGGATCTCCTTCAACATATGCATGACGGCCTCGTTCGCGCCGCCATGCAGCGGGCCCTTCAGCGCGGCGATCGCCGCGGTGATGGCGCCATGCATGTCCGCCTGGGTCGAGGTGACCGTGCGCGCGGTGAAGGTGGAGGCGTTGAAGGTGTGCTCGGCGTACAGGATCATGCTGACGTCGAAGGCGCGGAGCACCTCCGGCTGCGGCACCTTGCCGAACACCATGTTGAAGAAGTTGGCGCCGAAGGACAGGGACGCGTCGGGCGCGATCGGCGCCTGCCCCTTGCCCGCCCGGTGGGCGGCGGCGACCGCGGTCGGGATCTTCGCCAGCAGCCGCACCGCCTTGCGGCGCTGGGCGGCGTCGCCGATGTCGGCCCATTCCGGGTCCTCCATCCCCATGAAGGAGACGGCGGTGCGGATCGCATCCATCGGATGCGCGTCCTTCGGGAAGTCGGCGATCACCCGCAGCAGGGCGGGGGACAGGGCGCGGTTCGCCTTCTCCTCCGCCTGGAAGGCGGCGAGTTCGGCCTTGGACGGCAGCTCCCCGTTCCACAGCAGGAAGGCGGTCTCGTCGAAGGAGGCGAGTTCGCAGAGGTCCTGCACGGCATAGCCGCGATAGGTCAGGCTGTTGGTCTCCGGCATCACCTTCGAGATGGAGGAGACGTCGGCCAGGACGCCGACCAGGCCTTTCTTGATGTCAGCCGCTTCGCTCATGGGGTGCTCCCGCTTGTCGTGGTGTCCGTATCCGGGGCGCCGGCATCCCTCACGTACAGGATGTCGGGCTCCCCTTCCTCCGTAGTCGCGCCGTCGCTGATGGCGGCGGCGCGGAAGCCATGGTGTTCGTAGAAGGCTCGGGCGCCAGTGTTGCGCGCGATGCAGAACAGGGAAAGGCGTGGGCCAAGCGCGGCAGTCGCCTCCGCCAGCAGACGGCTGCCGATGCCGCGCCGATGCGCCGCCGGATCGAGATACAGGTGCAGGATCATCGGCCCATGGACGCCGTCCCGGCCGAAGCCGATGTAGCCGACCGGGCGGTCGGCCAGCATCGCGACGCGGACCGTGTGCTGCGTCATGAGGTGGGTGGCGAGCCAGCCGGCGACCTGCGCGGCATCATGCGCCTCCCGCAGGCCGGGCATGGCTGCGGCGCGCGCGGCGAGGAACAGCCGGGCGAGGAGCGGCGCATCCGCCGCCACCCCCGCCCGCACGCTCACCGCCGCCGTCACGTTCAGAAGATGCCCGGCTTGCTTTCCGCCAGCGCGCCGGCCGGGAGTGCGACGTTCAGCGCGCCGAGGTCGCCCGCCTTCAGCTTCGGCAGGTCCTGCACCAGCTCGATGAAGCGGTTGGCCTCGCGGGCGGTGATGATGCCATCGGCCAGGGTGCGGAACTTGGCGATGTAGTCCGCCCGGGCGAAGGGCCGCGCGCCGTTCGGGTGGGCGTTGGCGACGCCAAGCTCATCGACCAGCTTCGAGCCGTCCTTGAACAGGATCTCGACGCGGCCGCCGAAGGCCAGCTCGTCTGGGTCCTTCGAGTGGTACTTGCGGGTCCACTCCGGATCCTCGGTGGTGGTGACCTTCTGCCACAGGCGCACCGTGTCGGCGCGGCCGGCGCGCCGGGGCGCGTAGCTGTCCACATGGTGCCAGCGCCCGTCCTGCAGGGCGACGGCGAAGATGTACATCATAGAGTGGTCGAGCGTCTCGCGCGACGCCTTCGGGTCCATCTTTTGCGGGTCGTTCGCGCCGGTCCCGATCACGTGGTGGGTGTGGTGGGAGGTGTGGATGACCACCTTTTCGATGGCGTCGAAGTCGCTGATCTGTTCGCGCATGCGGAAGGCGAGGTCGATCAGCGCCTGGGACTGGTACTCGGCCGAGTGCTCCTTGGTGTAGCTCGACAGGATCGCGCGCTTGGGCTCCCCGGGTTCGGGCAGCGGCACCTGGTAGTAGGCCGGGCCATAGACGTCGTCGCGGTTCGACCGGCCGGACAGCACCCAGGCGATGATGGAATCCTCGCCTTCATAGATGGGGGAGGGCGCGCCCTCGCCGCGCATGCAGCGGTCCACCGCCTCGATCGCGAGCTTGCCGGCATGGGCGGGGGCATAGGCCTTCCAGCTGCTGATCCCGCCCTTGCGCGACTGGCGGAAGGTCACGGTGGTGTGCAGCGCCTGCTGGATGGCCTGGAACACCACCTCCTGCTTCAGCCCCAGCAGCGTGCCGATGCCGGCCGCCGCCGAAGGCCCGAGATGGGCGATGTGATCCACCTTGTGCTGATGCAGGGAGATGGAGCGCACCAGGTCAATCTGGATCTCGTAGCCGGTGGCGATGCCGCGGATCAGGTCGCGCCCCGACTTGCCCATCGCCTGCGCGACGGCGAGGACCGGCGGGATGTTGTCGCCAGGATGGGAGTAGTCGGCGGCGAGGAAGGTGTCGTGCATGTCCAGTTCGCGCACCGCCGTGCCGTTCGCCCAGGCCGCCCATTCCGGCGAGACGGTGGTGCCCGCCTTCATGCCCATCACCGGCGCCCCGCCTGCCTTCTTCGCATGGCCCAGCGCCATGCCGCGCGCGGAGACGACGGCGCGGCGGTTGACCGAGGCGATGGCGACCGAGGCGTTGTCGATGACCCGGTTGATGATCATCTCCTGCACGTCCTTCTCGACCGGCACCTTGTCGGTGGCGACCGCAGCCATCTTCCAGGCAAGCTGATCCTCGCGCTTCAGCAGCGCCTTCGACGGATGGACCTTCACGGGGTGGAGCTTCACGAGCGTTCTCCCTTCACAGCAGAGTTGGCGGCTTTGTGCCCCCGTCCGGCGTGATCGTCCAATCCGATCGACAGCCGAGTGGGATGGTGTTTCCGCACCGCGATGTCCGTCCGTGCGGTCCGATGTGGGGACCGGTCGCGCAGCCGATGCGGGTGGCGATGAACCGATCCCCGGCCAGGACGGCGCGAAAAGGCCGAGCCTTCAGCGCCAGCGCTGCCTATGGTGATGCGCGATGCGCCCTACCGCTCCGTTCTGGCTCACCGCAGCCTTCATCGTCGGCGTGTTCCTGTCGGGCATGCAATATTGGCTGCTCTCCTACCGGCAGGCGGAACTGCCGGTGGCGGTGATGGGGCCGGGGCTGCTGGCCCTGCCGGTGATCGCCGCGGCGCTGGTCGCCGCGAGGGTGGCTGCGCCGCGGCGCGCGCTGGTGGTCATGATGTCCTGCCTGCCCTGCGCGATCATTCTGCGCGTGGTCGCCGAGACCTGGCGGGATCCGACATCGCATAATCTCTGGCCATTCGAGGTCGTGATGGCGATCCTCGTCGGGCTGGTGGCGGTGCTGCCCGGGGTCGGCATCGGGGTGTTCCTGCGCGGGCGGTAGGCGCCGCGACGCCCGGTCAGCGCAGGAAGCGCTTTTCGACCTGCCGCATGTGATCATCGCCCTGCAGGGCGAAGACCTCCTGCACGCTGGCGATGCGGGATTCGACCCCGGCGATGCCGCCTTCGGCCAGGATGCGGGCGAAGGTGTCGCGCATCGCCGCGACCGCCGCACGGATCGCGTGGTTGCCGCAGATGATCAGCCCGACCTTGTTCAGCGCCGCGACCTCTGCGAAGGACAATTGCGGATAGGCGGTCGGCACCAGCACCAGCGGCACCTGGCCGGGCCAGGCGCGGCAGAAGGCGACGATCTCGTCCGGCGTCTTCTGCTTGGAATGGATCAGCACGGCATCCGCGCCCGCCTCGGCATAGGCCGCGCCGCGGCGCAGCGCTTCGTCCTGCCCCAGGCCGGCGATCAGCGCCTCGGTGCGCGCGATGACCAGCGGGCCGCCTTCGATGCGGGCGGCTTCGATCTTGCCCTGGAACTCCTCGATCGGGACCAGCTCCTGCCGGCCGCCGACGCGGAGCGAGGAATCCTTGGGGAAGGTCTTGTCCTCCATCACCACCGCGGCGACGCCGGCGGCAGCATAGCGCGGCACCAGGTAGGCGACCGAGACGGCATTGCCGCTGCCGGTGTCGATGTCGGCAACGACCGGGGCGTCCTGCACCTCGACCATGGCGCGCATGGCGGCGAGATGCGTGTCCCAGGACAGGATCGAGGCATCCGGCACCGCGTGGGCGGCGGAGAGTTCGAAGCCGCTGCCCCAGATCGCGTCGAAGCCGGCCTCGGCGGCGAGCTTCGCCGACAATGGATTATGTGCCGACATGGCGATGGCCGGATGGTCGGGGGTGAGGCGGGCGCGTAGCCGCGCGGCGGGCGTTTCCATGACGCGATGGTCCACCGGTGCGGCCAGCGCATCAAGCCGGACAACCCTGCCCGGGGTGGGCAGGTCGCGCGCCCGGGGCTAGCCTCCGGCCATCCTTCTGCCGGGAGTCCCCGCCCATGTCCGACGCCGCCCCCTTCGACCGTGTCATCCGCGGCGATATCGTCCTGTCAGACCGCGTGCTGCGTGACGGCTACGTCGCCATCCGCGGCGAGACGATCGCCGCGATCGGGGAGGGGGTGAGCCCGCCGGCTAAGGCGGTGACGGATTTCTCCGGCAAGTATGTGCTGCCCGGCCTGGTGGATGGGCACATGCATACATCGTCCTCGCGCGGCTGGCCCGGCATCAAGGGCGCGTCGATGAGCGCTGCCGCCGGTGGCGTCACCACCTGCGTCGACATGCCCTATGACGTGCCGCGGCCGGTGACGGATGCCTCGATCCTGGCCGAGAAGATCGAGGTGGTGAACAGCCTGTCCCATGTGGACATGGCGCTGTACGGGACCATCAAGAAGGAAGGCGGGGTGGACGCCATCGCCGGGTTGGCGGAAGCCGGCGTCTGCTCCTTCAAGCTCTCTACATATGAGTATGACCCGGTGCGCTTCCCGCGCATCGACCACCCGACCATGGTCGCCGCCTTCCGCGAGATCGCCAAGACCAACCTGATGGTCGGCATCCACAATGAGGACCAGGAGATCGTGGTCCGCATGACGGCGGAGGCGAAGGCCGCCGGCCATACCCAGCCGATCTGGCATTGCCGCACCCGCCCGCCGCTGTGCGAGACCATGGCGGATCTGGAAATCTTCGAGATCGGGCTGGAGACGGGCGCGCATGTCCACATCGCCCATTCGTCCCTCGCGCGCGGCTTCGACATCGCCGAGGTGTTCCGCCGCATGGGCGCCAAGGCTTCGGGCGAGGCCTGCATCCAGTATCTGTGCATGACCGAGGAGGACATCATCCGCCTCGAAGGCTTCGGCAAGTGCAACCCGCCCTTCCGCACAGCCGATGAGGTGTCGCGCATGTGGGAGGCCTTCGCGGCCGGCAAGATCGCCTATGTCTCGACCGACCACGCGCCTTGGCCGAAGGATCGCAAGACGTACACCGGCGACATCTTCACGGTGGGGGCGGGGCTGACGGGGATGCAGTCCTTCGCGCCGCTGATGTTCACCCTGCTGACGGAACGCTCCCTGCCGGTGACGCTGATGGCGAAATACTGCGCCGAGCGGCCGGCGAAGTTCCACGGCCTGTTCCCGAAGAAGGGTGCCATCCGCATCGGCGCCGACGCCGATTTCGTGGTGATGGAAACCGGCGACTTCACCTTCGATGCGGCCGAGATCCAGGACGACGCGGATGCCCGCTGGTCGCCCTATGACGGGCGGCGCATGTCGGCGCGTGTCGCCTCCACCTGGCTGCGCGGCGCCTGCATCTGGGACGGCAAGGCGGTGCTGGCCAGGCCGGGGACGGGGCAGTTCGTGCCGCGGCAACACAATGGGTCGTATGTCGGCGATGAGTGACAAGCGCCCGCCGGGCCATTGGGTCAAGCGCCCGCCGCGGCCCTCGCGCGCCGGCGACGCGCCGCCGCCGCGCCAGAAGCCGGGCTTCGCGCAGTCGATGATCGCGGTCGCGGTCGGGCTGGTGCTCGGCCTGCTGGGGGCGAGCCTAGCGGCCCAGGCGGGGATGCGCGAAGGCGTCCCCGGGCTGCTGCTTGGCGGCGGCTTCTGCCTGGGCGCCGCGCTGGTGTGGCGCGCTTTCGGTGGCACGCTTCAGGATTTCAGGGATTTGTTCCGATGAGCACTGGCGACTACTGCGTGGAGCACCTGGCGCTGGACCTGCCGCTCGGTGCCGGGCGCGGTGCGAAGCTGCCGCTTGCAGGGCGAGTGGTGAGGGCCGGATGAGATCGAAGCTGGTCTGGGTGCCCCTGACGGCCGCCGTGCTCGCGTTCGGACTGAATTTCTATCTCCGCGGTTCCTGGCCGATAGTGGACTTCGGCCAGCTGATCGGACCAACAGTTGTCGGGATCATTGCGGGCGTTGCAGCTTTACTCGGATTGCGCCACGGCGCAGGGAGAAAATGAGTTGAACAGTCGCATCCTTCGCCTCGCCGGCGCCCAGATGGGCGCCAACCAGAAGGCCGATAGCCGCAGGCAGATCCTCGACCGCATGATCGCGCTGCTGGAGGACGCGGCGGGGCAGGGCGCGCAACTCGTCGTCTTCCCGGAACTGCCCTTCACCACCTTCTTCCCGCGCTGGCTGTTCGCCACCCAGGCCGAGGTCGATGCCTGGTTCGAAACCGAGATGCCGGGGCCGAACACCCAGCCGCTGTTCGACCGGGCCAAGGCGCTCGGCGTCGGCATGTATGTCGGCTATGCGGAACTCACGCCGCAGGGGCAGCACTTCAACACGTCGATCACGGTCGGGCCGGATGGGGCAATCCTCGGCAAGTACCGCAAGATCCATTTGCCCGGCACGGTGGAACCGCGCGTCGGCGACCGCTTCCAGCAGCTGGAGAAGCGGTACTTCGAATATGGCGACATGGGCTTCCCCGCCTTCCGTGGCCCGGAAGCCTGGGGGCGCGCCATCATGGGCATGCTGATCTGCAACGACCGCCGCTGGCCGGAAGGCTGGCGCGTCTATGGGCTGCAGGGCGTGGAGCTGATGCTGATCGGCTATAACTCCGCCGCCTATGACCCGATGGGCGGTACCACCGAGGACGCTTCACTGCGCACCTTCCACTCGACGCTCGCCGCGCAGTCCAACGCCTATATGAATGCGACCTGGGCGGTCTCGGTCGCGAAGGCGGGCAATGAGGATGGGTCGGGGCTGATCGGCGGGTCGGTCATCGTCAGCCCCAACGGCATCGTCGTCGCCGAGGCGAAGACACTGGGTGACGAGGTGATCCTCGCCGAGGCCGACCTCGACGCCTGCCGGCAGGGCAAGGAGAAGATGTTCAACTTCGCCGCCCATCGCCGCCCGCAATGGTACCGCGCCATCGTCGACCAGGTGGGCGCCGTCCCGCCCGCCTGACGCGGGCCGCATGATGCCGGCGCGGGCTTCCCCCGCGCCGCTTGCTCCTGCCCCGGCCGGCGCCCAAACTCCGCCCCAACAATCCAGGGACGAAGGAAACATCGCCATGGACGGTATCCTCACAGTCACCGCGACCGAGGCACCCGTGCGGGCTTGGCTTGCGGATTTCGCGGCGGCGATCGAAGCCGCCGACGCCACGCGCCTCGCCGCGCTGTTCGCGCCGGAATGCCATTGGCGCGACATCCTCGCCTTCGATTGGGACCTGCACACCGTCTCGGGGGCGCCCGCTATCGCCGAGCGGCTGGCCGGGGGGCTCGGGCAGGTCGCGCCGCGCCACTTCGCGCTGGCCGCCGACCGCACGCCGCCGCGCCGCGTCACCCGGGCGGGAACCGAGGCGATCGAGGCCATCTTCACCTTCGAGACCGCCATAGGACCCTGCAACGGCGTCGTTCGCCTGGTGAATGACGATGGCGCCCCGCGCGCCTGGACGCTGATGACCGCGCTGGACGAAATCCGTGGCCATGAAGACCCGGCCAATGGCCGGCGCTGGCAGGATGTCGATTGGAAGCGGAATTTCGGCGGCGAGAATTGGCTCGACCGGCGGAAGAAGGCGGTCGCCTATGCCGAGCACGACCCGGCGGTGCTGGTGGTGGGCGCGGCGCAGGCGGGGCTTTCGGTCGCGGCGCGGCTGGGGATGCTCGGCGTCGATACGCTGGTGGTGGACCGGGAAAAGCGGATCGGCGATTCCTGGCGCAACCGGTATCACGCGCTGACGCTACACAATGAAACGCGCGTCAACCACCTGCCCTACATGCCGTTTCCCAAATCCTTCCCGGTCTTCATTCCGAAGGACATGCTGGCCAATTGGTTCGAGCTCTACGCCGAGGCGATGGAGCTGAATGTCTGGACCGGCACGTCGCTGGAAGGCGGGTCGTGGGATGACGCGGCGCAGTGCTGGGACGTGACGCTGATGCGCGCCGACGGCAGCACGCGGCGGATGCGCCCGCGCCACATCGTCATGGCCAATGGCGTGTCCACCACGCCGATCATGCCGGACCTGCCGGGCCTGAAGGACTTCAAGGGCGCGGTGCGGCATTCCGGCGGCTATGGCAGCGGACTCGACTGGGCGGGCAAGCGGGCCCTGGTGCTCGGCACCGGCACATCCGGGCATGACGTGGCGCAGGACCTGGCGGTGTCGGGCGTAGGTGAGGTGACGATCATCCAGCGCCGCCCCTCCCTGGTGGTCAGCCTGAAGGAAGCCCAGGCGCCCTACGCCCTGTATGACGAGGAAATCCCCTTCGAGGACAAGGACCTCCTCGCCACCTCCTTCCCCTATCCGGTCTATCGCCGATCGCATCAGCGCATGACGGAGATGAACCGCCATGCCGACCGCGTGCTGCTCGACGGTCTGGAGAAGCGCGGTTTCCGACTGTCCTTCGGCGATGAGGGGTCGGGGTGGCAGTTCCTCTATCAGAACCGCGGCGGCGGGTATTACTTCGATGCCGGCTGCTCGCAGCTGATCATCGATGGCCGCGTCGGGCTGATGCAATACGCCGATATCGAGCGCTTCGGCCCGGATGGTGCCGTGATGAAGGATGGCTCGGTGAAACCCGCCGATTTGATCGTGCTGGCGACCGGCTATGAGGGTCAGGCGGCGGCGGCGCGCCGGCTATTCGGCGATGCCGTGGGCGATCGGATCGGCCAGGTCTGGGGCTTCGACGCCGAAGGGGAGTTGCACGGCATGTGGCGGCCGACCGGCCAGCAGGGCATGTGGTTCCACGCTGGCGGGCTGGCGCAATGCCGCATCTATTCGAAAGTGCTGGCGCTGCAGATCAAGGCGCGGGAATTGGGGATGGTCGCGTGATCGAGGTGGTGCAGGACGACGAGACCGGTCACTTCAGGATCGTGACCTTCCGCGGCGAGACGCTGGGTCTCACCACCACGCGCGCGGCGGCGAACGACCTCGCGGAATTGATGCTCGAAGCCTGGGAGGAGGCGATGTCCGCCGCCGCCGCCCGGGCGCGCATGAAGCATGGGGCGGCTGTCATCGAGCCGCGCTGACGCCGGTTGGCGGCGGGGCGGGGATCGCCGCCTATGAGGCCGGTGCCTGGCCATAATTGAGCAGTGGCCGCGGTGGGTTCTCGGGAAATGCGTGACTGCCTTGTGGAATGGCGACCCAGTCCTGGGCACTCCGCGTCCAGACATGGACGGCCGGGCGCAGGCCAGTTGAGTCGTCAAGCGTGCCGACGCGGACGGTCTGGTAGAGCTGCGGCGCGGTCCCTCGTTCCATGCCCAGGATCGCGGTTCCGCAATCCGCGCAGAACCAATGTGTCAGCGTTGCCCCGCTGTCGGCCGTCCTGGTCTGCGGCTTCAGCCGGCCCCGGGTCAGGCGGAAGTCGCGATCGGGAACGATCAGCGACACGACGAAGGCACTGCCGCTGCGCCGCTGGCACGCTGTGCAGTGGCAGGCGAAAATGACCGTCGGTGGGCGCGCCACGGCGTACCGGATGGCGCCGCATTGGCATCCGCCTTCACGCGGAAAGGTCACCGCAACCTCCGTCTCGCACGCGATGGTCCTGCTACGGTCGATCCTTCCGGCAGTCAACGAGACCGGCTCCGGCTGGCGGCATCTTGCGTCGGGGAGGCGCGGCGGGATGGCGCATCGGCTGCGCCGCGTCGCCGGCCGCCGACGCATGAGATAATGTGCGGCGGAACGCCGTTTTGGAGTCCTCGCCGATGACCCGCAGCCTCATCCTCGCCGCCGCCCAGCTCGGCCCCATCCAGAAGGCCGAGGGCCGCGACGTTGCCGTGGGGCGTATCGTGCGCTTGATGGAAAAGGCGCATCGCATGGGCGCGGAGGTCGTGGTCTTCCCCGAACTCGCCCTGACCACCTTCTTCCCGCGTTGGTACGAGGAAGACATCGCGACCGCCGACCACTGGTATGAATCGGCCCTGCCGTCGAACGAAACGGCGCCGATCTTCGAGGCCGCGCGCAAATACGGCATCGCCTTCCATCTCGGCTTTGCCGAGAAAACGCCGGACGGCCATCGCTACAACACCGCGGTCTTCGTCAGTCCGAATGGCGAGATCATGCTGAAGTACCGCAAGGTTCATCTGCCGGGTCACAAGGACTACGACCCGATCCGCAAGGTGCAGCACCTGGAGAAGCGGTATTTCGAGGTCGGCGACCTCGGCTTCCCCGTGGTGCGCGCGCCGGTCGCCGGCCATGACGTGAATGTCGGCATGATGATCTGCAACGACCGCCGCTGGCCGGAATCCTGGCGCGTGATGGGGTTGCAGCAGGTCGAACTCGTCATGCTCGGCTACAACACGCCGTCGCTGAACATGGACAACCGGGGGTTCGAGGCGCACCATCTGCGCGTCTTCCATTCCCACCTGACCATCCAGGCAGGGTGTTATCAGAACGCCTGCTTCGCGGTCGCCACCGCCAAGGCGGGCACCGAGGACGGGCACGAGTTGTTTGGCCATTCCATCATCGTGAATCCGCAGGGGGAGATCATGGCCCAGGCGACCTCCTGGGGCGATGAGCTGATCGTCGCCGAGGCCGATCTCGGCATGTGCGAACTGGGCCGCACGACGATCTTCAACTTCGAGAAGCATCGCCGCCCCGAAGCCTATGGCCGCATCACCGACCAGGTCGGCAGCATGGCGCCGGCGGTGTGGACACCTCCAGGCTGAATGGCTTCGCGCGGCGCGTCTGTGCTTCTAGTATCTCCGGCAATGACCACCAGGACGAACCCGCCATGCGTCGCCTCCTGATCACGGCTCTCCTTGTCGCCGGCGCCTGCGAACAGCGGCCGCCGATCCCGATCACCTATGTGCCGCAGGCGCCGACCCCGGCCTCGGCCGGCACCGCGGCGCAGCAGGATTCCCGCCGCGTGAACCGCGCCATGGGCCAGGAAACGCGCCAGGACCGCGCCGCCGACGCCGATCCCTATGCGGCTTCTATGGCCGGGACGCCGACGCCGGGGACCGACCTCGATGTGGGCGGCAACGACGTCGGCCAGGCGGCGCCCCAGATCGGCATTCCCTTCCGGGACTTCTGATACCGGCGGTCGAAGGCTGCGACCTCCGGCATCGACGTCTCCATGCCCTCGGAGGCGTCGTGCGGGGGGGCAGGCCTTTGGCGTGACCCGCCAACCTTTGCCTGGCTTTCGCGGCCTCGGCACTAGTCAATGACTCGTGCCGTTGGGATCACACCATCTCGGCCAACCCCATCGCCTGGCGGCGGAACAGCCCGGCATAGATGCCGCCATCCCGGGCCAGCAGCGCGGCATGGCTGCCTTCTTCCGCGACGCGGCCGCGGTCGAAGACCAGGATCCGGTCCATCGCCCGCACCGTGGACAGCCGGTGTGCGATCACCAGCGCCGTGCGGCCCTTCAGCAGCCGTTCCATCGCGTCCTGGATCATCGCCTCGCTTTCGGAATCGAGCGCGGCGGTGGCTTCGTCCAGCACCAGGATCGGCGCATCGGCCAGGAAGGCGCGGGCCAACGCGATGCGTTGGCGCTCGCCACCCGACAGCTTCACGCCGCGCTCGCCCACCAGCGTGTTCAGCCCACGCGGCAGCCGCGCGATGAAGCCATCGGCATGGGCGAGCGTCGCGGCGCGCAGGATCTCCGCCTCGCTGGCGCCAGGGCGCGCATAGGCGATGTTCTCCGCGATCGACCGATGAAACAGCACCGGTTCCTGCGCCACCAGGGCAACGGCGCGGCGCAGGCTGGCCTGGGTGACATGCCGTATGTCCTGGCCATCGATGGTGATGCGCCCGGCCGTCGGGTCGTGCAGCCGCTGCAGCAGCTTCACCAGCGTGGATTTGCCAGACCCCGAATGCCCGACCAGCCCGATGCGCTCGCCACCCGCGATACGGATATCGAGGTCGCGATACAGCGGCGTGACATGCCCGCCATAACGGAAGCCGAGCGCTTCGAAATAGATGCGTCCTTCGGGCACGCGCAGCGTCGCGGCGGCCGGGGCATCGGCGATCGCCGGGCGCGTCGCTTCCAGCGCCACGGCGTCCTCCAACTCGTTCACGCTGCGCTGCAGGTTGCTGATGTGGTAGCCGACATCGCGCAGATATCCCTGCACGACCAGGTACATGGTCAGCGCCGCCACCACGTCGCCGGCGCTCGCCCGGCCAAGGTGCCACAGCAGCAGCGACGCGCTGATCACCCCGCCGCGCAGTATCACCAGGGCGGCATCCTGCGCCGCATTGGCCGCGGTGCCGCGTAGCCAGGCGCGCGCGGTGCGCCCCCGCCAGCGCGCCAGTAGCCTGCCGAACAGCGCATCCTCCCGGGCCTCGGCGGCGAAGGATTTCACCACGGGATTCGCGCCGATGGTGTCCGACAACGCGCCGCCCAGCCGGCTGTCCCAGTGGTTGGACAGCCGCGATGCCGGCGCCACCCACAGGATGGACAGCACCGCGGTTAGCGCGATGTGCCCGACGGCGCCCAGCAGCACGACCAGCCCGAGCCAGGGCGACACGGTGGCGAGCATTGCCGCCGAGGCGACCAGCACCGCGAGCGAGGGCAGCAGCGCGATCAGCACCGTGTCGTTGAGGAGGTCGAGCGCCCACATCCCGCGCGAGATCTTGCGCACGGTGGACCCCGCGAAGGTTTCGGCATGCCAGTCCGCCGACAGGCGCTGCACCCGGGCGAAACTGTCCTGCGCCAGGCTGGTCATGTTGCCCAGCGTCAGGCGGATCACCGCGCGGATCGCGCCATAGCGCAGCGCCGCCATGGCCGCGCCCAGCGCGACCATGGCCGCAAGCAGCCACAGCGCCGTGGCGAAGGCACCGGGCGCGCCGCCAGTGACCACGTCGGTCAGCCGGCCCGCCAGCAGCGGCATGGCGACATCGCACAGCACGGCGGCGAGCATAAGCGCGACGCTGAGCGGCGCCGCCCGCCCCTCCCGCCGCCAGCGGGAGACAATGAAAAGACAGGCAGCGCGGAAGGGCTCCGCGCGTCCGGACTTGAAAGACTGGGTCATGGTATCGGGCACGGCCGGCGGCCGTGTCTCCAGCATCGGGAAGGGGAGGGCGCCGGCATCGGGCCGGCGCGGGGGCGTCGTTCGGGTTTAGCCGACGCGCGGAGTGTCGGGCGGGCGATGGGCAGTCATCCGGCACTCCTTTCCTTCAGGGTTGAACCGAGGTGCGGACCGGAAGCTACGCAATCGAACCGAGCCGGCCAAGCCACGACCGCGTGAATGGCCGGGCGTGCTGCCAGCGGCCACAAATATCAGATTGTGCCGCGGCCGCCGCGCGACAAGGACCGCGCCCGCGTCGTGGCGTCCCGCCGGCCGTCGACTGTGCCGTGAAACCGACCCGCATGCGGCCCGGTTCCGACCGCCGTCGTCACTCCGCCGCCAGACGCATCCGTCCGCCGCGCGCCGCGACCACGGCCAGCAGCGCCTGCGAAACCGCCGCCTGGCAGGGTTCGATCACCGGCACGCCGCAGGCCTCCTCGGCGAAGGCTCGGTGGCCGGCCATGCCCGCGCAGCCGAGGATGATCGCCTCGGCCCCCACCGCGACCAACTCCTTCGCGGCCGCGGCGATGCGCGCGCGCGGCGCCACTGGGTCGGTCAGCACTTCCATATCGAGGTTGAGCGGCACGGTGCCGGCAAGGCGGCCTTCCACGCCCATCGCCTGCAAGGCGCGGCGCTGGCGTGGCTTCGACTTGTCGGTGAAGGCGACGATGCCGAAGCGTTCGCCGCGCATCATGGCGGCGGCGACCGCGCAGCGCAGCGGGCCGAACACCGGCCTGTCGGTCACCGTGCGCACCGCTTCCAGGCCGGGGTCGGAGACGCAGCCAATCACATAGGCGTCGGCCGGCTCGGACTCGACCATGCGGCACAGCGGCTCGGCGATGGCATACCAGTCGCGCCAGGTGACGATGGCGGGTGGGCCATCGGCGATGCGCGTCACGTCGAGGCGCGGTAGCCCCGGCGCGGCGAAGGGCGCGATGGCGGCGGCGATCCCGTCCGTGCAGGACAGGCTCGCATTCGGGTTGATCACCAGGATGCGTTCGACCATGCGTCATCCTCGCGCCAACCGCATGGCTGCCACAAGCCCCGGCTCGTCCTCAATGCTTGAACGGGCGGCGAAGATCGTGCTTTATGTTGCATTGCACAATGGACGCCACCGAAGCGCCCGAGAAAGGAACGCCAATGCCCTGGGACACGGAGCCCGCCGTGCCTGCCGTCCCTGCCGCCCAGCCGCCCTTCGGTACGGCGCTGGCGCGTGGTGCCATGGGCCGTTGCCCGGTCTGCGGGCAGGGCAAGCTGTTCAACGGCTGTCTGCGGCTGGTGGATGACTGTTCGCATTGCCATGCGCTGCTGGGGCGGATCCGCGCCGATGATGCGCCGCCCTATTTCACTATCCTGATCGTCGGGCACCTGCTGGTGCCATTCGTCTTCGTGGTCGAGCGCGCCTGGTATCCGCCGATGTGGCTGCACATGGCGGTGTGGTTGCCGCTGTTCGCCATTCTCAGCACGCTGGTGCTGCGCCCCGTGAAGGGGGCGGTGGTGGCCTGGATGCTGCGGCTTGGCCTGACCGGGACCGAGCAGGGAGCGCAGATCGTCGTCGCCCCGCGTCGACAGGCGCCGGGCGATGCCTGAGCAACGCCTCATCCGCCTCGAATTGCCGGAGGAGCCGCCGGCGCCATCCGCCTTCGCCGAGGCGGACCGGCGGCAGGCGATCGCCGACCTGCTGACCGGCAACCATTTCGACCCGCCGAACCTGCCGCCCGGGCCCTATGCGCTCGCGGTGTCGGTGCGGGAGGGGCGGCTGGTCCTCGACATCCGCGACGTGGACAACCGGCCGCTGCACGTCCTCGCCCTGGCGCTTGGCCCGTTCCGCAGGCTGATCAAGGACTACCACATGGTGGTCGAGGCGCATGAGCAGGCGGTCGCCGAAAGCGGCCCGGAAAGCCGCGTGCAGGCCATCGACATGGGCCGGCGCGGCCTGCACAACGAAGGTGCCGAACTGCTCCAGCAGCGGCTGGCTGGCCGCATCGACGTCGATTTCGAGACGGCGCGGCGGCTGTTCACCCTGGTCTGCGCGTTGCACCAGCGCATTTGAGAGACGGCGCATCCGAAGGACGACGTATCTGGAAGCCGGCGCATCCAGAGCCCGTCATGTCCCACTGGAACCGGCCGCACGGGTGGCGCTGCGCTGTGAAACGAGGGGTCAGCGCCGCCTGCCTGTTCGCAGTCGAACGCCAGCCCCCTGACGGCGACCTGTCGGGGTGATCAGCTCATCACCCGCCGCCCGACGCCTTCGACGACCTTGCCGTTGCGCAGGATCACGCAGCCCATCCGGCCGGCGAAGCGTTCCCAGCTCTGCGGGTCGGTCCTGCAGTGCCGGAGTTCCTCCCCGGGTCCGGGCGTGCGGCCAGCCAGGATCCCGGCATGGCGCGGATCCTCGGGCGCGATGCAGTATTGCGGATTGGCTTGCGGGCTGAGATCGATGTCACGCGCCATGGTCGCTCCATCGGTTGACCGCGGGTCGAGATGGGGATGTCCGGGGCCTGGATGAATTGCCGCGCACGGCGCGGTCAGCGGAGAGCACGGGCATGAAGATCGATGGCACCTGGTATCGCTCCGTACGCGTGGATGCCGATGACGGATGGTCGGTGCGCATCCTCGACCAGACGAAACTGCCCTGGCACGCCGAATGGCTGCGCCTGACGGATGAGGACCAGGTCGCCCGCGCGATCCGGTCGATGCAGACGCGGGGCGCGCCGCTGATTGGCGCGGTGGCGGCCTATGGCGTGGCGCTGGCGATGCGGCGCGATCCTTCTGCGCTGGAGGAGGTTTGCAAGCGCCTGGCCGGCACGCGGCCGACCGCGATCAACCTGCGCTGGGCGATCGAGCGGATGCGGGCCGCGTTGCGCAATCTGCCGGCCGGCGACCGTGTTCCGGCCGCCTATGCCGAGGCCGCCGCCATCGCCGATGACGACGCCGCCACCTGCGAGGCGATCGGCCGCCACGGCCTGCCCCTGTTGCAGGAGATAGCGGCGAAGAAGCCCAACCAGCCGGTCAACGTGCTGACCCATTGCAATGCCGGTTGGCTGGCGACCGTCGATTGGGGCACCGCGCTCGCGCCCATCTACATGGCGCATGATTCGGGGCTGCCGATCCATGTCTGGGTGGACGAAACCCGCCCGCGCAACCAGGGTGCGGCGCTCACCGCCTTCGAACTCGGCGCCCATGGCGTGCCGCACACCGTCATCGCCGACAATGCCGGCGGACACCTCATGCAGCATGGGGAAGTGGACATCGTCATCGTCGGCACCGACCGCGTCACGCGCAACGGCGATGTGGCGAACAAGATCGGCACCTACCTCAAGGCCTTGGCGGCGGCTGACAACGGCGTGCCGTTCTGGGTGGCGCTGCCGCATTCCACGCTGGACATGCGGGTGGCGGACGGGGTGAAGGAAATTCCCATCGAGGAACGCAGCCAGGCCGAGGTGACCGACCTGACGGGCCGCACGGCGGATGGCCGGATCGAGACGATCCGCGTCGTCGCGGCCCACAGCCCGGCCGCCAACCCGGCCTTCGACGTGACGCCGGCGCGGCTGGTGACGGGCCTGATCACGGAGCGCGGGCGCATCGCGGCAAGTGCCGAGGCGATTGCGGCCGCCTATCCGGAGAAGCTCGGCGCGACGGCGTGAGTTGGGGCGCGCGGATGCGAGGCGACGCTCCTCAGCCCATCAACCGCTCATAGACCAGTTGGGCGGCGGCGACGTCCTCCACGGCGATTCCGACCGATTCGAACAGACGGCGGCCACCGGTCGGCACTGGAACAAGCGACGCGAGAACCTCGCCGAGTTCCGCGTCGACGGAAGCACCGGCGAGAAGCAGGTCGCCGGATTCCTTCATCACGGCCGCACGGGAATCGGCAACGACGAACGCGCCAAGTACCGCGTCATCGTCCAGCTCCCGACCGGTCGGGCCGCGCCAGCCGACCGCGTTCACCAATGATCCCGGATCGAGCCAGGCGCCCCGCAGGATCGGCTCGCTCGCCGAAGTCGCGGTGACGACCACCTGCGCGCCACGCACCGCGGCTTCGGCGGAGGCGACGGGAATGGCGCCGAGTTCCGTGGCGAGGTGCTGCGCCCGCGCCGGCGTGCGGCCCCAGATGCGGACCTCGCGGAAGTCGCGGACCAGGCGCAGTGCCTCGATATGCGCGTGCGCCTGCAAGCCGGTGCCGAGGATGGCAAGCACCTGAGCATCGGGTGCCGCCAGGACGCGCGTGGCGCAGGCCGATACCGCGGCGGTCCGCATCTCGGTAATCAACCGGCCATCCATGATCGCGAGCGGCTCGCCGGTTTCCGGCCGGAACAGCAGGATCATCGCCAGATGCGTCGGCAGCCCGTGCGCGGCGTTGCCCGGAAAGAAGGTCACCAGCTTGACGCCGACGCCGATCCCGGCACCGACCGCGGGCATGGCGCCGAAATACCCGCCGTGAGGTTCGACGTTCAGCATCTCGCGCACCGGCTGCGCGGCACGGCCGGCGCAAAGGGCGATGAGCGCGCGTTCCATGGCTGGGATCAGGTCCTCGAACGTCAGCACCGAGCGGATCTGTGCCTCTTCGAAGAATCTCATCTCTGCGTGCTCCCGAAGCCGTGCGGGGCGGGGCGATGCGCCGTGGGAAGGCGGCCGGCGCAGGGGAGCGTAGCGCGGCGCCCTGGGCGTCGGAATCGGATTCCGCCACGGGCGGACGATGGCGGCACGGCGTTGGGAGCCTTCGTCAGACGGGCATGCCGGGCGGTGGCTGTTCCATCGCCTTGACCACCTTGTGACGCACCGGGGGCAATGCGCATGATCGCGGCCATGGAAACGCTCGACCAACTGGCCGCAACGCTCGGCCCGCGAAACTGCCTGACGCAGGCTGATGACATCGCCCCCTATGCCGTCGATTGGCGCGGCACCTGGCAGGGCACCCCCGCCGCCGTGCTGCGGCCCGGCAGCACCGAGGAGGTCGCCAACACCCTGCGCGCCTGCGCTGCCGCGGGTCTGTCCGTGGTGCCGGCCGGCGGGCGCACCGGCCTGTGCGGCGGTGCCATCGTCGCGCCGAACGGCCCGCCCTCCGTCGTGCTCAGCCTGGAACGGATGAACCGCATCCGTGACGTCGATGCGCGGGATTTCTCCCTGGTGGCCGAGGCCGGCTGCATCATCCAGAACGTCCAGCAGGCCGCCGCCGCGGTGGACCGGCTATTCCCGCTGTCCTGGGGCGCGCAGGGTTCGGCCATGGTGGGCGGCGCGCTGTCCACCAATGCGGGCGGCATCCGCACGCTGCGCTGGGGCAATGCGCGCGACCTGGTGATGGGCCTGGAAGTCGTGCTGCCCGATGGCCGCGTGCTCAACGACCTGCGCCGGGTGCGCAAGGACAATTCCGGCTATGCGCTGCGCCATCTGTTCCTGGGCGGGGAGGGCACGCTCGGCGTCATCACCGCCGCGGCGCTTCGCATGGTGCCCGCGCTCAAGCGCGTCGAGACCGCCTTCGTCGCCGTGCCGTCGCCCGATGCGGCGCTGTCGCTGTTCTCCCGCGTCATGGGCAGCGGGGCGGAGGTCATCGCCTTCGAATTGCTGATCGGCGTCTGCATGGACATCGTGCAGAAGAACGGCAACGGCATCCGCATCCCGCTGCCGCTGGGCAGCCCCTGGTATGTCATGGTCGAACTCGCCGCCGCCCATTCATCCGTGCCGCTGCGCGAGATGCTGGAGGACACGCTGGCCGCGGCGGCGGAGGCCGAGGAAGTGCTCGATGCCTCGATCGCCGACAACGAGGCCCAGCGCGCCAATATCTGGCGCATCCGCGAGGACTGGCCCGATTGCGCGCGGCGCGAATGCCCGGCGATCAATACCGACACCTCGGTGCCGGTTTCCGCCGTGCCGGAATTCTGCGCGCGGGTGGAAGCGGCCCTGGCGGCGCGCTGGCCGGAAGGGCGGCTGTTCGCGCTGGGCCATGCGGGCGACGGCAACATCCATGTCAGCCTCGGCGCGCCGCCGGGGGTGGAACGGGCCGCATGGAACGCCCGCGCCGGCGAAGCCGAGGGCATCGTCAACGCCATCGCGGTCGATCTCGGCGGGTCCTTCTCGGCCGAGCACGGGATCGGGCAGTCGAAGCGCCACGCCATGGCGACGCACAAGGATCCGGTGGCGCTCGACCTGATGCGCTCGGTGAAGGCGGCGATCGACCCGCGCGGCCTGATGAATCCAGGCAAGATGCTGCCCTGAGCCGGCCCGCCCATGCCCATCGGGGATATCGCGCTGCGCCTGGTCGTCGCCCTTCTGCTCGGGGCGGCGATCGGGGTTGAACGCCAGTACCGCCAGCGCGCCGCGGGGCTGCGCACCAATGGGCTGGTCGCGCTCGGTGCCGCCGCCTTCGCGCTGATCGGCTTCTCCGCGACCGATGAGGCGAGCCCGTCGCGCATGGCCGCCCAGGTCGTCTCGGGCATCGGCTTCCTCGGCGCCGGCGCGATCATGCGAGAGGGGCTGAACGTGAAGGGGCTGAACACGGCGGCGACGCTGTGGTGTTCAGCCGCGGTCGGCGTCGGCTGCGGGGCGGGCTTGTTCGGCCTGGCCGGGATCGCCGCGGCGCTGATCGTGCTGGTCAACATCGTGATCCGCCCGCTGGTCGGCGCCATCGACCGCGCGCCCCGGTCGGGCGAGGAGTTCGAGCGCGGCTTCCGCATCACCGCCACCGGCGCGGCGGCCAGCGAGGCCGCGCTGCGCCTGCTGCTGGTCAAGCAGATCGCGACCTGCGAGGCACGGCTGCGGCGACTGGACAGCGAGGACCTGCCCTGCCCCGAGGGCGACAGCCCGCGCGTGTCGCTGACCGCGCGCGTGGTCGTCGGCGGCGATGCCGAGGAACGGCTGGAGGCGATCGTCGGGCGGCTGAGCCTCGAACCCGCCATCACCCGCGCCGGCTGGTCCGAGGAAGCGGACTGACCCTTCAACGTGGCGTGAGAAGTCCGCCTGCCACAAGCAGGTCCGCCGTCGCTGGGCTGAAAGCCGCCGGAATGTCGTAGACCAGCGCGATGCGCAGCAGCGCCTTCACGTCCACGTCGTGGGCCTGCGGCGTGAGAGGGTCGGGGAAGAAGATCAGCGCACGGATCTGCCCCTCGGCGATCATGCCGCCGATCTGCTGGTCGCCGCCGAGCGGGCCCGATTTCACCAGCTGGATCGGCAGGTCGGGCGACTGCGCGCGGATGGTCCCGCCGGTCGTCGCGGTGCAGACCAGGGCGTGCGGGGCGAGTTCCGCCGCATGGCGCGTGACCCACGCGGCGAGCGCCGGCTTCATCCGGTCATGCGCGACGAGGGCGAGGGTGATCGGCATCGCTGTCGCTCCATGCTGCCGGTCAGGCCGGCGGGACATCCTCGAGGCGGCGGAATACCGCCTTGCCGGCGGCGGTGAAGCGGGCGAGTTCGGCGTCCGCCCCCGCGCTCGGCCCGCCGATGCGCAGCACCGCGTCGCAGCGTTCGGCAAGGGCGAGGGACAGCGGCATCATGACTTCCTCATAGGCGTCGCCGCCAGCCGTGGCGATGACGGGAAGCGCCATGTTCACGCCGATCACCGGCACATGGCCGAGGCGGAACAGCGTCAGCGCCGCGCGGTTCATCACGGCCAGCCGCGCTGCGCGCATCGCCTCATCCGCGCCGCCGGCGGTGTAGGGGCCGCAGACCATGATCCACATCAGCGATCTGCCCTCGACCCGTCATCCGTCGCGACGGCGCGCTGCCTTCTTCCCCGCATGCGGCGGATGCCGGTCAGGCCGCCGTCCGGCTCTTGCTCGCCTGCCAGGCATCCAGCGTGGCGCGGGCCCCGTTGGTCGCCGGGTCCATCTTCGTGTCGTGGCTCTCGGTCTTGGCGGCGAGCTCGACGACATAGCCGTTCGGATCGCGGAAGTAGATCGAGCGCATGACGCCGTGATCCGCCGGTCCGCGCGTGTCGATCCCGACCTTCCGGCCCTTCTCCAGCATGGTCTCGAGCATCGCGGGTGCGACCTCCATCGCGACATGGAGGTCGAAATCGTGCTGCTCCTTGAAGTCGAAGCTGGAGCCAGGCACCTCGAAGAAGGCGAGGAACGTGCCGTCGCCGAGGCGATAGAAGGAATGCAGGACGGAGGTGTCGCGTCCCGTCTTGGTGCGCTCGATGACGAAGGCCTCGGCGAGTTCGAGGCCGATGAAGTCCTCATAGAAATGCCGCGTCGCCTCGGTATCGCGACAGCGATACGCAACGTGGTGGAAGGCCCGCACCGGGTTGCCGCCCGCCATCACGCCGCGCTCTGCGCGAGGACCGCATCTCGCCAGCCTTCGAAGCCGGCATTGGCCTTCGCCCAGGATGGGCGCCCGCGCATCGCCGCGATCCAGCGCTGCACGCGCGGATAGCGGGTGAAGTCGAAGGCCAGCATCTCCCCGATCGTGACATAGGCGACGCCCATGAAATCAGCCAGGTTCGGCTGTGCGCCGCCGAGGTAGGGCCCGGGATCCTTCAGCATGTGGTCGTTGAGGATGCCGATCAGCCGCTCGGCCTTCTCGGCGCAGCGATCGCTGACGACCTTTTGGACCTGCGCGTCGGGGTAGGCCGTGTAGGCCAGGACCTTCGGGTAGATCACGCCGTAGCCCCATTCCCGGTAGAAGCCGGTATTGAACCAATCCATCTCCTCGTTGACGCGGGCGCGGCCGCGCGGGTCGGAAGGATAGGCGGTGGAGCCGGACACCTCGGCAAGGTATTTCAGGATGGCCGAGCCCTCGGTCAGACGGAAATCGCCGTCTTCAAGCATGGGAACGAGCTGGTTGGGGTTCATCGCCGTGTAGTCCGGCGTCATGTGCTCACCGGCGAACAGGTTCACCACCTGGAGGTCGAGCGGCACGCCGGCCTCCGCGGCCAGCGCCACGATCGGGCGACATGTGGTCGAACCATCGAAATAGTAGAGCTTCATGGATTTCATCCTCCCCATGGCACTCTGCCAAGCGGAGGGAGCTTATCACGGGTATGTCACTCCCGGGGTGACATGTGAGGCAGGCTGGAACGTATACGTCCCCACAGCCCAGGCGATCGCGCCTGGAGCAGGTCGCGCCCGACTGGAAACAGTCAGGTGCGTGAAGATGCCCACTCCAACAACGGGTCAAAGAGGCTTGCGCGAGCGCAGTCGAACGCAAACCGCCCTACTCCCCCGAAACTGATATTCGCCCCCGCGTGGCGAGCGTCATCTTCGCGCCACCGGCCCTTGTCTTCAGCGGCCTGCGTATCCCCTTCCTCCGCGGGGCAGCGCTGCGAAGTTCGGGGGCAGGGCATTGGCAATCATGGTCCACATCAGCCGAAGGTCGCCAGCAGGTCGTCCACCTGCGCGGGCGTCAGCGTCCGGGCGCCGGCACCGCGCAGCAGCAGCGCGAGGCGGGCGGATTCCTCCAACTCCTCCGCCGCATGCACGGCGTCTTCCAGCGTCTTGCCGCTCACCACCGGTCCATGGTTGGCAAGCAGTACTGCCTTGGCTCCCTTCGCCGCCTCATGGATCTCGGATTCCATCGCGCCGTCGCCGGGGCGGTAGTACCGGACCACCGGCAGCGACCGGCCGACGCGCATGACGAAATAGGGCGTCAGCGGCGGGATCGGCGCTGTCTCGCCCGGTTCGGCGAGGCAGCCGATGGCGGTCGCGTAGGTCGAATGCAGATGCACCACGGCACCGGCCTCCCGCCGCGCCGTCAGCACTGCACGATGCATGAAGACTTCCTTGGAAGGCTTGTCGCCGCCGATATGCGACCAGTCGGGCGCGAGCTTGCTGATCCGCGCCGGATCCAGCCGCCCGAGGCACGAATTGGTCGGCGTCATCAGGTAGCCGTCGGGCAGGCGCACGCTGATATTGCCCGCCGTGCCAACCGAATAGCCGCGCTGGAACAGCGAGGCGCCGAGCATCGCGAGCTGGTCGCGCAGAGCCGCCTCATCCATGGCCGAACGCCTTGAGGAAGAAGTCGCGCGCGCCGAAATTGCCCGACTTCAGCGCCAGGTGCAGCCCCGTGGGATTGGCGTAGGTCCAGGGCACGCCCGGATCGATTTCCGGCCCGATGCGCAGCGACGTCACGCCAAGCCGTGTGACGACCGCGCCGGAGGTCTCGCCGCCGGCGACCACCAGCCGCCCGACGCCACGCTGCACCAGCCCGGCTGCGATGGTCGCGACCGCATCTTCCACCAGCGCGCCGGCGGCATCGCGGCCGAGCTTCGCCTGCAGGGCGGCGACCTTCTCCGGCGTGGCGGATGCCGCGATTACCACGGGGCGTGCGGCCTCCAGCTTGCCATCCACCCAGGCCAGCGCCTGCGCGGCCATCGCCGCCGCGTCGGGGGTGGCGAGCGCATCGAGTTCCAGCACCGGGACATGGTCACGCGCGAGGCCGATCTGCCCGAGCGTGGCGCGCGAGCAGGACCCGGCCACCACCGCCGCGGCACCTTGCATCGGCGGCAACGCATCGGCATCGGGACGTGCGGGCAGCAGCCCGGCGCGGCGGAAATTCTCCGGCAGGCCCATCGCCACGCCCGACCCGCCGGTGACCAGCGCATGCGGCGCGACAGCCTCGCCGATCGCCATCAGATGCGCGTCGGTGACGGCATCGACGATCGCCCAGCGGCGTCCGGATTCGACCAGCCGCGTCATCGCCTGGCGGATTGCGCCCGTGCCCTGTTCCACCGTGGCGAAGGGCACCAGCCCGACGCCACCCTCCGCCTGGCGCGACAGCACGCGCACCAGGTTCGGGTCGGTCATCGGCGTCAGCGGGTGGTTCTCCATGCCGCTCTCGTTCAGCAGCGCGCCGCCGACGAACAGATGGCCGAGATAGATGGTCCGCCCATTGGTCGGGAAGGCCGGGCAGGCGATGGCGAAGCCCGACCCCAGCCGCTTCAGCAGCGCATCGCCCACCGGCCCGATATTGCCTTGGTCCGTGCTGTCGAAGGTCGAGCAGTATTTCCAGAAGACCTGTTTCGCGCCGGCCGCGGTCAGCGCGTCGCAGGCGGCGAGCGACTGCCCCACCGCGTCGGCGACCGGCGCCGTGCGCGTCTTGAGCGCGACGATGACGGCATCGGCCTCCGGCAGCGGGCCATCGGGCACGCCGATCACCTGCACGGCCGACATGCCCGCCTTGACCAGGGTGTTGGCGAGATCGGTCGCGCCGGTGAAGTCGTCGGCGATGCAGCCAAGCAGCAGGGGCATTGTCGCCCTCCTTCAGAAAATCGGCGTTCCGTCCTTGCGGTAGTAGACACTTTTCCCGTCGGGACCCGGCAGGATCATCAGGTCGTCGTCGGGGTATTCCACCTTCTCGAAGCGCGTGCGGTCGCCGACTTCGAGGTAGAGGCAGTCGGCCGAGCCGCGATTGACCAGGTGATGGGCATCGCCGGTGCCGGCGCGGAAGCCGGCGCACATGCCGGCGGCCATCGGCGTCTCCCCGGCATCGGTCACCAGGGTGCAGGCGCCTTCGAGGATGTAGACGAATTCGTCCTGCTTTTCATGCGCATGGCGCAGGGCGGATGCCGAGCCGGGCGGCAGGCGGGTCAGGTTCACGCCGAAATTCTGCAGCCCGAACAGGTCGCCGAGCACAGTCTTCTGGCGCCCCCCGATCTTGGCCACCAGATCGGCGGGGTAGGTGGATGCGCGCGCGCGTGGCGGGACCTCGGCGGCGGCCACGGCGATCGGGGGCTTCGCATCGGTCATGGCAGGTTCCTGTATCAGTCGGGTGGGAGGGCGAGCAGGTCCTGGTGGCCGATCGTCACGGACAGGAGGCCGGCCAGCACCTGGGCGCGGCGCGCCTCGGCCCAGCCGAGGATGGCCTTCGCCCGCCGGCGGTCCCAAGGCAGCGCGGCCTTGGCGTGGCCGGTGACCATCTCCGCCGCCAGCACGCCGTCCCGGCGGTCGATGCGCCAATCGGATGCCGCGCGCAGCACGGTATAGCCCTGCGCCGCGAAGGCATCGGCCAACGCCGCGACTGCATCGGGGCCGAGCGCCGCCCCCCCGAAGCCCTTGTCGCGGCGCTGGTCACGGCGGAAGCCGCGCGCCACCAACGCATCGCCACGGCGCGGCGGGTTGAAGCGGTCACGCCCGGTGACATTCAGCGCGGCGTAGAAGGGTAGGGACCGCGCCGCGCAGGCCGTGGCGATGCGCATCACCCAGCCGCGTGAGACGAGGTCGCACAATGCCGAGCACACCACCGCATCGACGCGGTCCAGTGGCAGCCCGTCCGGCGCATCGGCAAGGTCGGTGAGCAGGCCTTCGATCCGCCACGCGCCACCCGGCGTGTGGACCAGCAGCGTCTTCTTTCCGGGGAAGGTGGCGGGCAGCCCCAGCGCCTCTGCCGTGTCGGCCATGGTGTCGAAGGCGCGCGACATCAGTTCCGCGTCGGCATCCACCATCGTCCAGGCCTGGGCTCGGTCGATGATCGGCCCGAGCCAGCGGATCAGGCTGCCGGTGCCGGACCCGAGGTCGAGCAGCCGCGGCCGTGCCGGCAGCCATGCCGCGAGCCGCGCGCCGAGTTCCGGATCGCGCGCGAGCGCGTCCTGCTCCTCGCGCAGGTCCAGCCAGTCGCCGTCGAAACCTTCTGCCATCAGGCGAAGGCCTTCTCGATCTCGGCGCGGAAGGCCGCGGCGCGGTCGGGCCAGCGCGGCAGGGCCTGGCCGCCGGCCCAGGCGGCCTCGGCCATGACGGCGCGCAGATCGGCGTCGAAGATCGCCCGGCGCATGCCCTTGGACAGCGAATTGTGGTCATCGACCGGGGAGACGATGGCCGAGCCCGGCACCACCACCTCGGCGATCGCTCCGCCCGCGGTGATCGCCAGCGGCAGGCCGCGAGCCATCGCCTCGGCCGCCGCCATGCCATAGCCCTCCCATTTGGTGGCCAGCGCGAACAGGTCGGCGTGGTGATACAGCGCCTCCAGCGCCTCCCCCGAGGCTTCGCCCGCGAAGGTCACGCGGCTGGCGATGCCGAGTTCCTCGGCCAGCGCGCGCAGCCCATGCGCATGCGTCTGGTCGCGGCGGTCGTCGCCGACGATGGTCAGGCTCCAATCCAGGTCGGTCAGCCGTGCCAGCGCGCGCATCAGCACGTCGTGGCCCTTGCGCGGCACCAGCGTGCCGACCGACAGGATGGCGCAGCCCGGCCCGCCGGACCCGGCGGCGCGCGGCGCTTCCTCGGTGCCGGGTTCGACCACGCCGATGCGGGCGGGATCGGCGCCGAATTCCTCCGGCAGGCGGCGCGCGGTCAGCGCGGAGGTGCAGACGATCCGCGCCATCGCGCCGAACAGCGCGCGTTCCTTGGCCTTGAGCACGGTGCGCGAGGCATCGGGCACGCCATGCTCCAGCGCCGTCGGGTGATGGATCAGCGCCACTGCCCGCCGTTCGGCGAGGTCCTGCGCCAATGGCAGGAAAGCCGGCAGTCCGAGCCCGTCGATGATGATGCGCGCATCGGCCGGCAATGCATGCAGCGCGGCGCGCGCGCCTTCGGTCGCGGTATCGTCGGGGGCGGGGTGGCTGCCGGGGAGTTCGACCACCGTCACCGTCTCGCCCAGAGCGCGCAGTCCCTCGACCATGCGCCGGTCATAATTGTAGCCACCCGAGATCGCGTCGAACGGCCCGGGCACCAGCAGGTGCAGGTTCACGAGGCGGGCGCCCCCTCATAGGCGGCCCAGGCGACGTGGCTTTCGCGCAGCAGCACCTTCAGCCCTGTCACCGCCCGTCCGCCATCGCCAAGCCGCCCTTCGGCCAGCGCCACGGACAACAGCCGGTGGATATGCGCGCAGAGGAATTCGGTGGTGGTGTTCTGCCCCGCGAAGGCCGGCTCGGCATCGAGGTTGCGGTAGTCGAAGCCGTCCAGGATGCGGCGCAACTCGACCTTGGCGGCGGCGATGTCCACCAGCAGGTTCAGATGGTCGAGCTTCGGCGCGCGGAATTCGGCCTCCACCACCATGGTGGCGCCGTGCAGGCGCTGGGCGGGCCCGAATTCCTCCCCGCGGAAGGAATGGGCGATCATGACGTGGTCGACGACGGTCAGGCTGAACATTCCGCCTGTTTAGCCGCCGTACCGCCCGGCGTCACGCGGCGTGCGTCACGGTATGATGACAACGAAGGCGACGATGAGGGCCGCGACCACGCTGGCGAGCGAAATCAGCAGCACCCATCGCATGACGCCGAGCGTCACGCCCTGCCGGACGCGGGTGGTGTCGCTGAGGGCATCGGGTGGCAATCGCGGGTCGGGTTCGGGCATGGCGCATCCTTTCCAGTCATTTGGAAAGGAAACGTGGCGTGGACCGGGCGGTTGCCCGGCCGACGCCCGATCAGCCATAGGTGACCAGCGGGCAAAGTGGCGGCGCGTCGCCTGGCGGCGGGTTGAGAAGGCGGGGCATCGCCCCGGCCAGGTCGGCGAAGGGCGTGGCCGGTCCGACCAGGCTGTCGAAGCGCGCATCCGCCAGCAGCGACAGCGCCAGGGCCATGCGCTCGCCATGCGTGCGCCGCCCGCGCATCGCCGGCGCCACCGCGCCGACCTGGGTCGAGATGATCTGCAGCCGCCTGGCATGGAAGGCCTCGCCCAGCGGCAGCGTCGCTTCCCGCGTGCCGTACCAGGACGCTTCGACGATCCGTGCCTCGAAGGCGCACAGTTCCAGGGCCCGGCGCAGCCCGGCCGGGTCGGCGCTGGCGTGGATGACCAGGTCGCGGTCGGCGGGCGCGTCCTCCGGCGCGGCGAACCGTGCGCCGAGGGCTTCGACCATCGGCCGGCGGCGCGGGTCGAGGTCGCAGACCACCACCTCCATCCCCGGCATGCGCGCCAGCAGGGCGGCGACCAGCAGACCGACCACCCCGGCGCCGATCACCAGGGCGCGTTCGCCGGCCAGCGGCCGCGCATCCCACAGGATGTTCACCGCCGTTTCCATGTTGGCGGCCAGCACGGCGCGGGCATCCGGCACCGCATCGGGGACGGGGATGCACATCCCGACGGGCGCGAGGAAGATGTCCTGATGCGGATGCAGCACGAAGACGCGGCGGCCGAGCAGCGCGTCCGGCCCTTCTTCCACCACGCCGACCGCGCTGTATCCGTACTTCACCGGGAAGGGGAAATCGCCGGCCTGGAACGGGCAGCGCATGGCGTCGCGCTGGCTGTCCGGCACGCGGCCCATCAGCACCAGCCGCTCCGTCCCGCGCGAGACGCCGCTGGCTAGGGCGCGTACCAGCGCCTGGCCCGGCGCGCGCTGCGGCAGGTTTTCCGTGCGGATTTCGCAGTGCCCGGCAGCGACGGTCCACAGCGCGCGCGCCATCATGCCGGACACCCCGGCCTGGCGCGGTCGATGGGTATGTCGAGCAGGATATCGGGTGGGATCGGATAGACCCGCCAGGTGAAGCGCAGCCCATCGGCGATGCGCGGCACCTCCGGCAGGGTGAAGGCGGGAATGCCGGATCCCAGCAGCACCGGCGCGATCGTGACGTGCAGTCGGTCCAGGCAGCCGGCGGCGAGGAAGCGCGAGACGGTCAGGCCGCCACCCTCGACGAATATGCGCGACAATCCACGTGCCGACAGGTGCCGCAGCAGCGCTGCCGGGTCGATGCCGCCGGAACCGCTGCGCGGAATGCGCAGCACCTCGGCGGTGCCGTGGCGCTCGCCGCCCGGCGCGTCATCGGCGCAGGCCAGCAGCGTCGGCGGGCCGTCGCGGAACAGGCCGTATTCGGCCGTCAGGCGGCGGTCGGTGTCGATCACCACGCGGACCGGGTCGGGGCCCCGGGCTTCCCGCGTCGTCAGGCGGGGATCGTCATGGCGCACCGTGCCGGCGCCGACGACGACCGCATGGCACAACGCGCGCAGCCGATGGGTGTGCAGGATGTCGCCCGGGCCGCCGATCCATTGGCTGGAGCCCGAGGCGGTGGCGATACGCCCGTCGAGCGTCTGCGCCAGTCGGCCGACGACGCGACAGCCATCGGCCGCGGCGGACGGAACCAGGATCGGTCCGAACAGCGGCGCGAACGTACCGGCCGGTGGCCTGCCATCGCGCGCGGCAAGGATCGCATCCCAGTCAGGGTCGGCTGCGGCGGGGTTCATCGGTCGCGTCATGCACGAAGCAGGGCGGTGAGGGCTAGTGCCGCCGTCAGCCACCCGCGCCCGACCCTGCCGATGCGGCGCCCAGCCGCCGGGCCTGGAAGAAGGTCTTGCCGCCGCGCTCGAAGCCCGCGCTTTCGTAGAACCGCAGTGTCGCCTCCTGGCGTGAACCGGTCGCCAGCATGACCTTGTAGCAATCGGCGGCCCAGGCCGCCTGCAGCGCCGCCGCCAGGACCGCCTGGCCGAGACCGCGCCGGCGATGCGCCGCATGCGTCACCACGTTCTCGACCAGGCCGTAGGGTCGCGCGTCGCGGGTGAGATTCGGCACGATGACCAGGGTGCAGCTGGAAACCGGGCGTCTGGCGACCTCGGCGATGAAGACGCTCGTCAGCCCGGAGGCGAGCAGCGCGCCCCAGGCCGCGTCGGCCGCGCTGCGGGACGGGCGCGGATCATCGGGGTTGAGATGGCCGTAGAGGTCCAGCATCCCATCGAGATCCCGCGGCACGGCCAGGCGGATGACGGCATCGGCCATGATGGTCCTCGTCGCTGGAACGGATCCGGTCCGGCGGATGTACCTGACCGGGTGACGATGCTCGATCGGCAGCGCGCCCGGAGGCGTTGGCGCCAGCCGGGTGAATGCAAGCGGCCCCGGGCGCATACTGCGTTCGCATGCGCTTACGCCACATGCTCCTGCCTCATTGTCTTGAGGGCATCCTCACGCGTCCGGATCATTCCATCTGAACGCGATCCGCTCTACGGCGCGCCGATGGAGATCGGCAACCACTCGACGACCAGTTCAGCCAGCAGCCCGGCGATGATCGGCAGCGGCAGTGCCGAGACCATGCGCATCGCGACGAAGCGCCAGCCGAGCAGCGGATACTCCCAGGAAATGATCCGGTGCACCGCGAAGATCGACCAGCCGGTGATCAGCGCGGCCATCTGCGGCACGCCCGCGCCGGCCTTGGCGAAGGCGAGCACCAGCGGGAAGGTCACGAAAGGCCCGCCCGGCATGAATCCGCCGGCGAGCGAGGCGATCACCACTCCCATCGGTCCGGAATCGGGTCCGATCCAGGCGACCGCGGCGTCTGCGGGCATCAGCTCGGCCAGGAAGGCCGCCATCGGCAGCGCCACGGCGAACAGCGGCAGGATCTTCACCAGGCTCTGCCCGGTCTCGACGCCCACGCGTCGCAGCGTGCCCGGCCCGCGCCGCAGGCAGAAGCCAAGGGCGACCAGCGCGACCACCCACAGGAAGGCCTGACCGCCGGTCACTTCGGTGGTTCCCAGGCGATGGGCAGCTTGCGCGCGATCCAGCCGGCGACCATCGGCATCGGCAGGGTGATGAGCGTGCGCATGATCGCGAATTCGGGTCCCAGCAGCGGCACCTCATAGACCAGCAGCTTCTGGAATCCGTTCAGCGACCAGCCGAGGATATAGGCGATCAGCGCGCCGCGATCGGCCCCGGCACCCGCCAGCACCAGCACCAGCGGGAAGGCCGCCATCGGCCCGCCTGGCGTCAACGTGCCGGCGGCGGTTGCGACCAGCAGGCCGAACCAGCCGCTGTCGGCCCCCATCCAGCGGGCCAGGGTGCCAGGCGCCATCAGTTGCCGAAGTGCCGCGGCCAGCAGCAGCCCGGCGAGCAGCGACGGCACGATGAACAGGAACAGGTCCCAGGCATGATGGAGCGCGCCGCCGAGCGCGCCAACGCCGTCGCGGCGCCACAGCGCCGCCCCGGCCAGGACTGCGATGGTCGCGATCACCATCAGGCTGGCTTGTCGGCGCAGGAAATTGATCACGCGCGCAACCTGCGCCGGGCCGCCCAGACCGGCAAGCCCGCCCCGGGCACGATCAGGCGAAGACCCCCGGCTCCCACCAGCGCTCCGCGCTGAACATCGCGCGCCCTTCGCCTCGCAGCACGAAATGGCGCGTCGCCACGGCGCGCGACATGAAGTCGGTCGGCGTGCGTGCGACAAGTCGCAGGATGCGATCGAGGGTGAGCGCCCCGGCGGTGATCTGCTGGCGGTGTTCACGCCGGATGGCGCCGCGCAGGGCGGCGAAGGCGATGCCCTGCGCCGTCGGCCATGGCCGGGCGAGCGAATTCTCCAGCCGCGGGAAGGGGCAGTCCGGGCGATCGCGCAGCTGCGATTCGACCATCAGGTACTGGCCCGCGAACTGCGCGAAGTTGTTCTGCATGTGCCAGAACAGCACGGGGCGGCCGCCGAAATGGTCAATGCCATCGACCCGGCCGGGGACGATCGGCATCGCCCCGCCGCGGATGCGCGGCCTGAGCGGATTGTCGAAGGCGGCGTAGTCGTTGAGCAGCGACCCGAGATCGCCGCGCGTCAGGGCACGCGCGCGCAGCAGGGCGCTGAGCAATTGCTGATCGCTGCCGATACGCCCGGGGATGGCCGAACCGGACCGGTGCAGCCGTGCCTCGGTGGCGCCGGGGTCGTGGTCGAAGGCGGCAATCTCGTCGCACCACGCATCGAGCCACGCCGGATCCGACACCGCCACGAAGCATGGGCTGCCGATCGTTCCGGAGCGTCCCGCCAGCGCCGCGGTCAGCCCCAGGAAGGACGGCTGCAGGAAAAGGTCGAGATCGATATGAACGAAGGCCTCGCCCCGCATCACGTCCCGCAGTACCGGCCAGCGCAGGAAGCACAGGGTCTCATAGCGGTTGAGCCGCTGGCTGATATGCGGCAGTCGCGCCGCCCAGGTGGCGAGCAGCGCGGTGCCGTCCTCGATGCGCACATGTCCTGCGGCGAGATGGGCGGCATAGGCGGGGGTGATCTTGTCGAAGCCGCCAAGGACCACGACGCGCAGCGGTGCGGCCGCCGAGGCGCGGCCATGGTCGGCATGCAGGCCAAGCCCGACCGAGAATTCGAACTCCTCCAGCGAGGCATCGATCCAGGCGGTGGAGACGACATGCATGAAGGCGGGCATCCCGATATCGGGACCGCGTCCCGGAGGCGACGTCCGGGCGGCGTCGTCCGGACGCCAGTAGAACAGATCACGCCGGGTTGGAATCACGCGATCGCGAGAGCCTGGCGCCGCGCTGGGGCGCCGCGGCTGGACCGAGGGCCGATGGCGCGACCAGACCGCGCGCCGATGGCGCGACCAGACCGCGCGCCGATGGCGCGACCAGACCGCGCGCCGATGGCGCGACCAGACCGCGCGCCGATGGCGCGACCAGACCGCGCGCCGATGGCGCGACCAGACCGCGAGCCGCTGCCCGCCACGCCCGGTCTCGGGACCGCGGCGCGAAGTCCCTGCAACCGGCATCCGCCCGACCTCGCCGCGCCGGCGGTAACGGCCGGCCCGCCTTTACGGCCTCGGCACGAGTCAATGACTCGTGCCGTTGGTATTACACGCGCGCCGACAACGTCATGGCCAGCGTGGCCCCGCCGGCCTGGCGGTGACCGGCCGGCGCGTAGCCCTGCGGCGCATTGCGCTGCAAGGCGGCCCCCGCAATCGTCTCGATCACGCGCGATTGCAGGGCCACGGCGCGTTCCAGCAGGCGCCGGTTCTCCTGGCCCAGCTCCTCAAGCCGCCGGGTCAGCACCGCCGCCGCCTGGCGCACCGGCCCATCGGGCGCCGCGCCATGTTTCGCTTGCGCGGCATAGGCCGCGGCGAAGGCGTCCGATGCGGCGATCTTGCTGGTCGCGAGCGTGGCCGCGCGTGGCAGGTCGAGCTTGGCGAGCGCCTCATTCTCCGCGCGAAGGGCTTCGGCCAGCCGTTGGCCGGCGAGGATCAGGCTGTCCATCATGGTGCGCTATCTCCCGTGTTGGGGGTGGTGTTCCGGGTGCTGCCTAGGCGCTGCAGTTCCCGCAGCACGGCGTCGGCAAGGCCGATGCCATGGCCCGACCGCACGGCGGCCGCGGCATAGGCATCGACCAGCATGGGCCGCCACTGCGCCTCGGCCGCGCCGCCGCCGAAGCGGGAGCGGGAGGTATCGACGGTGGCGAAGATCGGCTGCAGCAGCATGGCCATCGCCTGGGCCTCGAAGTCGCGGGCGGCCTGGCGCTGGGCGGCGTCGTTGCCGGCGGCGCCCGGTGCGCGCAGGGCACGCGGCTGGACCGGGGCGATGGCGGCGGGTGTATCCATCAGCGGACCTCCAATTCGGCCTGCAGCGCGCCGGCGGCCTTGATCGCCTGCAGGATGGTGATCAGGTCGCGCGGCCCGACGCCCAGGCTGTTCAGCCCGCGCACCAGTTCCTGCAACGTGACGGAACGCGGCAACACGCCCATGCGGCGATTGGCCTGGTCGTCCACCTCGATGGAGGTGCGCGGGGTGACCACGGTCTCCCCGCCCGCGAGCGCATTGGGCTGGCTGACCTGGGGCGTTTCCGTCACGCGGATGGTCAGGTTGCCCTGCGCGATGGCAACGGTCGACACGCGCACATTGGCGCCCATGACGATGGTGCCGGAGGCCTCGTCGATGACGACGCGGGCGACCTGGTCGGGTTCGACGCGCAGTTGTTCGATGCGGCTGAGGAAATCGATCGGGCTCTGGCCGGACAGCGACACGGTGACGGTGCGCGAATCGGTCGCCGCGGCGATCTGCCCCCGTATCGCGCCATTGATCGCCGCGGCGATGCGCCGCGCCGTGGTCAGGTCCGGGTTGCGCAGCGACAGCCGAATGCGGTCTCGCGAGGCCAGCTGGAACGGCACTTCCCGTTCCACGATCGCACCATTGGCGATGCGCCCGGCGGTCGGCACGCCGCGGGTGACCGAGGCACCGGCGCCGCGCGCGCTGATCGCCCCGGTGGCGATCGACCCCTGGGCGACCGCATAGACCTCCCCATCCGCGCCGAGCAGCGGGGTGACCAGCAGCGTGCCGCCGGTCAGGTTCGTCGAGTCGCCCAGCGCCGAAACCGAGATGTCGATGCGGCTGCCGGGCCGGGCGAAGGGCGGCAGGTTGGCGGTGACCATCACCGCGGCGACGTTGCGGGTGTCGAGCTGGCGTTCATTGTCGCGCGTGTTGACGCCGAGCCGTTCGAGCATCCCCACCAGCGATTGCCGGGTGAACACGGCGGATCGCAGCCGGTCCCCGGTGCCGTTCAGCCCGACCACCAGGCCGTAGCCGACCAGCTGGTTGTCGCGCACGCCCTCGACATCCGCGATGTCCTTGATGCGGACCTGGGCGGCGGCCGGCAGAACGAGGCCGAGGGCGAGCAGCAGCCCGGCCAGCAGCCTCTTCGTTCTCGCGTAAGCATTGCAGCCCAAGATGCGTCTCCCGCGCGCCGTTGCTCGCGGCGGCGCGCCTGTCCGGATCAGGCCCCGGGGTCGGTCCGCGGGGTTCACCGCGACAGCGCAAGGCGCATGCCAGCCGCGGGGGTGGAAAAGACCGGCAGGCTTTGCCGGGGAGGGGCCGGATCTTGCCGGCGATGCGGAAGGGAAGGGCCATGGTTGGCGTTCGGGGTGTGTCGGGCGGGGCGGCGACGGGGACGGGACGGGCGCTGCGCAGCGCCGGCGGCGGCTTCAACCTGGGCGGCGTTCCGGCGGGCGTGGCGGCGGCTGCCCGGGGTGTCGCGCCGGCGCAGCCGATCGGTCTGCTCGCGCTGCAGGAAGCCGGGCCGGTGGCGGAACGCGACGCGCGCGCCCGCCATCGCGGCCAGGCGCTGCTGCGATCGCTGACGGACCTCCAACTCGCGCTGCTGGGCGGTGCGATGGACCCGGCGCGACTCCGTGACCTGGCCGCCCTGGTGCCGGGCGAGGAGGCGGCCGACCCGGCGCTTGCCGCGGCGATGGCGGCGATCCGGCTGCGCGCCAGGGTCGAGCTTGCGCGCCACGGTCTGGACGCCGCTGCGTCACCAGACTGAAAAGCCCGCTGTTTCAGGGATTTGTCGCTTTCTCCCCCCTTGGCTTTCGACACGCCACGCGTCTATGTTCCGCCCGCATTGAGGGGGGGTGCCCGTTCCGGCAGGAACAGGTCGCATCCTCGGCCCGGGGGAATGGATTGAGATGCTCGTGACGCTACCGCCGGACTACCGACCCTCGGACGACGAGGCGTTCATGAACCCGCTTCAGCTGGAATACTTCCGGCAGAAGCTGCTGAAGTGGCGGCAGGACCTGTTGAGGGAAGCCGGTGAGACGCTCTCCTCGCTGTCCGAAGGCGGGATCGCGGAACCCGACCTGACCGACCGCGCCAGCGTCGAGACCGACCGGGCGCTGGAACTGCGCACCCGTGACCGGGCCCGCAAGTTGATCAGCAAGATCGACCAGGCGATCGACCGGATCGAGACCGGCACCTACGGATACTGCGAGGAAAGCGGCGAGCCGATCGGCCTGCGCCGCCTCGAAGCCCGCCCGATCGCGACCATGAGCATCGAGGCGCAGGAGCGCCATGAGCGGATGGAGCGGGTGCACCGCGACGATTGATGCGCCGGCCGCCCTTGGCGGCCTTTTTTGATGGGCCATCCGTCGGCGGGTGGACTGATACCAACGGCACGAGTCATTGACTCGTGCCGAGGCCGCGAAGGCGGCCCGCCGGTAGTCCGGCGAAAGCCAAGCAAACCGGAGGTTTGCGCCCGGCGTCTGAGGGCAGGCCGAAGCCGATACCAACGGTCGAAGAATTCGGCCGTTGGTATGAATCTGCGGCGCCGGCGTGGAGCGGATCCTGTGGCAAGCGCGGCATCCGTGCAGGCGTGGATGATGCCGCGGCCGTGGCGATGGCCTGACGCGTGGCCGCGGCTGGCCCGGGGCGCGGGCGCGCCCGGCATGGCGCCGGTCAGTCGCCGAAGGTCGGCGATGGGTCGTCCAGGCCCGGCGGCGGCTGCGCCAGCGGATCGCGTTCGATCAGGCCGGCGTCATCCTCCGCGACTCGGCCGACCCGCGCGCCCACCGGCCATACCGCAAGGCCTTGGCGCGGATAGGGTTTCAGCAGCGCATGCAGCGACGCATCGTCGGCCGGCGTCGCGCCAAGCCAGGCATCCCAGGCCTCGGGCGGCAGGATCACCGGCATGCGGTCGTGCAGCCCGGCCAGTTCCGGCACCGCTACCGTGGTCAGGATGGTGAAGCTGCGCAGGATGGTCCCGTCGGGTGCGCGCCAGCCTTCCCACAAGGCGGCGAGGGGCATCGGCGCGCCATCGGCCATGGCGATCGCGAAGGGCTGCTTCGCGCCCTTGGCGGTGTGCTGGTCCCATTCATAGAAGCCATCGGCCACGGCAATGGCGCGGCGCTTGGCGAAGGCATCGCGGAAGGCGGGCTTTTCGGCCACGGTTTCGCTGCGCGCATTGATCATCCGCGCCCCGCCCGAGGGATCCTTGGCCCAGCGCGGCACCAGACCCCAGCGCAGGGCATCGAGATGCCGCGCCCCGGTTTCGGGATGCCGCCGCAGCACCAGGCCGTCCTGGGTGGGCGCCCGGTTGAAGGAAGGCGGCAGATTCGTGATGGACCCCGTCACCTTGAAGTGCCGCGCAATGTCGCCCGAGGACCGCTGCTGGAAATACCGCCCGCACATGGATCCTGTTTGCCTGCCCGACCCCGGCGGGGGCAAGGCGCGGATTGGGTCGCGCTCCCGGCCCCTGCGATGCGGATGGCGGCGGGGGGGGCGTTTCTGCTGCCGGCCATCCGCACCAAGGTTCGGTGACGCCCTGGGCATCGCGACCGGGCGCACCGCGTGTTGCACCGGGCGAAGGGCGGCGTGCCTGGTGCAGCCGAGGCCCGCGCTTACCCGCCGGGTGCCGGGGCCCCGCTGGCCCCCGGCGACGGTGGTTTGGCGAAGCACCCGTCAGAACGGCAAGATCACATCCAGCAGTTCCTGCCCGGTCCGCGGCCGCTGCACGTCGCTGATCGTGCCGCGCCCGCCATAGGCGATCCGCGCCTCGGCCAGCCGGTCGTGCCGTACCGTGTTGTCGGATGCGATGTCCTGCGGGCGGATCACTCCACCGACCGTCAGGTCGCGCAACTCGCTGTTCACCCGCACCTGCTGGCGCCCCGTCACCACCAGATTCCCGTTGGGCAGCACCTGGGACACCGTGGCCGCGACCCGCAGCGTCACGGTTTCGTTGCGGCGGGTCTGGCCGGTGCCGTTCACATCCGATGTCGAATTGGCCTCGACCAGCCGCGACGGGTCGATGCCTGCCGGAAACAGCCGACCGTAGGAGGATTGCAGCCCGAGCATCTGCGGAATGCCCATCCCCTCGCTGTTGTTGCGCGACCGGATGGTGCGGTTCTGCAATTCGGCCTCATCCGCGATGGCGACAAGCACGGTGACAAGGTCGCCCACCGTTGCCGCGCGCTGGTCGCGCAGGAAGGTGCGGCTGCCCGGCCGCCACAGGGAATTGTTCGCCAGCGGCGGGTCCTGGGGGTTTGGCATGGGCATCGTCACCGGGCGCCAGCGCGGGTCCTGGGTGGGGTTGGTGACCGGCGCCATCTCCGGCGGGTCGCCCAGGCGGGAAAGCCTTTCGGCCCCCGAACAAGCAATCATGGCCAGCGGCATCATCAGGATCAGCGCCTGGCGCATCTCAATTCCTCCGTGCGATCTGGACCGGAACGGCGCCTGGCAGCACGCGCACGCGCCCCGGCCCGATTGCCTCCGCCTCGACCACCGAACGGCTGCCGAGATTCATCACCGGCACGCGGTCCCCCCGCGCTGCCGCTTCCAGCGCGCGGCCCTGCGCGGTCATCGCCAGGCCCGGCCCATCGAGCACCATCAGCACCAGCTGGTTCTTGGCGATGATCGTCGGCGCCGTGAGGTCGACCAGCACATAGGGCAGGTTGGCCGCGATCGGCCGGCGCAGCTGGCGACCGGCAACCTCCTCGGCGCGCTGCGCGGTGCCCGGGCGGACGCGTTCGGCGCGAAGGCGGATCTCACGCACATCCGCCGGCCCGACGATGTCGCCAACCGCCAGGCGGCGCGTGGCGATCACCACGGGCACGGTGGAAAGCGCACGCCCGGTCAGCCGCCCGCGCCAGGACGCCATGCCATCGGCCGCGACCACCAGCGTGGTGGCGAAGCGGCGCGTCGCGGCGTCGTAGCTCGACGATTCCAGCATCGCCTGCGGCAGCGTGCCGAGCGGCACCGAGGGGGGTGCGAAGCCCGGTAGTTCCAACTCGGCATCAGGGTCCATGCCGAGACGCACCAGATCCTCGCGCAGCAGGGCCTCGACCTCCTCGCGCGGCAGCGGGCGGCCGGGGCGTTCGACGATGCTGCGCTCCTCGCCCGACAATGGCCGCCAGGCCAGGTTGAAGCGGCGCGCGATCATCGACAGCTGCGACGCATCGAGCATCATCCGCCGCCCCGGCGCCGGTGCGGCACCGATCACCGCTTGACCGGCGTCGCCGGCATTCTCGAACAACTCGCCCAGGCGCAGCGAGGCATCCTCGGCCAGCACCAGCGGCCGCGGCGCCGGCGGGATGCCCTGCGCGCGTGCCGGCAGCGCGGCGAAGGGCAGCAGGGCCAGCGCGCGCCGGCGCATCACCGCAGCCTCGTCAGGGTGGACAGCATCTCGTCGGAGGCGGTGATGACGCGCGAATTCATCTCATAGGCGCGCTGCGCGGTGATCAGCGAGGTGATCTCCTGCACCACATTGACGTTCGACGTCTCGATGAAGCCCTGCATGGTCTGGCCGTAGCCGACCGATCCGGGCGAACCCTGCTGCGCCTCGCCCGAGGACGGGGTGGCGAGGAACAGGTTGTCGCCGACCGCCTCCAGCCCGCCTTCATTGGCGAAGATGGCGAGCTGGATTTGGCCGACATTCTGCGGGTTGGTCTGCCCGTCGATCTTGGCCAGTACCTCGCCGTTGGAATTGATGGTGACGTCGCGCGCATTGGCCGGGATGGTGATGCCGGGATTCACCACGAAGCCTTCCGCGGTGACGATGGTGCCTTCCGCCGACAGGCCGAAGGTGCCGTCGCGGGTATAGGCCGTCTCCCCCGAGGGAAGCTGGATCTGGAAAAAGCCGTTGCCGCGCACCGCGAGGTCGAAGCGGTTCTCGGTCTGCTGCAGGTTGCCCTGCTCGCTGATCCGGTAGACGGCGGCGGTGCGCACGCCCAGGCCGATCTGCGCACCCGATGGCAGCGTCGTGCCGGTGTCGGCCGATTGCGACCCGGTGCGGCGCAGGTTCTGGTAGATCAGGTCCTGGAATTCCGCCCGCCGCCGCTTGAAGCCGGTGGTCGATATGTTGGCGATGTTGTTGGAGATGACTTCGACATTGTTCTGCTGGGCCATCATGCCGGTGGCGGCAATGGTGAGCGATCGCATCGGTCGTGATCCTTACGGCGCGATGACTGTGGGTGCGCAGGCACCGGGGGTCTGAATCACGCGGTCGAGCATGGGGTTGGAGCGAGGGGCGAGAAACGCATCGCGCGTCACGTGCGGCGGCGCAGGATGCGCTCGACGGCGGTCGAAAGGCGTTCGCCTTCCTTCTCGGCGAATTGGGCGGCGAACTGGAATTCGCGCATCTCCGTGGTCAGGCGGGTCATTTCCATGATCGGGTGCACGTTGCTGCCTTCGAGCGCGCCCTGCACCACGGCGGGGCGCTCGACGGGCTGGGGGTCTTCCCCGGCCGGGTCGAACAGGCGGTCGCCCTCGCCGCGCAGCGTCTGCGGGTTGGCGAAGGTGACGATGCGCAGCCGGCCAAGCGTGCCGTTCTCGCTGCGCACCGTACCGTCGCCCTGGATGGTGATGCGCGTGTCGTTGCGCGAGACGGCGATGGCGTTGCCCTCCGCCCCCATCACCGCATGGCCTTCCATGTCGACGATGCGGCCATCCTGGCCGATGCTGAACCGCCCGGCGCGGGTGAAGCGTTCGCCACGTGGTGTCTCGACGGCGAAGAAGCCCTCGCCGTTGATCGCGACGTCCAGGGGATTGCCGGTGGATTGGACCGGGCCGGGTTCCATCTCCCGCCAGGTGGCGCGGTCCTGGACATAGGCGATCGGACGGCCGCCCGGCGGCGCGGCGCCACTGTCCTGGCGCGCGACGAAGGCGGCGAAGACTGGTCGCTGGGCGCGGAAGCCCGGCGTGTCCGCATTGGCGACGTTGTGCGCCAGCACCTCGGTCGCGCGGGACTGCAGCGAGAGGCGCGAGAGGATGATGTAGCCGGGGCTGTCCATGCCGCTGTCTCCATCCCCGTGGTGGTAGCCGCCGGGGTGCCAGGGCAGGGGCAACCGCCGTGCCAGCCGTGGGCGGCGAAACGGGCGGCATTTCCTGCCGGGTGGCGGCAGGCGCGGCCCGGCACCCGGCAGCACCGATCCGCCGCAATCCTTCCTTAACGGCGGGCGTGGAGGATGCCCCCGTGCAGGAGGCATGACATGGCGGCGGCAGCGGCCGAGGCGACCGGGGCGGAAGCGGGCAAGAGCGGTGGAGGCAGGAAGAAGCTCCTCCTCATCGCCGTGCCCATGCTGCTGGGCGGGATCGGGGCCGGGCTGTGGTTCGGCGGCATCCTGCCGAACCTGCTCGGCATGGGGCACCACGACACCGCCGCGGACGCGCGTGGCGCGCCGCAGGCCGAGGCACCGCGCCCGCCCGCCTTCTTCGAGATGCCGGAGATCATCGCCAACCTGAACGCGACCGGCCGGCGGCCTGTCTATGTGAAGCTGCGCAGCAAGCTCGAGATCACCCGCGCCGAGGATGCCGCGGCGATCCAGCTGGCGATGCCGCGGCTGCTCGACCTGTTCCAGACCCATCTGCGGGAGATGCGCCCGGAGGAGCTGCGCGGTTCCGCCGGCACCCAGCGGCTGCGCGAGGAACTGGTCGCGCGCGCCAACATCGCCGTCGCCCCGCCGGCGGGCAGCACGCAGGCCGCGCCGCGCATCACCGACGTGCTGTTCCTGGAGATGCTGGTGCAATGAGCGGGGAATCCGAGGAAGACCTCGCCGCCGCCTGGGGTGCTGCCCTGGATGAGGAAGACGGCACGGCCGCCGATGCGCCGGCACCGGATGCCACGCGCGTGCTCAACCAGGCCGAGATCGACAGCCTGCTCGGCTTCGACAGCAAGGGCGGCGGGGACGGGGAGGAAAGCGGCATCCAGAGGATCATCTCCTCGGGCCTCGTCTCCTATGAGCGCCTGCCCATGCTGGAGATCGTCTTCGATCGCATGGTGCGGCTGATGTCCACCACGCTGCGCAACTTCACCTCCGACAATGTGGAGGTGTCGATCGACGGCATCGTCTCGCTGCGCTTCGCCGACTACCTGAATTCCATCCCGCTGCCGGCGATGCTGGGCGTCACCCGCGCGGCGCAATGGGACAATTACGGCCTGGTCGTGGTCGATTCCGCGCTGATCTATTCCGTGGTGGACGTGCTGCTCGGCGGGCGGCGCGGCACGGCGGCGATGCGCATCGAAGGCCGCCCCTACACCACCATCGAGCGCACCCTGGTCGAACGCCTGATCGGCGTCGTGCTCGACGACCTGACCGCGGCCTTCGAGCCGCTGTGTCCCGTCGTCTTCGGCTTCGAGCGGCTGGAGGTGAATCCACGCTTCGCCGCCATCTCCCGCCCGTCCAATGCCTGCGTGCTGGTGCGGCTGCGCGTGGACATGGAGGATCGCGGCGGCAAGCTTGAATTGCTGCTGCCCTACGCCACGCTCGAACCGGTGCGCGAACTGCTGCTGCAGCAATTCATGGGCGAGAAGTTCGGCCGCGACAGCATCTGGGAAACCCATCTCGCCGAGGAGCTGCGCTCCACCGAGGTCGCGCTCGACGTGGTGCTGGACGAACAGCTGATGCCGTTGTCCTCCGTCATCGGCCTGAAGGTGGGCGACCGCATCACGCTGGGTGTCGCACCCGGCGCGCCGGTGCGGCTGCGCTGTGGGGAGGTGCCGTTGTTCGAGGCCGAGCTCGGTCGGCAGGAACAGCGCCTGGCGGTGCGCATCTCGCGGGAGCTGGAACGCAGTCGCGGCACGGCGGGGGTGGCGGCATGACCATGCTGGAATGGGGCCTGCAACTGGTGCTGCTGCTGATGCTGGGCGCGGCGATCCCCTTCGCACTGCGGCTGGAACGCGCGCTGCGCGAGATCCGCGCCGACCGATCCGCCATGGAAGGCAGCGCGCAGGGGCTCGGTGAGGCCGCGCGCATGGCCGAGGCGGCGATGGTGCGGCTGCGCGCCTCGGCGGAACTCGCCGGGCGGCAGGTGGCCGAGCGCACGGCCACGGCCGAACCATTGCGCGACGATTTGCGCTATCTGGTCGAACGCGCCGAAACCCTGGCCGACCGGCTGGAAGGCTTGGTGCGCGCTGGCCGTCCGCTGACCCAGGAGGCGCCGCGCGCGCCCGAGCCCCCGCCGCTGCAAAGCCAAGCCGAGCGCGACCTGCTGCGGGCCATCACCCTTGGTGCGCGGGCGGCGCGCTGATGGGACGCCCGCGCCTGCTGCCCGCCGCGATCCTGGCCATGGCGGGGCTGTTCCTCGTCAAGGCGGAGGCGCTGCTGGCCGCGCTGCGCGCGCCGGCGCTGCCGGCGGTAGTGGCATCTGCGCGCGCCGCGGACCCGCCACCGGCGGCGCCCACGCCCACGCCCACGCCACGCCCGCAACCCGCGCCCGTCGCGATCGCCCCGCCCGCGCCGGACCCGGCGGCGCAGGCCGAACGCGCCTTGTTGGAACAACTGCGCGCCCGCCGCACCGATATCGAGGCGCGCGAACAGGCCGTCTCGGCGCAGGAAATCGTGCTGCAGGCCGCCGAGGCCCGGCTGACCCGCCGGGTCGAGGAACTGACCGCGATGCAGCAGCGGCTCGAAGCGCTGGATCGTGCGCGCGGCGAGCGCGAGGAGGCCGGCTGGCGCGGCCTGGTGCGCACCTATGAGGCGATGCGCCCGCGCGATGCGGCGACGATCTTCGATGACCTCGACATGCCCGTGATGGTCGAGATCCTCGACCGCATGAGCGACCGCAAGGCCGCCCCCGTGATCGGCGCGATGCGCCCGGACCGGGCGCGGATGGCAACGGCGGAGCTGGCGCGCCACCGCGCGCGCCGCAGCACCGTGGACTGAACTGACACCAGGCAGGAGGCAAGACCCGACCGATGGACCGCAACACCAACGTCCTGATCGTGGACGACTACCGGACGATGCTGCGCATTATCCGCAATCTGCTGAAGCAGCTCGACTTCAACAATGTCGATGAGGCCACCGACGGGCAGGAGGCGCTGGCCAAGCTGCGCGCCGGCAATTTCGGCCTGGTGATCAGCGACTGGAACATGGCGCCGATGACGGGTCTCGACCTGCTCAAGGAAGTGCGCGCCGATGCGCGGCTGAAATCCATGCCCTTCATCATGATCACCGCCGAGAGCAAGACCGAGAACGTGGTCGCGGCCAAGCAGGCGGGCGTGTCGAACTACATCGTGAAGCCCTTCAACGCCGAGACGCTGAAGGAGAAGATCGAGAAGGTGGCGGTCCATGCCTGACGGCAGCCTTCCCGACGACGACCGCATCGAGGCGGCCGTGCGCGCCGTGCTCGGTTCGATGGCCGGCGACCTGACGGCGCGCGAAGCCGCGCTGCTCGCCGAACTGGAGGCGCTGGGCCGCACCATCGCCCGCGCTAAGGCAGAGATCGCCGCGCTGTCGGTCGATGACATCACCGGCGCACATATCCCCTCGGCGACCGATGAACTCGACGCCATCGTCGGCCACACCGCCGAGGCGACCAACGAGATCCTCGATTGCTGCGAGGTGCTCGAGAAACTGCAATCCGAGGTGCCGGAGGCGGCGGCAACCGCGCTGCAGGGCGCGGTGACGCGCATCTACGAGGCCTGCTCCTTCCAGGACATTACCGGCCAGCGCATCAGCAAGGTGGTCTCCGCGCTGAAGGCGATCGAATCCCGTGTCGAGGCGGCGGTCGCGAATGCCTCGGGCCGCGCCACGCCGCAGTCGGTGGCGCCGGCGGCACCGCGTACCGAGGGCCAGGCGCTGGCCAATGGCCCGCAATTGCCGGGGGGCGCCAGTTCCCAGGCGGAGATCGACCGCCTGCTGGCCAGTTTCGACTGATGCGCCTGCCGGCGCTGATCCTGCTGGCGCTGGTCGCCCTCGTGCCCGCCGCGCGGGGGCAGGACGTGCCGCGCGTGGCGCTGCGCGTCGGCACCCATCCGGATCTCGGCCGACTGGTCTTCGACTGGCCGTCGCGCATCGGCTACGGCGTCGAGGAACAGGATGGGCGGGTGGTCATCCGCTTCGCCGCGCCGGGGCAACTCGACTTGGCCGCCGCCCGCCGCCCGCCGCGCAACGTGCTGGCGGTCGAGCGGGATGGCGATGCGGTGGCGATCCGCATCGCGCCGGGCGCGCGGCCGCGGCATTTCCGCCTCGGCAACCGGATCGTGCTCGACATCCGCGACCCCGCGGCCGCAGCCGAACCGGCACCGCCCGCCCGGCCTGCCGCGGCGGCGCGCAGCCCCACGCAGCCGGCGCCGCCGCCCGCCGTGCCGGTCGCGAGCCCCGCGCCGGACCCGCTGCCGGCGAGCCCCGCTCCGCCGCCCGCCACCGCGCCAACCGCCCTGGCCCCGGCCGCGGCCGCGCAGCCGGCGGCCAGGACGCAGCCCGCCGCCGCGCTGCGGGACGCCGCGACCGGCGCTTCGGCGCTGCGCCTGCTGCCCGGCGGCACCGGACTCGTCCTCGATGCGGGGCCGGAGGCCGGCCTAGCCATGTTCCGCCGCGGCGAGTGGGTGCACATCGTGGTCGATCGGGTCCTGGTGGCTGATCCGACCTTGGTGCGCGGCCACGCCGTCTTTGCCGGGCTCGAGAGCCAGCCGGCCGGCGAGGGCACGGTGTTCCGTTTGCCGTTGCCCGCACCCAGCCACCTGATCGCGCGGCGGGATGGCGAGGCCTGGGTACTGGAGGCGCGGCGCGACGCGCCGCCGATCGATGCCACGGTGCTGCGCGCGGTGCCCGAGGCCGGCCCGCCCGCTCGGCTTCTGCTGCTCGGTGGCAGTCCCGGCGGGACGGTCGCCATGGCCGACCCGGCAACCGGGGAGACGCTGCTGGTCGGCACGCTGCGGCGCCCCGGACCCGGTATCGCGACGGTCCGTCGTTTGCCGGATTTCGACCTTCTGCCGAGCATGCTGGGCGCCGTGCTGCTGGCCCGGTCCGACCGGCTGGGCTTGCGCGTGGTAACCGAGGATCGCTTCGCGGTGCAGGCGGGCGCGGGCGAATCGCTCATGCTCGGCGCGTTGCCGGGGCAGGAGCCACCGCCCGCGGCACTGGCGATGAGCCGCCTGCTCGACCTGCCGACCAGCGCGACGCCGGTGTTGCTGGAACGCTTGCGCAATGTGCTCACCACGCTGAATGCCGCCGCACCGCTGGCCCGCGGCCCGTCGCGGCGCGACGCGGCGGAGACGCTGCTCGCACTGGGGATGCCGCAGGAAGCCCAGGCGATGGCGGCGATCGCCTTCCAGGAGGATCCGCAAGCGCGGGAGGATGCGCGCCTGCTGCTCGCCCATGGCGTGGCGGCGCTGCTGTCGGGCCGGCCGGGCGATGCGCGGGCGATCATGGATGCGCGCCTGCCGCCGCGCGACGAGGTGGCCCTGTGGCGCGCCCTGCTGGCGCTCAGTCGCGGGGAAGACGCGGCTGCCGCGCTGCGTGTCAGCGCGCCCCTGGTGCTCATCTATCCCGAGGCGCTGCGCGCGCGTGCCCTGCCGCTGGTCGCCGAGGCGCTGGCCCAGGGTGGCGAGGCGACCGCCGCTGCGGCCCTGCTCGCCCAGGCCGGCGACGTCGCGGGGCTCGACCTGGCGCGGGCGATGGTGATGGAAGCGGCCGGCCGCGACGCCGCCGCGACCGAAGCCTATGCCGCGCTGGTGGCCGGGCGCGACCGGCGCCGGCGCGCGATCGCCCAGCGTCGCCTGGCGGAACTGCGCCTCGCCGCCGGCAGCATCGACCAGGCCGGCGCGGCCGAGGCGCTGGAACAGTCGCTCTTCGCCTGGCGCGGCGGGCCGGAGGAATTGGCGCTGCGCCGGCGTATCGCCGCGCTGCGCCTGGAAGCGCTCCAGGGGCAGCAGGCCCATGCGTTGCTCGAGGAAACCGCGCGGCTGTTCCCCGATGCGGCGGCGGCGCTGCGTCCGGCCTTGCAGAACGCCTTCGCGGTCGCGCTGGAGACGGCGCCGCCGCTGGTGGCCGCGACGATGTTCGATGCGCAGCCGGACATGCTGCCGGGCGGTGCGCGCGGCGAGGCGGCGGTGCTGATGCTGGCGGAACGACTTGCCGGGCTCGACCTGCCGGATCGTGCCGCGGCCCTGCTGCGTCGCGCCGTGGATGCGAGCGAGGACGCCCCCGCACGCGCGGCGATCGGCGCGCGGCTGGCCGTGATGCGGCTGGCCGAACGGGACGCCGCCGGCACGATCGCCGCGCTCGATGCGAGCGAATCCACGAGCCTCGATGCACCGATCGTGACCCAGCGTGCCCTGCTGCGCGCCCGGGCGCTTGCGCGACGTGGCGCGCGCACCGAAGCGGAGGACATGCTCGCGACGCTCGGTCCGGCCGGTTCGGCGGCGCGGGCCGAACTGCGCGCCGAGGCGCAGGACTGGCGCGGCGCCGCCGCCGCCATGGCTGACCATCTCGATGCGATCCTGCCGCAGGCACCTGCGCCGCTGGGGCAGGACCATCGCGTCGCCCTGGCGCGCCATGCCGCGTATCTCGCCCTGGCCGGCGATGATGCGGGCCTTGCCGCGCTGCGTGCGGCACAGGGGCCGCGCATGGAAGGCGGCGCGCTTGCCGAGGCCTTCGGCGTGCTGACAGCCAACCCCGTGCGCGCCATCGCGGACCTGCCGCGCCTGCAACGCGAACTCGGATTGATGCGCGTCATGCCGGCGCGGCTGGAGGCCTTGCGGGCAGGCGTGCAGGTCGCGCGCTGAGATGCGCGTCCCCCGTGGGGGTGATCCGCAACTTTTACGGTCGCCGCGGCGCAATTTCACTTGCGCCCCCGGACCCCTTGCCGCATATCGCGCGGCCGTTGACCCAAATGATCGGACTTTCCCGATCGCCCTGGTCATCTGCTGGCTGGAAGGAGCCCTTAACATGGATGCTCTCGTCCAACCGGGGATGGTCTCGGATTTGCCGAGCGACACCCGGAACATTGACGAAGACCGCTCGGTGCACCCCGAGAAGGACTATTTTATTGCGCGCAACGGCATTCGTTACGCCGGCACGCATCTGATCATCGACCTGTGGGGGGCGACGAACATCGACGACCCCGATCACATCGATTCGGTGCTGCGCGAGGCCGCGCTGGCAACCGGGGCGACGATCCTGCACGGGCATTTCCATCACTTCTCGCCCAATGGCGGGGTGTCGGGCGTGCTGGTGCTGGCGGAAAGCCATGTGTCGATCCATTCCTGGCCGGAACGCGACTACGCGGCGCTGGACATCTTCGTCTGCGGCGAATGCGATCCGTACAAGGCACTGCCCGCGCTCAAGCGCGGCTTCCTGCCTGAACGCGTGCAGTTGTCCGAGCACAAGCGCGGCCTGATCGGCTGACGCGCCCGGCAATGCCGAAGTGAATCGGGGCCGGGCGGTGACGTCCGGCCCCTTTGCTTCCCACGATGGGGATGCCTGCGATGGCCTACGATCTCTGGGTGAATGAGACGCTGTACGAGGCCTGGGGCCAGCGCTTCCGGGTGAAGCGCGAACTCGCGCGCGTCACGTCCGACTTCCAGGACATCCTGATCTTCGAGAGCGAGACGCATGGCCGCGTCATGATGCTCGACGGCGTGGTGCAGATCACCGAGGCGGACGAATTCTCCTACCAGGAGATGATCGCCCATGTGCCGTTGCTGGCCCATGGTGATGCTAGGCGCGTGCTGATCATCGGCGCAGGCGATGGCGGCGTGCTGCGCCGCGTCCTCCAGCACCGCACTGTCGAACAGGCCGTGATGGTCGAGATCGACGGCGAGGTGATCCGCCTCGCCAAGGAACACCTGCCTGGTATCGCGGGTGATGCGTGGTCCGATCCGCGCGCCGAGGTGCTGGTCGCCGACGGCATCGACTATGTCCGGCGCGCGCCGGGTGCTTCCTTCGACGTGGTGATCGTGGACAGTACCGACCCGATCGGCGTGGGCGAAGTGCTGTTCACCGATGAGTTCTACGCCAATTGCGCCCGGCTGCTGACTTCGCGCGGCATCGTCGTGAACCAGTGCGGCGTGCCGCAGATGCAGGCCGACGAACTGCGCGAGACATCCATCCGCCGCGGCAAGGCCTTCCCGGACATCTGGGCCTATGTCGCCGCGGTCCCGACCTATGTCGGCGGCTTCATGACGCTGGGCTGGGCGGGCAAGGACGCCACCTGCCGCGCCGTGCCGGTGCCCGAGATCCGCCGCCGTGCCGAAGGCGCCGGTATCCTCGGCACCACGCGCTATTGGACGCCGGAGATCCATGCCGGCGCCTTCCACTTGCCGCCCTACATCGCGGAACACCTCCCGCAGGGGGGCTGACGCGCAAGCGTCACGCGCCGTTCATCGGCGCGTCGCACCCTGCATGGCATCGCGTCGGGCCTTGTTCGGGAGAGGTCCGATGCGTTTCTCCGCCACCCTGGTCGCCGCCATCCTCGCCGCCCTGCCGGCCGCCGCCCAGACGCCGCGTTTCGAGGCGGTGCTGGCCGGCCACGCCGCGCTGCCGGCGCTGACGCTGGTCCAGCCGCCCGCCGATGCGCCGGCGTATTTCCGCCTGTCGGGCCGTTTCACCGCCGCCGACCGCGCCCGCGTGGATCGGCCAGGGGCGATCCCGACCACGGCCTTCACTGCGGACGCGGCGGTGCCGCGCAGCTCGGGCGTCGGCCTGCCGCTGGAAGGCCAGCCGGCCCAGGGCATCTCCGGCCTGGTGCCGACCGGGCCCGGCACCTTCCTGCTGCTGTCCGACAATGGCTATGGCAACCGGCCCAATTCGGTGGACAGCCTGCTGATGGTCCATCGCGCACGGGCGGATTGGCAGTCGGGCCGCATCGCCATTGCCGAAACACTGTTCCTGCGCGACCCCGACCGGCGCATCCCCTTCGCCATCCGCAACGAGGCCGCCGACACCCGCTACCTAACCGGCGCGGATTTCGACCCCGAGAGCCTCGCCGTCATCGGCGACCGCTGGTTCATCGGCGACGAGTTCGGGCCCTATATCCTGGAGACTGATGCGACCGGCCGCGTGGTCGCGGTGCATGAGACGCTGGTGGAAGGGCGGCCCGCGCGCAGCCCGGACCACCACATGCTGTCCCAACTGCCGAATGTGCCGGGCGTCGCGGGCTTCAACGTCCGCCGCAGCCGCGGCTTCGAGCCGCTGGCGGCGACCCCCGACGGCACGCGGCTGATCGCGATGTTCGAAGGCCCGCTGGTCGATCCGCAGACCGGCCAGCCGGAGATAGCAGGCGAGGCGGCGGTGGTCCGCATGCTGGAATTCGACGTGGCTCAGCGGCGCTGGACCGGGCGCCAGTGGCGCTACCGGCTCGAAAATCCCGCGCATGCCATCGGCGACCTCGCCATGGTGGATGCGAACACGGCCGTGCTGATCGAACGCGACGACACCACCGAAGGCAGCTCGGCCCAGGCCTGCAACGGCCCGGCGCGGCTGGACTGCTTCAACCGCCCGGCGGCCTTCAAGCGGGTCTATCGCATCGACCTCGGCAATGCCGATGCCGATGGGTTCGTGCGCAAGCTCGGCTATATCGACCTGCTCGACATCGCAGATCCGGACCGGCGCGCGCATGTGCCGCTGGAACCCAATGGCCGCTTCGCCTTCCCGTTCCAGGGGCCGGAAGGTGTCGCGGTGGTCGATGCCGACCACATCGCCGTCGTGAACGACAACAACCTGCCCTACAACAGCGCGCGGCGGATGGGGCAGCCGGATGACAGCGAGATCATCCTGCTGCGCGTGCCGGACTTCCTGCGGGCGCGCTGACCCGGGGCGCGCTCGCGCGGCCGGTTACGCCGGCGCGAGCGTCCCCGGCTGCAGCACCCGCAGCCGATCCGCACGAAACCGCTCGCCGAACACATCCGTCAGGACGCCGTGCAGGGCGGCGCGCTGACGCTCGAAGTCCAGCCTGGCGGGTTCGTCGGCGGGGTTGCGTAGCACGGCCTGTTCGGCGTCGCGCAACGCGCGGACCTCGTCGTTCAGGCGCTTCGCCGCTTCGCGCGGCAGCGCCTTGCCGGCGACATAGACCGCCTGGCTGATGCCGATCAGCGTGTTGAGCTGATCGGGGATGGCGAAGTTCTCGAGGTCCGTGGCACCGTTGACCACCAGCGCCACCGCGGCGAAGACGCTGAAGGCGAGTGCCTGAACGCGGGTCACATCCACCTCGCCCTCGGCGCCGAGCAGGTCTTCCCAGCGCGGCGTGCGCTGGCGCGTCTCAAGGATGCCGGTCGCCGTCAGCCATACGCGGTTGGCGGTCGCCAGCGCCGGGCCTTCGGCGAGGCTCGCCAGCGTCGATCCGGCCAGGGTGATGCCGAGCAACAGCAGCACGGTGTTTGACAGCCCCGACAGGTAGCCGGTGCGCGCGAAGACATATGCATAGACGCCGACCACGGTGAGGGTGAACAGCAGCACCTGGAAGCGCGACAGGCTCGCCGCGCCAAAGGCGTCCTGGCAGATCACCACCGGATTGAGCGCGCGCCAGAAGGCAGGCGTCGGGCGGCGGCCGGAATCCCGCTGCTTCGCGGCCTCGATGTCGAGTTGCTGGCCGTGAACGCGCAGCGCCGTGAAGGCGATGACGAGATAGAGCAGCGCGGCCGCCCCGAAGCCGACGCCGACCGACAGGTAGTAGCTGGACACCGCGACCTCGGTGATGCCGAAGGCCGTGGGATCGGGGCTTGGCGGGTTGGGGATGCAGGCGATGACGGCAACCTGCCAGGTGGAACGCCACCAGGTCTCCGGTGGCGTGAACTCGACGCGCAGCGGGGTGATGCCGGCCTCGGGTGTCGGCGGGTGGACCATGGCGAGGATCGGCGAGGCATCCGCCGCCGGCAGCAGCCCCGACGACGCCGGATAGGCGATGGCGGCGAAGAAGGTGGCGCGCCAGTCCTTCTCGTCCACGCCCTCGGGCTGGCGCAGGTTGATCTTCAGCGTCGCCCGAGCATTCGAGGTCTGCTGCGTGAGGTCGCGTTCGATGCGCAGCGTGCCGATGCCGCGGGACCGCATCCAGCCCGCCCACAGACCAGCGGCGCGGCCCGCGCCTTCCTGGCCCGGGCCGACGGCGAGGCCCAGGGGGCTCTGGCAGATGCCCTCCCAGGGTGCGGCGCGCTGCGCGGCGGCCGGCAAAGCCAGCAGCGTCAGCAGGCAGGCGAGCAGGATCCGCATGGCGGAGACCCTCCGAGGATGGCCCAGCATGCCACGCTTTCCCGGCCCGCGCCGCCTGCGATGTCACATGCCGGCGAAACCCTGCACCAGCGACGCCGCCACCAGCCGCCAGCCATCCACCAGCACGAAGAAGATCAGCTTGAAGGGCAGCGATACCACCGAGGGCGGCAGCATCATCATCCCCAGCGACATCAGCACCGAGGCCACCACCATGTCGATGACCAGGAAGGGCAGGAACAGCAGGAAGCCGATCTCGAAGGCGCGGCGCAGCTCGCTGACCATGAAGGCCGGCACCAGGGCGCGATAGGGCGCGGCCTCGGCGCTCGCGGGCTGCGGCAGGTTGGCGAGTTCGATGAAGTGGCTGAGGTCGTCGTCGCGGACATTGGCCGCCATGAAGCGGCGGAAGGGTTCGGCGGCGGCCTCCAGCCCCGGCAATTCGGCGAGGCGCCCCTCGGTCATCGGCAGGATGCCCTGGGTCCAGGATGCCTCGAAGACCGGCTGCATCACGAAGAACGTCAGGAACAGCGCGAGCCCGACCAGCACCGGATTGGGCGGGATGCCCTGCGCGCCGATCGCGCTGCGCAGCAGGGCCAGCACGATGACGATGCGCGCGAAGGCGGTCGCCATCACCAGCAGCGAGGGCGCGAGCGACAGCATGCCGATCAGCGCCGTCAGCTGGACCAGCCGTGCCGTGGCACCGGGCTGGCCGGTCTGGCCAAGGTCGATCGCCACGGACTGCGCCCAGCCGACCCCAGGCAGGATCAGCAGCAGCGCGACCAGGAGAATGCGATTCATGCGCCACCGTCGGGCGGAAGCCAGCCGACCACCTGGTCCTGGCTGCCACCGGTCAGCAGCACCAGGTTGCGCCCGTCGCAACGCACCAGCAGCAGGCGACGGCGCGTGTCGAGCGCCAGGCTTTCCTCGATGCGCAACCGCCCACTGCCCTGCGGTGCGAGGCCGGCGCGACGCGCGAGCCGCCCGGCCACCAGGATAAGGGCGACCACGCCTGTCAGGGCGGCGCCGGCGGTGATCCAACTGGTCGGATCGATGGTCATGCCGCGGCCTCCTGCCGGCGGTTGGGGGCGTCAGGACGGGGCCAGGGCGCGCTCGAGCCGATCGAGGAGGCGGAGCAGACCTTCGAGCCTTGCGCGCACCGCCGGCGCGGCGCCGCGCGGGGCGGCAAGGCACGCGGCGCAGATCCGCCCGACCTCCTCCTCCAGCCCGTCAAGGTCGATGCGCCGGTGTGAGGACACGAGCGCATCGGCAACCGACAGCGTGGCCTCCATGGCCTCGATCGCCGCGAGCAGCACGGCTGCCTGGCGGGCCTCGGCCCCGTCGGTGATGTCTATGCCGTCCATGCGCGCACTCAACACCAGGGCTGGTTACCGCGAGGTTGTCGCCGCCCATTAACCGATCCTTCGCCGCCTCCATGCGAAGGAGATGCGCGATGGACCCAACCCGCACCGGACCGATCGCCCTCGCCGAGGCCCGCCTGCACTGGCTCGATGCACGCCAGCGCGTGCTGTCGCAGAACGTGGCCAATGCCGATACGCCTGGCTTCCGCCCCTCCGACATGCAGCCCTTCGCGCAGGCGCTGGCCGGCGTGCAGGGCGCGGTGGCGCGCACCGACCCGCGCCACCTGGCACCGGCGCGCGATGCCCGTGCACAGCGTGAACGCCGCGTCGAACGCAGCATGGATGGCAATGGTGTCGCACTCGACCGCGAAGCGATGCGCATCGCCGATACCGAGACGGCGCACGCCCTCGCGGTGGGGCTGCACCGTCGCTACCTCGGGCTGTTCCGCACCGCGCTCGGTCGCAACCAGTAAAGGGGTAAGGGGATGGATCTCGATCGCGCATTGCGCATTTCAGCCGCCGGCATGCAGGCGCAGTCCACGCGCCTGCGCGTGGTGGCGGAAAACCTCGCCAACCGGGACAGCACGGGCCAGTCGCCCGGGGCCGATCCCTATCGCCGCAAGACCGTGACCTTCCGCAACCGCATGGACCGCGAATTGGGGGCCGAGACGGTGCGGGTCGGGCGCGTCGGCACCGCCGCGGGCGATTTCCCGCTGCGCTTCGACCCGTCCCACCCGGCTGCCGATGCGCGCGGCTATGTCCGCATGCCGAATGTGGACAGCATGATGGAGACGATGGACATGCGCGAGGCGCAGCGTTCCTACGCCGCCAACCTGCAGGTGCTGGAAGTGACGCGCGGCATGCTGACCCGCACCATCGAGGCGCTGCGCTGATGCCGCTGCCGTTGGCTGCCGCCGGCGTTGCCGCCGCTTATCGCACCGCCGATGCGTTGCCGCAGGCGGCAACCGGCGGGGCCGGCTTCGGCGCCGCGCTGACGCGGGCGATGGAACAGGCGGTCGATGTCGGCCACCAGGCGGATGCGGCAAGCACCGCCGCCCTGGCCGGGCAGGGCAGCGTCACCGATGTCGTGCTCGCGGTCGGGCGCGCGGAACTCACCCTGCAGACGGCGGTGGCGGTGCGCGACCGCGTCGTTGCCGCCTATCAGGACGTGATGCGCATGCCGATCTGATGCGCTTCGCAGACGGGCCGGAGCATCGCGCGCGGCGGCGCCGCGCACAGGGCTGAAGGAAGCGCCGAACATGCCGCTGGCGGGAAAATCCCGGCCGTGAACGACACCGCGCTGGCCGCGCGCGAGGCGCTGTGGATCGCGTTGCAGATCGGCGGGCCGCTGCTGCTGCTGATGCTCGCCATCGGCCTGCTGATCGCCGTGCTGCAGGCGCTGACCCAGGTGAATGAGGCGACGCTCGCCTTCCTGCCCAAGGTGGTGGTGCTGGCCGGCGCCCTGCTGATGCTCGGGCCGTTCTTCATCGGCGTGCTGCGCGGCTATGCGGGTGGCCTGTTCCAGGCGGTGGTCGATGTGGGCCTGCGCGGCTGATGGACGAAGCCGGGCTGCTCGCCGCACTGCCGGTGCTCGCCTTCCAGGCGGTGCTGGCCTTCGCGCGGCTGGGTGCGGCGGCGATGCTGCTGCCCGGGCTGGGGGAGCAGGAGGTGCCGGCACCGGTGCGCCTGGGCCTGGGCCTGGGCCTGGTGCTGCTGCTGCTGCCGCTGCTCGCACCGGGGCTGCCGCCGGCCCCCGATGACGCCGGGGAGGCGACGCGCCTCATCCTCATCGAGATCATCATCGGATTGTGGCTCGGCGGGCTGGCGCGGCTGGTGACCGTGGCGATGGCGATGGCGGGGCAGGCGGTGGCCCTGCTGCTCGGGCTGGCGCAGGCGCTGGTGCCCGATCCGGAACTGGGCGGGCAGGGCACCGCGACGGGGCGGTTGTTCTCGCTCGCCGCCGTGGTGGTGGTGCTGGGCAGCGGGCTGTACCTGCTGCCGCTGCGGGCCTTGGTCGAATCCTATGCCGTGCTGCCGGTCGGCGAGCCCTTCCCGGCCGGGGCGTCGGCGGAAGCCATGGCGACGGCGGCGGCCGAGAGCCTCGCACTCGCGCTTCGGCTGGCGGCACCCTTCGTACTGGCGGCGGTGGTGATCAATGTCGCGCTCGGCCTGCTGACGCGCATCGCGCCGCAGGTGCAGGTCTATTTCATCGCCGTGCCGGGGCAGGTCCTGGCGGGTCTCGCGCTGCTGGCGCTGGTGATGCCCGCGCTGCTCGGCGCCTTCGGCGAGGCGGCGCGCGAGGCCTTTCTCAACCTCCCCGGGCTGCGCTGATTCATGGCCGAGGAGGGGGGATCAGGGACCGAGGCCGAGGACAGGACGGAAGCCGCATCGTCAAGGCGCCTGGAACGCGCGCGGGAGGACGGCCAGGTCGCGCTGTCGCGTGAAGTGGTGGGCCTTGGTGCGCTGGCCGGCGGGATGCTCGGCATGATGCTCGCCGTCGCGCCGGGGGCGGCGATGCTGCGCGGCCTGGGCGGCGCGATGGCCCGCGCGCATGAGATCCCACCCATCGAGGCGGCGATGGAGATGCTGCGCCTGGGCATGATGGCGGCGCTGCCGGTCGCGCTGCTGACCGCGGCGGGCGCCGTTGGTGCAACGATGCTGCAGACGCGCGGGCTGGTCTCGGCCAAGGGGCTGGCGCCGCAGGTCTCGCGCCTCAGCCCGGCCAGCGCGCTGAAGCGCATTTTCGGCTTGGATGGCGCGATCGAGTTCCTGCGCACGCTGTTGAAGCTCGTCCTGGTCGGTGCGGCGCTGTGGCATGCGATCGGTGATCCGGCGGAACTGCCGCGGCTGGTCCAGCTGCCGGTGGCGGCATTGCTGGCGCGGCTGGGGGATGCGGCGCGCGACCTGGCGGTGGCGGCATTGCTGGCCTTCGCGGGGATCGCGGCGGCGGACTGGCTGTTCGCCCATCAGCGCCATCTGCGCCGGCTGCGCATGTCCCGCCAGGACCAGAAGGAAGAAGCGCGCGAGAGCGAGGGCGACCCGCACATCAAGGCCCGCCAGCGCCAACTCCGCCAGCGGCGCGCGAAGGGGCGGATGATGGCCGCGGTGCCCAAGGCGGCGGTGGTGATCACCAACCCGACCCATTTCGCCGTCGCCCTCGCCTATGAACAGGGGGGCGAGGCGGCGCCGCGGCTCGTCGCCAAGGGCGCGGATGAGGTCGCGGCGCGGATCCGCGCGGTGGCCGGCGAGGCCGGGGTGCCGATCGTGTCGAACCCGCCGCTGGCGCGCGCGCTGTTCCGGCTGGAGCTGGATGCGGAAATCCCGCCGGACCATTATCAGGCGGTGGCCGAAATCATCGCCTATGTCTGGCGGCTCGGCGGACGGGGGCAGGCAGGGTGACGGATATGCGTGGGCGCGAGCCCGACGAGGCGGCCTTCCGCAAGTTGTTCGAGGCGGAGGAAGCGGTCGGCCTCGCGGTGCTGGACACCGAAGGGCGCATCCGCTTCGCGAATGCGGCGCTGGCGCGGCTGTGCGGCGCCGGTCCGGAGCCACGATCCGGCTGTCCCGCCCCAGCGCTGTTCACCGAGGACACGGCCGCCGCGGTGGCCGAGGTGGTGCGCGCCGCGCTGGCCGGGCCACCGGCGCCGCCGGTCGTGCTGGCGCGCCTGGCCGATGAGCGGCTGCCGCCCGATGCCCAGGTCGAGGTTGCCTGCCGTCCACTGCGCGGGGAGGCCGGGGCGCTGCTGCGCGTCACCGATGTCACCGCCCGGCGACGCATGCAGGCGCAGATGGAGGAAGGCGCGCGGCTGCAATCGGTCGGTCGGCTGGCCGGCGGCGTCGCGCATGACTTCAACAACCTGCTCGCCGCGATCTCCGGCGCTGCGGAAGCCGCCCTGGCGCGCCAGCCCGATGAACCGACCACCGAGGATCTGCGCCAGATCCTCGACAGCGCGACGCGGGGCGCGCGGCTGGTCAAGCAGTTGCTGGCCTTCGCCAGCCGCCAGGCCCTGGCGCCGCGCGTGCTGGCACTGGCGGCCGCGGTGGAGGCGATGGCGCCGCTACTGCGCAGGCTGCTGGGCGGGCGGCACCTGCTGACGCTCGACCTGGCGGCGCAGCCGGGGCCGCGGGTCCGGGTGGATGGCTCGCAACTCGACCAGGTGCTGCTGAACCTCGCGGTGAATGCGCGCGATGCCATGCCGGCCGGCGGCGCGATCCGCATCAGGCTCGAGGCGCTGGCGCTGGCGAGCGAGCGGGTCGAGCCGGGCGGCGTGGTGCCGCCGGGCGACTGGGTCGTGCTGAGCGTCGCCGATGCTGGGCGCGGCATCGCGCCCGCCGACCTGCCGCGCATCTTCGAACCCTTTTTCACCACGCGCCGCACCGAAGGCGGCACCGGTCTCGGCCTATCCACGGTGCTCGGCATCATGCGGCAGTCGGGCGGGTATGTGACGGTCGCATCCCGCTTGGGGGAGGGGACTGAATTCCGGCTCTGGTTCCCCGCAGTGGCGGAGGTGGCCGTTCCCGCGCCGATGCGTCCGGCGCCCGCCACACCATCGCCGGCCGCTGCGCGCCGCGTGCTGCTGGTCGAGGACGAGGCGCCGCTGCGTCGGCTCGCCGCCCATGCGCTGAAGGCGGCCGGCCATGCGGTGCATGAGGCCGAGGACGCCGACGCGGCGCTGGAGGCGGTGGAAGCGGGCTTCGTGCCGGAGGTGCTGGTCTCCGACATGACCATGCCCGGGGAGATGGACGGGCTGGCCCTGGCCGATGCGTTGCGCGGGCAATGGCCCGACCTGTCCGTGGTGCTGGTGTCGGGCTACGCCGAGCGCGCGGTGGGGGAGGGGCTGGCGGATCGCGGCTATGCCTTCATCGAGAAGCCGTTCCGGATGAAGGTGCTGCTGGCCGCGATCGACGGTTCTAGTTCTTAATTTGTTCTTGCCGTCCGGGCGGTCGGGGCGCATCTTTCCCTTGCGCCGAATCGCGCCGCCATGAGCGGGTGCGGGGAGGCCCGGCGGGTCGGATCGTCGGCCGATCCGCTACGAATGGGCGATAGACTGGATGGAGATATCGCCCTATGGTTGATAAATCATTGCCGGATCGGGGGAAGGGCATGGATAAGGGAAAGGCGCTCGACGCCGCGCTGAGCCAGATCGAACGGGCCTTCGGCAAGGGTTCGATCATGCGCCTCGGCGCCAAGCAGGCGTCGCAGGGTGAGATCGAGGTCGTCTCCTCGGGCTCGCTCGGGCTCGACCTCGCGCTTGGTATCGGTGGGCTGCCCAAGGGGCGCATCATCGAGATCTACGGCCCTGAATCCTCGGGCAAGACGACGCTCGCGCTGCATGTCATCGCGGAATCCCAGAAGAAGGGCGGCACCTGCGCCTTCGTCGATGCCGAGCACGCGCTCGACCCCGGCTATGCGAAGAAGCTCGGCGTCGATGTCGACAACCTGCTGATCAGCCAGCCCGATGCCGGCGAACAGGCGCTCGAGATCGCCGATACGCTGGTGCGGTCGGGCGCGATCGACGTGCTGGTGGTCGATTCCGTCGCCGCCCTGGTGCCGCGCGCCGAACTGGAAGGCGAGATGGGCGATACCCATGTCGGCCTGCATGCGCGCCTCATGTCCCAGGCACTGCGCAAGCTGACCGGATCGGTCTCGAAGTCCAACACGCTGCTGGTCTTCCTGAACCAGATCCGGCTCAAGATCGGCGTGATGTTCGGCAACCCGGAAACCACGACGGGCGGCAATGCGCTGAAGTTCTACGCCTCGGTCCGCATGGAGATCCGCCGGATCGGCGCGATCAAGGACCGCGACGAGGTCACCGGCAACCACACCCGCGTCAAGGTGGTGAAGAACAAGATGGCCCCGCCGTTCCGCGAGGTCGAGTTCGACATCATGTATGGCGAGGGCATCAGCAAGGTCGGCGAGCTGATCGATCTTGGCGTCAAGGCGAGCATCGTCGAGAAGTCGGGGGCTTGGTTCTCCTGCGACAGCCAGCGTATCGGCCAGGGGCGCGAGAACGCCAAGCAGTTCCTGCGCGACCATCCCGAGATGGCGGCCTCGATCGAACAGCGCATCCGCGGCCAGGCCGGCTTGCTCGCCGAGCAGATGCTGGTGGGCGAGGGCAGCGATGATGACGAGGCGCTGGCGGCCGAATAGGCCACGGCGCCCGACCCCGGATGACGCCCGCGGCAGCCATGCCGCGGGCGTCATCGTTTCCGGGCCTCGCCCAGCGCGCTGGAGCAGATCCCGGCTGGATGGTCTCTCTCAGTCGGGTGAAGCTGCCGACACAAACAACGGTTCGCATGGGCGATGACTGGCGCGAACCGTTCGAGCGATCGAAGCCGGTCGCCGGATGGGTGCCTCGCTGAATCGGCGGGGCGGGCCGTCCGTCCTGGCCGGCAACCATCCCCTGCACGGCGTGTTTCCAAGGGATAGGAGACACGCCGATGAACAAGCCCCGCCGCCCCAGGCTGCCGAAGATCACGCCGGACGCGCCGCCGGACAAACCGCATCCGCTGTACCGTCCGGATGAGCGCAAGGAAGGCGGCCCCGACTACGGCAAGGGCGACAAGCAGCAGGAAAACCGCCGAAAGGCGGAGGAAGACGCCGCCAGGGAGGAAGCCGGACAATAACGGGGCTGCCTCGCGCCGCCCCTTCACGCCCCGCGCCGCCCGCGCTACCTGTCGCTCCCTTTGGGCCAACACCTTGCCGGGACGGGCTTTTCCCGGGCGACGCGACGGGCAGGACATGACCAGCAGCAACGACATCCGGGCCACCTTCCTCGACTACTTCCACCGCAATGGCCACGAAGTGGTGGAATCGTCGCCGCTGGTTCCGCGCAACGACCCGACGCTGATGTTCGCCAATTCCGGCATGGTGCAGTTCAAGAACGTCTTCACCGGCCAGGAGACGCGCCCCTACAAGCGCGCCACCACCGCGCAGAAGTCGGTGCGTGCCGGCGGCAAGCACAACGACCTCGACAATGTCGGCTACACCGCGCGCCATCACACCTTCTTCGAGATGCTGGGGAACTTCTCCTTCGGCGACTACTTCAAGGAGCAGGCGATCCCCTACGCCTGGGAATTGCTGACCAAGGACTTCTCGCTGCCGAAGGACCGGCTGCTGGTCACGGTGTATTCGGAGGATGAGGACGCCGCCGCCATCTGGCGCAAGGTCGCCGGCCTGCCCGACAGCCGCATCATCCGCATCTCCACCTCCGACAATTTCTGGCGCATGGGCGATACCGGCCCCTGCGGCCCGTGCTCGGAAATCTTCTTCGACCACGGCGACAAGATCCCCGGCGGCCCGCCGGGTTCCCCCGATGAGGATGGCGACCGCTTCATCGAGATCTGGAACCTGGTCTTCATGCAGTTCCTCGAGGACCCGCCCGGCACGCGCAACCCGCTGCCCAAGCCGTCCATCGACACCGGCATGGGCCTCGAACGCTTCGCCGCCATCCTGCAGGGCAAGCACGACAACTACGACACCGACACGCTGCGCGCGATCATCCTCGCCAGCGCCGAAGCCACGGGGCAGGAACCGGACGGGCCGTTCCGTTCCAGCCATCGCGTCGTCGCCGACCATCTGCGCGCCGGCGCCTTCCTGCTCGCCGACGGCGTGCTGCCATCCAATGAAGGCCGCGGCTATGTGCTGCGCCGCATCCTGCGCCGGGCGATGCGCCACGCGCATATGATGGGCTCGCGCGACCCGCTGATGCACCGCCTGCTGCCCGCGCTGGTGCGCCAGATGGGCGCGGCCTATCCGGAACTGGTGCGCGCGGAATCGCTGATCAGCGAGACACTGCGACTGGAGGAAACCCGCTTCCGCTCGTTGCTTGAACGCGGCCTTGGGCTGCTCGCGGAGGAAACCGGCAAGCTCGGCGACAAGCAGACGCTGCCCGGCGACGTCGCCTTCCGGCTCTATGACACCTTCGGCTTCCCGCTCGACCTGACGCAGGACGCGCTGCGCGCCGAAGGCCGCCCGGTCGATGTCGAGGGCTTCAACGCCGCCATGGCGGAACAGCGCAAGCGCGCCCGCGCCGCCTGGGCGGGGTCGGGCGAGGCCGCGACTGAAGGCGTGTGGTTCGACCTCAAGGAGAAGGTCGGTGCCTCCGAATTTCTCGGCTACTCCACCGAGACCGCCGAGGGCGAGATCGTCGCTATCGTCGCCGACGGCAAGCCGGTGGACAGCGCGCCGGTCGGCGCCGAGGTCGCGGTGCTGCTGAACCAGACCCCCTTCTACGCGGAATCGGGCGGCCAGGTCGGTGACACCGGCATCATCCAGGCCGGCGATGCCTGCCGCATCGAAATCCGCGACACGCAGAAGAAGCTTGGCGCGCTGTATGTCCACCTCGGCACCGTGGTGCATGGGGAGGCGAAGCTCGGCCTCGCCGTGCAGGCGGAGGTCGATCACGCCCGCCGCTCCGCCATCCGCGCCCACCATTCCGCGACGCATCTGCTGCATGAGGCGCTACGCCGGCGGCTCGGCACCCATGTCGCGCAGAAGGGTTCGCTGAATGCGCCTGGCCGGCTGCGCTTCGATGTGTCCCAGCCGACACCGATGTCGGAGGAAGACCTGCATTGGGTCGAGGCCGAGGTGAATGCCCGCATCCGCGAGAATGCCGAGGTGGTCACCCGCCTGATGACGCCCGAAGCTGCCGTGGAGGCCGGCGCCATGGCGCTATTCGGCGAGAAGTACGGCGAGGAGGTGCGCGTCGTCGGCATGGGCCACGACGCCGCGGCGGTCGAGAAGCACGGCGTCTATTCGCTCGAACTCTGCGGCGGGACGCATGTGCGCCGGACCGGCGATATCGGGCTGTTCAAGATCGTCTCCGAGGGCGCCGTGTCCGCCGGCGTGCGACGGGTCGAGGCGGTGACGGGCGAAGCCGCGCTGTCGCTGATCGCGGAGATGGAGGAAAGCCTGCAGGCCGCCGCCGCAGTGCTCAAGGTGCAGCCTGGCGAACTCGCCGGCCGCATCGCCACGCTGGTCGAGGAACGCCGCAAGCTGGACCGCGACGTGGCCGATCTGCGCAGGAAACTGGCGACGGGCGGCGGCGGGGCGGAGGTCGAGCAGGTTGCCGGCCTGCGCGTGGCGCTGCGCGACCTGGGCGAAGTGCCGCCGCGCGACCTGAAGGGCCTTGCGGAAGCCATTCTGAAGGGCGGGACCGCGGATGTGGTGGCACTCGTGTCCACCGCTGAGGGCAAGGCGTCCATCGTCGTCGCGGTCGGGGAGGCGGCGAAGGGCAAGGCGGATGCCGTGGCGCTGGTGCGCGCCGCGTCCGCCGCGGTCGGCGGCAAGGGTGGCGGCGGACGACCGGACATGGCCCAGGCCGGTGGGCCGGAGGCGGACAAGGCGGCCGAGGCGCTGGCGGCCGTGAAGGCGGCGCTGGGCGGGTGAGCGAGCGCGTTCGCGCCCGCGACCTCGGCCTCGCGCCTGGCATCTTCGCCCCGGGCGCTTACAACGCCATCACCGATGTGGCCGGCCTGCGCGTCGGCCACGCCACCGTCATCGAGGGCGACGCCATCCGCACCGGCGTCACCGCGATCCTGCCCCATGCGGGAAACCTCTTTACCAATCGCGTGCCCGCCGGCCTCGCCGTCATCAACGGCTACGGCAAGCTCGCTGGGGCCACGCAACTCGTCGAACTCGGTGAACTCGAAACGCCGATCGTACTGACCAACACGCTGGCCGTGGGCCGCGCGGTGGAAGCGCTGGTCGATTGGACGCTGGCGCGCAACCCCGACGCCGTCTCGGTCAACGCGGTGGTGGGCGAGACCAATGATGGCCGGCTCAACGACATTCGCGCCCGTGGCGTGACGGCAGCACACGTCCACGCCGCGCTGGACGGTGCGACTGATGGCCCGGTCGCTGAGGGTTGCGTTGGTGCGGGCACCGGCACCATGGCCTTCGGCTTCAAGGGCGGCATCGGCACATCCTCGCGCCTGCTGCCCGCGCCCCTTGGCGGCTGGACCATCGGCGCGCTGGTCCAGGCGAATTACGGCGGCGTCCTGACGATGGATGGTATCCCGGTCGGGCGCGCGCTCGGCAAATGGTACCTGAAGGAACACACGGATCGCGGCGATGCCGATGGGTCCGTGATGGTGGTGCTTGCCACCGATGCGCCGCTGTCGGACCGCAACCTCAGCCGCCTCGCGGCCCGCGCCACGGCAGGACTGGCGCGCACGGGCGCAGCCTTCTCCGACGGATCCGGCGACTACGCGATCGCTCTGTCCACGCATCCCGGCGTGCGCCGCACCGCCGAACGCCGCGCGCACCAGGCCATAATCGCCGATTGGCCCAATGACCGCATGTCGCCGCTGTTCGTCGCGGCCGCCGAAGCCGTGGAGGAAGCGGTGCTCAACGCGCTGACCATGGCGACGACGATCACCGGCCGCGATGCCCGCAGCGGCCGCCGCGCGACCGGCCAGGCGATCGACCTCGACGCCCTGCGCGCCATCCTGGCACGATACCGCCCATGAAGCCCTGGCTGCTCGCTGCCGCCGCGCTGCTCACCCTGGCGCTGACGGCCGCCGAGGCCGCCCGCACCACGCTCCGCGCCACCCGCCCTGGCGCGGAGGCACTGACTCTGCGGGCGACCTCCTCCGAGGAATACTGGACCATCTCGGTCCTCGAAGGCGGGGTGGAGAGCCAGCGGATCGAGGTGCAATCCGACCTGCCCGACGTCCTGCCACGGGTGATCGACACCAATGGCGACGGGGCGCTCGACCTGTGGGTGCCTGTGATCGGCGGCAATGCGAATACCGCCTGGGATGTCTGGCTGATGCAGCCCGAGCGCGCCCGGTTCCGTCGGGCAGGGGAGGTCAGCGGCCTCGGCTTCTCCCGCGACAGCGCGGGGCGGCTTGTGGCACTCGGGCGCAACGGCTGCTGCAGCGTGGTCTATACCTTCCACGACACCACGGCCGAGGGCGCGCTGCGGGAGGCCTTCGCCATCGAACGTCGGCTCGACGATCTTGGTCGGGGCAGCTGCGAGCCGCAGGCCATCGCCATCGAACCACCCGCCGCCGCGGTGCGCGCCACCTGCGCGTTGTCGCCCGGGCGGCTGCCCGGGACATTGCTGCGCGTGCCCTGAGCGCGGTGCTTTGCCGACCTGAGGACAGGCACGCCGGGCCGATCGTCGCAGCCCGCGAGGACCGCCGCGTTGCTCACATGGCGGCATGGACCGGCATCTTGGATGCGGTGGGCTCGCGCGTATGGGGTGCGGCGCCTCCCTGCAATCGCCCGCGCCACCGGCAGGCCCCCGTCCACCAACAGCGCGTGCCGCCCGCAGTCCGGCCTATTCCGTCCGGCGCTACCCCCGCGCTTTCCAACGCGCCAGGTCAGCCTCCACCATCTCGGCGATCATCGCCTCAAGGCTCATCTCCGGCACCCAGCCCAGCCGCGTCCGCGCCCGCGATGCGTCGCCGATGGTCACATCCACATCCGCCGGCCGCAGGAAGGCCGCGTCCACCCGAACATGCGCCTGGTAGTCCAGCCCGACATGGGCGAAGGCGATGCGGCACAGGTCGCGGATCGACGCCGCGCGTCCGGTCGCGACCACGTAGTCATCCGCCTTGTCCTGCTGCAGCATCAGCCACATCGCGCGGACATAGTCGCGCGCATGGCCGAAGTCGCGCCGCGCTTCCAGATTGCCCATCGCGAGTTCGGTGGCGAGATCGAGGCTGATGCGCGCCGCCCCATCGGTGATCTTGCGCAGCACGAACTCGATGCCGCGCAGCGGGCTGTCATGGTTGAACATGATGCCGTTGCAGCCGAACAGCCCGAACGCGTCCCGGTAGTTCTGCACCAGGCAATGCGCGAAGACCTTGGCCGAGGCATAGGGGCTGCGTGGGTGGTAATGCGTCGCCTCGTTCTGCGCAGGCGTCTCCGCCTTGCCGAACATCTCCGACGAACTCGCCTGGAAATACCGCGCGGCCGGGGAGGCGATGCGCACCGCCTCGAGCATGTTGGCGGTGCCGATCGCGGTGACATGCGTGGTCAGCAGCGGCTGGTCCCACGACATCCGCACGAAGGACTGCGCAGCCAGGTTGTAGATCTCGTCCGGCTGCACCTTCTGCAGAAGGCGGATCAACGAGGACAGGTCGATCAGGTTGCCATCCACCATCTGCACCGAACCGGCGCAGCCAAGCCGCCGCAGCCGGTCCTGCACAGCCTCCGACCCGCCATGCCGGTGCAGCAGGCCGAAGACCTCGTAGCCCTTGTCGAGCAGCAGGGCCGCGAGATAGGCGCCGTCCTGTCCGGTCACCCCCGTGATCAGTGCACGTGCCATATCGTTCCGGGTCCGCTCGCTGCAAGAATAGCGGTTCCTTATACGCGCCACGGCCGACTGTCCAAAGGCGCAGGGTCACGCCGCCTGCGGGGCGATGTCCGCCGGCCGCGCGGCGGCGGCGGCTTCAGCCTTCGACGGGTTGCAGGGCCGGCAATCCGGCGCGGAATCGCATCGCCATCGTGACGCCGTCCTGCGGGAAGCGCATCTGGACATCGGCGCCTGGGCCAAGGTCGTGCGCAAGGCCGCGTTCCAGCAGGCGCATGCCGAATCCACGACGGTCCGCCGATGGCGCCTGGACAGGCGGGCCGCCGCTCTCATGCCAATCCAGCACGGTGATGCCGTCGTCGCCGAGCGACCAGGCAACCTCCACCTCGCCACCCGGACGCGACAAGGCGCCGTGATGCGCCGCATTGGACGCGAGTTCATGCAGCGCCATCACGATCGCCTGGGTCTGCCCGGCGCTGACCTGGATGCGGCCCGATCCGCCCATGCGGATGGCGCGCCCGCCTTCGATCCAGGGCGCGAGCCCGGTGCGCACCACGCGCGCGAGATCGACCTCCTGCCAGCCGAGATCGGCGAGCAGGTCATGCGCGCGCATCAGCGCCTGCAACCGGCCGACGAATTCACGTCCCAGGCCTTCCTTGCCGCCGCGTGCCCCGCGCAGCGACTGCGCCGCGAGGGACTGCACGGTCGCCAGGGTGTTCTTCACGCGGTGATTCAGCTCGGTCACCAGCATCTCGCGCGATCGTTCCGCCCGGACGCGGTCGGTCACGTCCTGCAGCACGGCGGAGACGCCGGTGACGGTGCCCTCGGCATCCTTGACCGCGTGGCAGGAGGCGAGCCAATGCCGCAATTGCTGCACCGCCCCCGGCGCCGGGCCCGAGCAGGTGACGTCGAGGACGGGGCGGCCGGTCTGCAGGACGTGCCGCTGCGCATCCTCGAGCGGGCGGGCAAGGCTTTCGGGCATCACCTCATGCGGTGCGCGGCCGATATGCGCTTCCGGCGGAAGCCCGCCGATCGCCGCGAAGCGCGTATTCACATTGACGAAGTGCAGGTCCGCATCGACCAGCGACAGGCCGACCGGCACGGTGTCATACACCGCGCGAAGCTCGGCCACCGTCTGGCGCACCTGGGCGTCGTTGACCTGGCGCGCCGTGCCGGCGCCCCGGGCATCGGCCACGTCATGGATGGCGCCGACCCATTCCTGCAACTGACCGGCCTGGTCCGTCACCGGCACGCCGGTCGCACGTACCCAGCGCCAGCCGGCCGCATCGTCGGCCGTGCGCAGGCGGAATTCGACGCCGATCGGGCGGCGCGCGACCAGGCTGCGACCCCATTCGGCCAGCGTCGGCGCCCGGTCGTCCGGGTGCAGCATGTCCACCCAGCCGTCGCCGCGGAACGTGGGCGCGGTCTGGCCGGTCAGCCCCGCCCAGCCGGCGGCCTCGGTCCAGCCGCCGCCGGCATCGCCGCGCCACAGCACGATGGCCCCGGCCTCGGCGAGGGCGCGCAGACGGCGTTCGCTGGCCGTGGCGGCGGCGTCGGCCTCGCCCAGCGCCGCGCCCAGTCTGGCGAATTCGTCGATCATGCCCAGTCCCGGCGGATGCGGGCGCGGCGCATCGTCGCGCAGCGCCGCTGCAGTGGCGCGGGCATGATGTTCCAGCGCAAGCACGGGCAGTTGCAGCGCCGCCATGGCGCGGGCCCGGGCGAACAGTGCGGTGGCGATGGCCACCGCGAGGCAGATCAGCACCCAGGGCAGCAGGCGTGCCACGACGCTGTCGACGAAGGCGGTGCTTTCCCAGGTGACGAGGCGCCAATCGGGTGCGGCGGCGAGGTTCGTCACGACGTAGCGGACGGTGTCGCCGCTGCCGCTTCGCCCATCCAGGGCCACGCCCCGTGGCGCCGCCGCCAGCACGGTCCAGTCCGGCACATCGGCGGGGGTGCCGCCGCTGGACGCGATGACGCGCCAGCGATTGTCGAACAGGATGCTGTGCCGCGGCCCGGCCGCCGCCGCCAGTCGTTCGGCCGACAGCGAAACGGCGAGCACGCCGGTGGCACGCCCATCGTGCATCACCGGCACCAGCAGCTGTGGCGGCGGCGCGGGGCCGGCCGGCGTGGTCCCGGCCGGCCCGTTGCTGACGCGGGCCTGGCCTGTCTCGACCGCCCACAGGCCTTCGGCCACCGCGCGGGTGGATCCAAGCGGGGTGCCGAAGGGCTGGCTGGTGTCCACCAGCAATCCCAGGCCGCGATCCAGTACGCTGACCTGGGCATCGAGCGTGGCGGCCAGCCGCCGCGCGGCCGCATCGGTGGCGGCCAGGTCGCCCTGCTGGCTGCCCTCGCGCGCGCCGGCGAAGGATTCGAGCGCAAGACGGCGCGATTCGATCTCGGCGTCGATGCCGCGCGTGGCGGCTTGCGCCCGGGCCGAGACACGCATGTCGATGGCGTCGCGCTCGACCTCCCAGCCGAAGCCGCCGATGAGCATGATGCCGAACAAAAGGGGAAGGGCCGAGGCGAGCACAAGCGCCCAAAGTCGACCGCCGATGGTCGTCAAACCAATTCGCTCACGATGTGACCCTGCCGTATCGCCTTGTAGCACGATCGAGAAGGCGGCACGACAACCGTCTTCGACGCCAGGGTCAACCAATGGTTGTCCGTTCGCAACGCAAACGGCCGTGATGATGGGGCAGGTAGACGATGACGGCTGCACGGACGCTGCTTGCCGGTGCTACCATCACGGAAATGTTTCGAATCGCCCCTTTGCTGACCGCGCTCTGCCTGCTCGCTGCCTGCGCAGAGGAGCCGCCGGAACCGCAACCCGTCGCGCTGCCGCTGCCGCCGCCCGCGCCGCCGCGGTCGCTGCAGCGCGCCGCCGCGCGCCCGCAGCCCGCGGCCATCGAGGCCGTGGCGCCCACCCCCACCGTCGAGCCGGTGGCCGCGGCGCCTGCGCGGTCGGTCTGGCGCGTCGCGAGGGATGGCGTCGTCGGCTGTGCCGACCGCGCCGCGCTGGCGGTGCTGAACAATCCCGAGGATCGTGCCCCCCGGCTGCTTGCGGAGGCGCGGGCTGCCGGTGGCTGCCGCACGACCTTTCGCATCAATGAATGGGTGGCCGAGGCGAGCGACGCGGAGACCGTTCAGTTGCGCCTGACCAACGGCACGCCGCTGACGCTGTGGTTCCGCCGCCACGAGGTCGTCGCACCCTGAGCGCGGCTTGTCGCGCGGACAGCGCGGCGTGACACTCGGCGCAGGGACGGGAACCAAGCGCCTATGAACTGGACTGCCGAACTCGATGAACTGCGTCGCCGCGAGGCCATGGCCCGCGAGATGGGCGGGCCGGACAAGGTTAAGCGCCAGCACGACGGCGGCAGGCTGACCGTCCGCGAACGGGTCGACGCCCTGGTGGACCCCGGATCCTTCCACGAGGTCGGCGCCATTGCCGGCCGTGCCGACTACGATGCGAGGGGCGAGTTGGAATCCTTCACGCCGTCCAACTGCGTGATGGGCCGCGGCATGGTCGATGGGCGCCCCGTGGTGGTGGTGGGAGACGACTTCACCGTGCGTGGCGGCAGCGCGGACGCGACCATTCGCGAAAAGCCGATCATGGCCGAGCGCATGGCCGCCGAACTCCGCCTGCCGATCATCCGCATGATCGAGGGGTCTGGCGGTGGCGGGTCGGTCAAGACCATCGAGACGACCGGGCGCGCCAACCTGCCGGGAGGGGTCGGCGGCACCCAACTATACTACCAGACCACTGCAAATATGGGCCTGGTGCCGGTGGTGACGCTGGGGCTGGGTTCGGTCGCGGGGCTTGGCGCGGCCCGATTGGCGGCGGCGCATTATTCGGTGATGACCAAGTCCTCGGCGATGTTCGTGGCTGGGCCGCCGGTGGTCGCCCGGCTGGGCGAGACGTTGGAGAAGCGCGCCCTGGGCGGCTGGGAGATCCAGTGCCGGGCCGGTGGTGTCGATGATGCCGTGGAGACGGAGGCGGAGGCCTTCGCCCTCGCGCGGCGCTTCCTGTCGTACCTGCCATCCTCGGTGCATGCGCTGCCGCCGGTGGTGCGCAACCGCGATGACGTGAATCGCCGTGAGGAGAAGTGGCTGACCGCCATCCCGCGCGACCCGCGCCAGGCCTACAAGGTGCGCCCGGTGATCGAGACCCTGTTCGACAAGGGCAGCTTCTTCGAGATGGGCAAGTGGTTCGGCCGGTCGATCATCACCGCCCTGGCACGGCTGGATGGCAGGCCGGTGGCGGTCCTGGCCTCCGACCCCGTGTTCCATGGCGGGTCCTGGACGGCCAATGCCTGCGAAAAGATCATCCGCTTCGTCGACCTCGCCGAGACCTTCCATCTGCCGGTCGTCTACCTGATGGACTGCCCCGGCTTCGCGGTGGGGCTGGAGGCGGAGAAGACCGCGACGATCCGCTGGGGCGTGCGCGCCATGGCGGCGGTGAACCAGTGCCGCCAGCCCTGGTGCACCATCATCATGCGCAACGCCTTCGGCGTGGCGGGCGTGGTGCACCAGCCGGCGGGGCGGTATTCGATCCGCTATGCATGGCCGTCGGCGCGGTGGGGGTCGCTGCCGCTGGAAGGTGGCGTCGAGGCGGCCTATGCCGCCGAAGTCACGGCCGCCGATGACCGCGCCGCCAAGGTCGCGGAGATCGAGGACCGGTTGCAGAAGCTGCGCTCGCCCTTCCGCACGGCGGAGGCGTTCTGGGTCGAGGAGATCATCGATCCGCGGGACAGCCGGCGATTGTTGTGCGAGTTCGCGGCGCTGGCGCAGCCGCTGCTGGCGCCGGGGATGGCGGGGTTCACGATGCGGCCGTGAGCGGGGGCGACGAAGCCGGCGGCCTCACTCCATCGTAATCCCCGCCGCCTGCACCACCACCCGCCACTGCGCCACCTCGCTGCGCAGCCGTGCCGCCAGCGGCTCCGGACCGGACAGCACCAGCAGTGATCCGCGCTCGGCCATCCGCCGCGACAACTCGCTGCTCGGCGCGGCCAGCGGCGCCAGTTCCGCATTCATCCGCGCAATCGCCTCGGGCGCCGTCTGCTTCGCGGCGAACAGCCCGAACCAGAAGGGCACGGCGTAGCCGGCGACCACCTCACCGATCGCCGGCACCTCCGCCAGCAGCGGCGCGCGGGTCGCCGTGGTCACGCCGATCGGACGGATGGTGCCGGCGCGAATATGTTCCAGCGCCAGCGACAGGTCGCCCACGAAGGCGTCGATCTCGCCGGCCAGCAGCGCTGTCATGATCAGTCCGGCGCCGCGATAGAGCACATGCAGCAGGTCGATCCCCGCCTTCTGCATCAGCAGGGCCGAGGCCAGATGCGTCGCCGACCCCACTCCGGAACTGCCGACCGAAACGCGGCCCGGCGCTTCCTTCGCGCGGGCCAGGAAGGCCGCCAGGTCGGCCGGGCCATTGGCGCGCACGCAATAGACCAGCGGCGCCTCCGTCACGATCGTCACCGGCAGCAGGTCGGTGAAGGGATCGAAGCCGAGATCGTGCTTCAGCGCCGGTAGCGTCGCGACGGAATTGGAGGTGATGAGGAAGGTATGCCCGTCGGTCGCCTGCGCGACATGCTGCATGCCGAGTTGCCCGCCGGCCCCGGCGCGGCTGTCATAGATCACCGGCTGGCCAAGGCGCGGCGTGAGGTACTCGACGAAGTAGCGCGCCGGCACATCCTGCGGCCCACCTGGCGCGAAGGGGCTGATCAGCCGGATCGGGCGGCTTGGCCAGGACGGCCCCTGCGCGAAGGCGGGCGCGGCGAGCCCCCCGGCCAGTGCGGCGCCAATCGCGCGGCGGGTGATGTCCATGCGTGTCACTCCCGGTTGTCTTTGTCTGGCGGGACGATCTCGTCCCAATCGGGCAGGCAGCGGTCTTCGATCGGCACCAGCCAGGGCTGGTGGTTACCGCGATGGATCACCTGCGCTGGCAGCAGGATCTCGCGCGGGATCGACTGCCCGCGCAGGTGGCGCAGCGCCGCCATGGCGCAGGCGGCCCCCATGCGGAAGCCGTCATAGTCGATGCTGGCGAGCAGCCGCCCTGCGCCGATCGCCTGCGCCGCCGGGATGGTGCCGTTGATGCCGGTGACCAGAGCCTGCCGGCCCACCGCCTCCAGCGCATCGAGCGCGCCCAGCGCCATCAGGTCGTTGGTGCAGACGACGCCATCGATGCGTGGATGGCGCGCGAGCAACCCGGCCATCGCCTGCCGCCCCGGTTCGCGCAGGTAGTGCCCCGGCGCGCTGTCCAGAAGTCGCAGGTCCGGATGGGCGGCAAGGGCCTCGCGAAAGCCACGGCCGCGGTCCCGGCTGGTCGGCGCGGTATCGGGGCCTTCGATCAGCACGACGGCGCCGTGCCCGTGCAACGCATTCGCCATGGCGCCGACGGCCGCGCGCCCCATCGCCACGTCATCGGCGCCGATGAAGGTGACGAAGTCGCCCGCCATGCGGTTGACGAAGCCGATGAAGGGAATGCCGCGCGCCCGCGCTGCCGCCACCGGGCCCACCAGCAGCCGGTCATCGGCGGGGGCGAAGATGATCGCGTCAGGCTGCTCGGCGGCGACGGCGGCGAGCAGCGCGATCTGCTCCGCCGGATCGTCGGGCGTCGTCGCGAAGTGGCGTGTGGCGGTGGCGCCCTCGGCGGCCGCGGCACGTTCAACCCCCAGCAGGAAGGCCTGGTAGTTCGGGTTCACCCCGTTCTTGGTGAAGGCGGCGAGGCGGCGCGCCACGCGCTCAATCACCGCGCACGCCGGCGGCGCGGATTACCTCGCCCCAGGACCGCAGGTCGGCGGCGATGCGCGCGTTGAAGGCGCGGGCATCCTCGAAATGCGGCGTCAGGCCGTTGGCCAGAAGGCGTTCGCGGAAGGTCGGGTTCTCGAGGCCCTTGCGGGTGGCCTCGGCCCAGCGGCCCAGCATCTCCTCGCTGACGCCGCGCGGTCCGCACACGCCGAACCAGCCGGCCATCTCAAGTCCCGGCACGAAGGCGGAGATCGGCCGTACATCGGGGAACAGCGGCGATCCGGCATTGTCACCCATGGCGAGGACGCGCAGCTCGCCGCCGCGCACCTGGCTCATCACGTCGCCGAGGTTGGTGATCATGAAGTCGACGCGGCCGCCGAGGATGTCGACGATCGCCGGCGTGGCACCGCGATAGGGCGCGTGGATGATGTCGAGGCCGGCGCGCGCCTTGACCAGCTCGACCGAGAGATGCTGCGCCGAGCCGACGCCGGCCGAGGCATAGGTCATCGCACCCGGCCGCGCCCGCGCGGCGGCGAGCAGCGCGGCGGCATCGGCATAGGGGCCGCGCGCCGCGACGACGAGGGCGTAGGTGGACAGCGCGACGTTGGTGATCCCCGCCAGTTCGGTGCGCGGGTCGACCGGCATCGCGGCACCGGGCAGGTTCGGCGTGATGGTCATGGTGCCCATCGGGCATTGCAGCACGGTCATGCCATCGGGCGCGGCGCGGGCGACGACCTCCGCGCCGATCAGGCCGTTCGCGCCGGTGCGGTTCTCCACCACGCCGCGGGCGCCGAGATGCGGCACGATGTATTCGGCGATCAGCCGCGCCATCAGGTCGCCCGTGCCGCCGGCGGCATAGCCCGAGATGACGCGGACGGTGCGGTCCTGGGCGAGGGCCGGCAGGGCGGCGAGCGACAGGGCAGCGGCAAGCAGCAGGCGACGCATGTGGTTTCCTCCCGTTGATTGGGAGGAACGGTAGGGCAGGCGCGGCCGGCTTGCGAGGGGGGAGCCCTACGCCTCCAAGGCAGCCAACACGGCATCGGTCATCGCATGCGTGGACAGGGCCGTCTCGCCTGGCATGGCCAGGTCGGCGGTGCGGGCGCCGCGGGCCAGCGCCGTCGCGACCGCCTTCTCCAGCCGGTCGGCTTCCTCCGGCGCCTGCGCCGTCCAGCGCAGCAGCATCGCCGCCGACAGGATCGCACCCAGCGGATTGGCGATGCCCTTGCCGGCGATATCCGGCGCGGAACCGTGGACCGGTTCGTACAGCGCGCGCCGCCGTCCATCGTCGCGCGGGGCCGACAGTGCGGCGGAGGGCAGCAGGCCAAGACTGCCGTTGATGGCGCCGGCGCAGTCGCTCAGCAGGTCGCCGAACAGGTTGTCGGTGACGATGACGTCGAAGCGCGTCGGCGCGCGGCCGAGTTGCAGCGCGCAATTGTCGGCCAGCATGTGGTCGAGCGTGACATCGGTGTAGCCGGCCGCGTGGACCTCCGTGACGACATCGCGCCACAGCCGGCCGGCCTCCATCACATTCGCCTTGTCCACGGATGTGACATGGCCGCGCCGCGTGCGGGCGAGTTCGAAGGCGAAGCGCGCGGCGCGGGCGATCTCGGCTTCGGTATAGGCGTGGGTGTTGACGCCGCGCCGCGTGCCGTCGGCTTGCGTCTCGATGCCGCGCGGCGTGCCGAAATACACCCCGGCGGTCAGTTCGCGCACGAAGATTAGGTCGGCACCCGCGACAGTACGCGCCTTGAAGGGAGAGGCCTCGGCCAGCGCCGGCTGCGCCTTCACCGGGCGCAGGTTGGCGAAGACGTCGAGGCCCTTGCGGATGCGCAGCAGCGACCCCTTGCGGCGCTCCTCGGGCGGGATGTGCGTCTGGTCCAGGCTGCCGGTCGCGCCGAACAGCAGCGCATCGGCGGCGAGGATCGCTTCCCAGGTCGCGTCCGGCATGGTGGTGCCCTCGGCCGCCCAGGCGGCGGAGCCGAACAGGCGGCGATCCATGCGCAGCGGGATGCCGCGGCGCTGGACGAACCAGTCGAGCACGCGCACGGCCTGGTCGGTGACTTCGGGGCCGATGCCGTCGCCAGGCAGGACGACGATGTTGATGCCCTGGTGCCGCTGGTTCACCGCGCGGCTTCCGTCGATGCCCGATCCGACGCGGCGCTCATCGCTCGACACTCTCCCACACCCATGGACGCGCCGCGCGGTCGGCGGCGTACCAGCCGTCGATTGCATCCTTGAAGCGCAGGGTCAGCGCGATGTCGTCCAGGCCTTCGAGCAGCGCTTCCTTCTTGCGTGCATCGACGGCGAAGGGGATCTCCGCGCCCTCCGGCGTGACCACCACCTGGCGGGCGAGGTCAACGACCGTGTGGCGCGCGCCCTGCGCGGCCTCGGTCTCGGCGGCGATGCGGGCGATGACGTCTTCCGGCAGGGCGATCGGCAGCAGGCCGTTCTGGAAGCAGTTGTTGAAGAAGATGTCGCCGAAGGAGGGTGCCAGCACGGCGCGGAAGCCCATCCCCATCAGCGCCCAGACCGCGCCTTCGCGGGAGGATCCGCAGCCGAAGTTCGGTCCTGCCAGCAGGATCGGGCTGTCGCGGTATTGCGGCAGGTTCAGCACGAAGTCGGGATTGTCCGACCCGTCCTTGTTGTAGCGCATCCGTTCGAAGGCATAGGGGCCAAGTCCGGTGCGCCCGGTGCCGACCAGGCGCTGGATCGGGATGATGACGTCGGTATCGACATTGGCGCGCAGCATCGGCGCGGCGGGGCCGGAGACTTTGGTGAACTTGTCCATCGCTGTGTCTCCCTACGCCGCGAAGTGCCGCACATCGGCGATCGCACCTTCGATCGCCGCTGCCGCCGCCATGGCCGGGGAGGCGAGATGCGTGCGCGCGCCCGTGCCCTGCCTTCCGACGAAGTTGCGGTTGGACGTGGACACGCAGCGCGCACCCGGTGGCACGGATTCGCCATTGGCCGCCACGCAAAGCGCGCAGCCGGGCTCGCGCCATTCGAAGCCGGCCTCGCGGAACGCGACGTCGAGCCCCTCGGCCTCCGCCGCGTGCTTCACGCGTTCCGACCCGGGCACCACCCAGGCGGTGACATGGTCGGCCACCTTGCGCCCGTGCAGCACGGCGGCGGCGGCGCGCAGATCCTCGATGCGCGAATTTGTGCAGGACCCGATGAAGACCCAATCCACCTTGGTGCCGATGATCGGCGCACCGGCGGTCAGGCCCATATAGGCAATCGCCGCTTCCCAGGCGCCGCGCTTCTCGGCATCCGGCGCATCGGCGGGGTCGGGCACGCGGCCGGTGATGGGCAGCACCTGTTCCGGGCTGGTGCCCCAGGTGATCTGCGGGGCGATGTCGCGCATGTCGATCAGCAGGTCGCGGTCGAAGACGGCGCCATCGTCGGTCGGCAGGTCGCGCCAGGCCGCCACGGCGGCCTCCCAAGCCGCGCCCTTCGGCGCGAAGTCGCGGCCCTTCAGCCAGGCGAAGGTCGTCTCGTCCGGGGCGACCATGCCCATCTTGGCACCCATCTCGATCGACAGGTTGCATAGCGTCAGGCGGCCTTCGACGGACAGCGCGCGCACCGCCGAACCGGCATATTCCACGGCGTATCCCGTGCCGGCGGCGGCACCGAAGCGGCCGATCGCGGCGAGGATCATGTCCTTGGGCGTGACACCATCGGGTGCCACGCCCTCGAAGCGGATGCGCATCGTGCGCGGCCTGCGCTGCGGCAGCGTCTGCGTGGCGAGAACGTGCTTCAGTTCCGACGCGCCGATGCCGAAGGCGAGCGAACCGACGCCGCCATTCGTGCAGGTGTGGCTGTCGCCGCAGACAAGCGTCGTGCCGGGCAGCACGATGCCAAGTTCCGGGCCCATGACGTGGACGATGCCATTGCCGTCCTGGCCGAGGTCGAACAGCCGCACGCCGGTTTCCGCGACGCGCTTGCGCAACCCTGCGAGCAGCTTTGCACCGGTGGGGAAGGTCTCCGAGGTGCGTCCCGGTGCCGATGAGACGGCATGGTCTGGCGTGGCGAAGACCAGGTCGGGTCGCGCGACCTTGTAGCCGGCCTCGCCCACTTCCTGCAGCGCGCGGCCGCCGGACAGGTCATGCACCAGCACGCGGTCGCAATACAGCAGCGACCAGCCATTGCCGAGATCGGCAACGACATGCGGATCCCAGATCTTGTCAAACAGCGTTGCTGGCATCCGTCGTGTTCCCCCCCAGGCTTGACGCTGCCAGGCCGGCGCGGGAGCGTGGCCGGGCAGCGGCAGGCATCACGCCGCGCAGGACGGGCGCGGTCAAGCGCCTGCGGGAAGGGAAGGGGCGTGCCATGACGCGGATCCGTCGCCGCAGCGTCGTTGCGGGGCTGCTCGCCATGCCGGGCCTGGCCCGCGCGCAGGCGTCCTGGCCCGACCGCCCGGTGCGGTTCATCGTGCCCTACAGCGCGGGCGGCGTGGCCGACACCATCGCGCGCATCATGCAGCCGCGCGTGGCCGAGAATCTCGGCCAGTCCTTCCTCATCGACAATCGCACCGGGGCCTCAGGCGCCATCGGCGCCGCGGCGGTGCATGCCTCGCCCGCCGACGGCTATACCCTGCTGTTCGAGGGCGCGACCTTCGCCACCCTGCCCGAAGTCCGGCAGGACCTGCCCTTCGACTATGGCGCGGCCTTCATCCCGGTCGTGCAGGTGACGACGCAGCCCTACATCATCGGCATCCGCGCGGGGTTTCCGGCAACCGACTTGGCGGGCTTCGTCGCCGAGGCGAAGCGCCGTCCCGGGGAGGTCACCTACGGCACGCCAGGTGTCGCCCATATCGGCCATTTCATGGGCGAGGCGCTGCAGATGGCGGCCGGCATCCGGCTGGAGCACGTTCCCTTCCGTGGCGGTGCCGATGTGGCGCGGGAACTGGCCGGCGGGCGCATCGATGCCGGCATCATCTCGTATTCGAGCCTGCGCCCGGCGGTGGAGCGCGGCGCGACGCTGATCGCCAGCACCGCGGGGCATCGCCAGGCGTCGCTCCCACAGATCCCGGTGATAGCCGAGACCTTCCCGGGCTACGACATGTCGTCCTGGACCGGCGTTTTCGCACCGGCCGGCACGCCGGAGGTCGCGACGACGCGCTTCGCCCAGGTGCTGCGCTCGGCCCTGTCGGATGCCGAGGTTCGCCGGCGCATGGAGGCGGCCGGCGCCGATCCGGTGGAATCCGACCCCATCGCCTTCGCCGCGGTGATCCGGCGGGACAGGGAGACGGCGCGGCGGATCGTGGCGGCGACAGGGCTGCGGGTAGGGTGATGTCAACGGGCGCTGTTCGCGGCTGTTGTACTGTGTCGATCCACGCCCTCGGACGCTGGCTGAGAGCGCCAGGCTTGGCGGGCGTCGTGCCGCGGGCGCGCCGGTGACGTCGTGCCGCTAGGCTCCCGCCGCGCCGCATTCGCGGCTTTGGCATCGGTCAACGCCTGGTGCAGTTGGCATCAGGGGCCCGCTTGGCGACCCCGCGCGTCGAGCCGCCCGACGGGAAGCCGGCCCGCGGCGGCTGAACCGGGGCCGGAGCGCGCGACGGGACCGCGCCCAGGCCACACCCCGCCCGCGGCGCCGCAGACCATGGCGCGGCGTCAGGCCGGGCGGATGAGCGGCGCGGGGCGGCCGGGGCAAAGAAGAAGAATAAGGCGGCGTTCTATTCCGCTGCCTTTGGCGCATATCCCAGGCCGCCTTGGTATTTTTGCGCGGCTTCCTCCGGCAGGAAGTCGGCCTCCATCTCGCGGATACGGTCGAAGCCGGCGAAGCCGTGCAGGTTGCCCATAGGGTGCTGCTTGAAGCGGGCGTCGTAGGCAGCCTCGGCCATCGGGCCGTCCTGCTTCAGGGCAACGGCGAAATCATGGATCGCCATGATGGTGGCGCGCATCGCAGCGCCTGGCAGGATGCAGACACGAATGCCGAGCGCGGCCATCTGTTCAGCCGACAGGCGCGGGGAGATGCCGGTCATGTTGTAGAAGACCGGGCCCTTCACCTCGCGCCCGATATGCGCGACCTCCTCGACATCCTTCGGACCCTCGACGAAGGCGAGGTCGGCGCCGGCATCGAGGAAGGCATTGGCGCGGCTGACCGCCTCATCGAGCGAGCCACCATGTGCGCCGCGCGCATCGGTGCGGGCAATGATGACGAAGTCGGGGTCGAGCGCATCGCGCGTGCGCGCCGCGGCTCGGATCTTCAGCACCGCTTCATCGCGCGCGATCACCTCCCGCCCGGCGACATGGCCGCAACGCTTGGGCGCGACCTGGTCTTCCAGATGCAGCCCGGCGACGCCGCCGCGGATGTATTCCTCGACCGTGCGGACCACGTTGATGGCATTGCCGAATCCGGTATCGGCGTCGGCGATCAGCGGCACCCGCACGGCGGAGGCGATCAGCTTCGCGTTCAGCGCCATCTCGGTCAGCGTCACCAGCCCCGCATCCGGCAGGCCGAGCAGGTTCAGCGAGGTGCCGTAGCCCGACATGTACAGGGCAGGGAAGCCGGCATCTTCCAGGATACGGGCCGACATGGCGTTGAAGCAGCCGGGCACCACCAGGGGGCGGTGCGCTTCGATCAACGCGCGCAGGCGCGTTGTGGGGCGGGCGGTGCTGCCCTGGCCGAGGCGCATTGATGCGATCCTTCTACCGACTATGGGAAAGACCCAGCATCTTGCGCGTTCCGCCGGCTGCCGCAACAGGTGGGGCGTCAGGTGGCGAAACGGAACCGTTGGCGCTCGACGATGGTTACGGTTGTCAGACCGAAGACCGGTATGATGAAGGTGAAGGGGGCGTCGAGTTCAAGAAACACCTCGGTCATGCCGGTGATGGCAACCCCCGCGGAGGTCGTCGCCTGGGACCGGGTCACGCAGAGGTTCCCCGTGCTGGACACGAAGCCGAGCCCGCCAGCCGAGGCAACGAGGCTTGCATCGTTGCAGGTTCGCGTGGTCGAACCCAGCGCCGGATTGATCATGAGCGCGCGGCCTGCCTGGGCGACCACGTTACGCATCGAATGCATCGTGACGTAGTAGCGGGCCATGTCCATGACCGCGAGCATCGCCAGGAAAAACAGCCCGGCGACGATCGCAAACTCGACCGCCGAGATGCCGCGCCGACCGAGCGGCCGGCGCTTAGCGGAGGCGGACTTCGGCACGGCCCTGCAGCGTCGTGAAGGGGGTGAGCAACAATGGCGTATGCGACCGCGTTACCGAGACGGTGATGAACTGCTGGGTGGTGACAGTGCACACATCCTCATTTGCGCAGGTTACGCTGGCATTTCCAGGGCACACGCAGCGCAGCGTCGGCGTGGGGATCGTGATTCCTGTTCCGACCGGCCAGCCGGTCAGCGAGTTGCGCACCTGATCGGTAATCCCCGTTGTGTCGCTCGGGTAGGAGAACGCGTATTGCGCGCCCGCCCGGGCGGCTGTCTCCAGCCGGATGCTTTGCTGCAGGGCGTTGCCGAGATCTGCCGTGGTGATCATGATCAGGGTCAGCACAGGCAGAATGAGCACGAATTCGAGCGCGGCAACGCCGCGGCGGTCGCGCAGGCCGCGAAGAAGACCCCGGCGCATCACTGCACCAGCCTCAGCACGCGATTATGCACCACGCTGGTACCCCGCGCGGCGCAACCATCGAGCGACAGGCCCGAATTGCCGGTGAACTGGATGGTCGCGGCAACCATCGACTGGCAGTCGGACTGGTTGGTGCTGACCGCGGCATTTCCGGCGATGAAGATCTGCGAGGATGGCAGGTAGATCCCACCATTGATATTCACCGAGTCCGAATTGCCCGGGATCTGCGCTGTGTTCGGCGTGTTCATGTTGTCGAGCTGCTTGGAATTGTTGGGACTGGCACGCACGTCTCGGTAGATCACGATGCCGTCGTAGATCGAGGTCGTCTCCTGGTTCCCGGTGGCAGGGTCGAGCCGCGAATAGGTCTGGTTGTACCAGGGGCCGATGGTCGGCGAGTCGAGCGTCACGCTGCCACCCGTGACCTTGATGTTGCCGATGGAATTGTTGCCATTGCCGGTCCCGGTGAAAACCAGGGTCACGCCGGCACCACCGGTGCAGGTCGGGCAGCTGACGGTGCCGCCCGTCACCATCAGGCTTGCACCGTAGAAGAAGTAGGTTCCCGGGACCAGCACCATGCGATCGGTGCTGGTGCTGATGCGGATGTCGTCGCAGACCGCCGTCGCGGTGGTATACAGGCCGGTCGAGTTCATGTTGTAGGGCAGCGGGCTGTAGGTGGTGATGCCGCCGGACACGGTGATCCTCGGGTTGGACCCGTTGGTACGCATATTCTGGCACTGGTTGTTCTGGAAGGTCGGCAGCGTGACGCCCTGGAGGTGCACGTAGGGGTCTGCAGCAGGGATCTGCCGTTCGGTGATCGGTGCCAGACCAACGCAGGGCGATGCGACCGTGCCGACGGCGCGGAAGGCAAGGACGTTGATCTGCGCCGAATTCCCGCAGTCGATCGACGTGCCGGCCCGGTTCGAATTCACCGAGCAGTTGGGCGCGTTGATGGTGTTGTTGCCGGTGATGGTCGTCTGCCCGACCAGTGACAGGATGCAGGCGTCCGAACTGTCGCGGATGGCCGCGATCGCGCGGACGCGAACGACCGGCGCGGTCGAGGAAATCAGCGCGGCAAGGCCGAGGCGCTGGGTCTGGGCGATTGTCACCTGGACGGCGTTCGGGTTCGAGGTGCTCGCGGTGAATGCGCCGGCGGCCCAGAGGCCAGGCGTGACCGTTACCGTGGTGCGACCGGCGGCGCCGGTTTGCGGGTCGACCTCGGTTGCGAAGCTGTTGGTCGCGGCGACGCTGGCGCCGACTGATATGGCAGCGGTCTGTCCCGCGGTATCGGAACCCTTCCAGGCGAGTTGCGCGACACCGGCATAGGCTGCGAGGTCCGCCGCGGTCTGCGCATTGCGGCGCGCAGCGAACCACACGCCGCCCTCCGTTGCGAGAGCCGCCATTCCGAGGAACGCCGTGGCACCAACGGCAAAGGCGACAGCGATCCCGCCGCGGCGCGACCTGACGACGCTGCCCGCCGTGCGTGGCCGATCAGGGGACCCGAGGAAGGATTGGGTCATTGGAGCTTGATGTCTCCCGTTCGCGTCATCGTGTCCGTCGAGCGCAGATAGATGACGGGATGCGCGATCAGAATATAACTCACAAGTGAGTGTGGGCAATAAGAACTTGGTAATTTATCCCCGCGCACGAAACCTGTCCTGTTTTTGGAGCGACCCTTCATCGCAGGTGCCCGCGAATGATGCGGCCAGATTTCAACCCATGGCGGTAGGATGGCTGCCTGGGTTTCTTCGGAGAGGCGAATCTGAGCAAGTGGACCCGATTCAGGGGTGTCGTACCGCTCAATCGGTTCCGTTTTCACGAAAAATCACTCGCCAGTCTTTTTTTTTAGCGTTGACCGTCCGTTAACTAACGTGCTTTGGTTGTTTTGTCGCGGCTGACTCACTCCGGTGACGATCCGCTTCGCGTCCCCATCGGTGCAACCCAGGCGAGCGGGTGTGATGTGGATGGTGCAGGCAACGGCTCGTTTTTGAGATATGTCAAAGGGGATCGACATGATTCGCAAGTTCCTGGCTTCCATCCGTGGCGCCGCTTCCGACCGCAAGGGCGTGACGGCCGCCGAATACGCCATCCTCGCGGTGGGTGTGGTCATCATCGTCGGCGGCGCCGTTCTGGCGTTCAAGCAGCCGCTGCAGGACGCTTTCACGAACATCGGCACCCAGATCACCTCGCAGCAGACCTCGATCACCACGCGCTGATACTGGTCGTTCCGATCCCCTCGGTCGTCCGGTCGCTGGCCATCGCATGGTCAGGGGGCTGGGCGGCCGGCAAGGGGGGGCGGTGGTTGTCCCGGCGTAAATTTCGTGCCGGTCTTGTAAGATCAATGCCGGCGCTGATACTCAAGGATCCGCCTGCATTCGAGCGTGGTGGAGCGTTGAGGTCCACCCTAACTGCATCGGAGCAAGTCGATGGCGGGTTTCAGGCAGATCCTGGAAGTTCTGGGGGGGCGGTGCCGGGATCAACGTGGCGTGACCGCGGCTGAATACGCCATTCTTGCTGTTGGCATCGTCATCGTTGTGGGTACGGCGCTCCGGGCTTTCGACTTGGCCAACCCAATGATTTACGCGGCAAACGGTATCACGAACGGCCAGGCGTCGATCGTCTCGGCGCGCTAGATTTCGGACTGCCAAGGAATGGGGTGCTGAATAAAGGATCGGTGGGCGCATGACCGGGGTGCTTCTGTTTCAGGTCGTCGCGGCGCCGTTTCTGATTTTCGCCGCGGCGCGTGACATCGCGACCAGGCTCATTCCGGATGGTGTCTCGATTGCCATCGCGCTGGCCGGCCTGGCGAGCCGCCTGCTGGTCGGTTGGACCGAGGCGGGGCTATCGTTGGCCATAGGCTGTCTCCTCTTCGCCATACTGCTTCCGCTTGCGGTGCGCGGCTGGCTGGGCGGCGGCGACGTGAAACTCATGAGTGCCATGGCCGTCGGTCTTGCGCCGCATGAGACGTGGTCATTTATCGTGGCCACGGTGTTTAGCGGTGGCGCCCTTGGCATCGCCTATATTATCGGTCGTCACATCGTTCCCGAGACACGCCTCATTGCCGGCGGAACGCTTCTTCGCCGCGTCCTGGTCGTCGAGGCCTGGCGCGTGCGCCGTCGCGGACCGCTGCCCTACGCCGTCGCCATCGCCGTCGGCGGCCTCATCGTCCTCTACACCCTGACGGGGATCTGACCCGATGTTCCTCCGGCTTCTCGTCGTCCTGTCCCTGGTCCTGAGCGCCACCGGCCTCGGGATCCTCGCCCTCCAGCTGCTCCAGCCGCCAGCCCAACAGCAGCAGGTCGCGCGGGTGGAGGCGCCGCCCACCGTCGCGCCAGCGCCGCGCATCCGCATGCTGGTCGCGGCGCGTCCGTTGTCCATCGGCACGCTGCTGAAGGATGACGACATGCGCGAGGTCGAAGTTGGCGGTGATGCGGTGCCGGAAGGTGCCTTCGTCGGCGGGGCGGAATCCCTGGCGGAACTGCGCGGCGCGCTGCTGCGTCGCTTCGTCGACCCGAATACCCCGATCATCCGCACCGATGTGCTGCGCCCGCGCGACCGCGGCTTCCTGGCCGCCGTGCTGCGTCCCGGGACCCGCGCGATCTCGATTGGCGTCGATGTGGTGACCGGTGCCTCGGGGCTGATCTGGCCAGGTGACGAGGTCGATCTGATCCTCACCCAGACGCTGCAGCAGCAGCAGGGGTCCGAATCGCCTGGACGCCGGATTGTCGGCGAGACCATCCTGTCGGCAGTACGGGTAATCGCAGTGGATCAGCAGATCAGTCACACCGCATCGGATGCTGCCGCCAGCCGCGTGGTGGCCCGCACCGTGACGCTCGAGGTGAACCCCGAGCAGGCTGAGCGGCTGGCCGTTGCGATGCAGTTGGGCCGAATCTCGTTGGTGGTGCGCTCGATCGAGGGCGTTCCCGAGGCGTCCGGCCCGCGCCCGTCGCTGGTGTTCGGCTCGGACGTCTCCTCCGCCCTGTCTGGTCCCCAGGCACCGGCCCCGGCGGCACCGCGCATGCGCATCATCCAGGGCGGCTCGCAGCAGGAGGTCACGTTCCGATGAATGAAGCGCAGAGGGCCAGCCGCACGCCCTGGCGGGCAGGGCGCTACGCCCTGCTTGCCGCGATCAGCGCGTTGCCATTGCTGACCCTGGTGCCACAGGGCCTGGCGCAGGACTTGCCGACCGCCGCGGCCGAAGGCCCGCGCATCGGCGTGCGCGTCGGCAGCCACCCGGGCTATGGCCGCGTGGTCTTCGACTGGCCGGTGCGCACCGATTATGAGGCTGTCGCCGATGGCGACGGGCTTGCGATCAGGTTCGCCGCGCCGGGACGCCCGCAGATCGGCACGGTGCCGGCGCCGCGCAACGTCACCGGCCTGGTGGCGGATGTCGACGGCGTGCGCATCCTTGCCCGCGATGGGGCGCGGTTCCGACATTTCCATCACGGCCCAAAGCTGGTGGTGGACATTCTCGACCCCGACGCTCCGGTCATCTTGGCAGCCTCGGCTTCCGTGCCGCGCCACGCGGCCGAAGTCGCGGCGACGCCCGCGCCCACGACCGCGGCGGTGATGGCGGACCTGGCCGGGGCGATGCGCATGGCCGCGCCGGAACGGCCAGTGGCGCGCGGCGCCGTGCTCGCCAGCGCCACGCCCGGCCCCGAGGCTGCGTCCGTGGCCGCTCCGCTGACCCCCAATGTGCTGCTACCCGCCGCACCAGCCCCGGCAACCATCCAGTTGACCCAGGCGCTGCCCCCGAGTGGGCCGCGCGGCAGTGCGCCCTTCAATGTGCCGATGCAGGCTCCGCCGCCGGGCTTCTCTCTGGTGCCGCAGGTGCAGGCGCAGACCCTGCCGCCGCAGATCCCCGGCGTGCCCCAGGTCGTTGCGCCGGCGCCGGGTGCAACGCTCACCCGTCCGCTGGTGCTCGAACAGGGTGCGGGCCGGCTGGTTGAACTGCCGAGCCCGGCATTGACCGTGCTGGTGGCCGACCCGCGCATCGCGCGGGTGCAGCCCGCCTCGCCCACGTCGCTGTTCGTGATGGGCGTGAATGCCGGGCGCACCAACCTGATCGCGACGCGTGAGGATGGCTCGCTGGTCGCCGAATTTGACATCACCGTGCAGGCGAGCGGGGCAGGTGCGCCGCAGATCGCGCCGACCGCCGCTGCCGCCTTGCCGGTCGTCACGGCGAGCCAGGTGCAGAGCATGATCCGCCGCATGGTGCGCGGTGGGCAGAACGTGCGGGTCACGATGGCCGGCCGCACGGGGGCCATCCAGCTGTCCGGCATGGTGCCGACCGCGGCCGATGCCCAGCGTGCCGAGGCGATCGCCAAGTCGATGGCCGGCGAGGCGAGGGAGATCATCAACGATCTCACCATGCTTTCCGGCATCCAGGTCAATCTGCGGGTGCGCGTCGCCGAGATCTCACGCGAGGTGACCCGGGAACTGGGCTTCAACTGGTTGGGCGCCTTCAATGACGGCACCTGGGCGTTGGGGCTGCGCACGGGAACCGGCGTCGTGGGTACGGCGCTGGGCGGCGTCCTCGGTGCCTTGCAAGGCAGTTCCACAACGGGCACGGGCGGCACCTTCGGGGTGCGCTACACCGGCGGCAATTTCGACATCAACGGCCTGATCGACGCGCTCGCTCAGGATCGGCTGATCACCGTGCTTGCGGAACCCAACCTGACCGCGCAGTCGGGCGAGGTGGCCTCATTCCTGGCCGGCGGCGAGTTCCCAGTGCCTGCTGCGGCATCGAACAACAGCTCGACCTTGTCGGTCGAATACAAGCCTTACGGCGTCAGCCTTTCCTTCATCCCGACGGTCCTTTCGCCGGAACGGATGAACATGCGAGTGCGTCCTGAGGTCAGCGAATTGTCCGAGACGGGGTCGATCACCTTCCCGGTGGCCGGCGGCGTCGTCAGCATCCCAGGCCTGACGGTGCGCCGGGCCGAGACGACCATCGAACTCGGCAGCGGCCAGAGCTTCGCCATCGCCGGACTTCTGAGCCGCAATGCGTCGATCAACAACAGTGGTGTGGCCGGCCTGGGCGACATCCCGGTGCTGGGCGCGCTGTTCCGGTCCGACCGTTTCCGCCGCAACGAGACGGAGCTGGTGATCATCATCACCCCGTATCTGGTGCGGCCGACCTCGGATCCTTCGACGCTGGCCACGCCGCTCGACACCTTCCGCCCGGCGACTGACCTCGAGCGCGTCCTGCTGCGGCGTCAGACAGGGTCGGGTGCCCCCTATCGCCAGATCCGGCCGCCCGCGGCGTCCGGCTTCATCGTGGAGTGAGTGGCATGGCACGGCGATATGCGTCTCTCTCCGCCCTGGTGCTGACGCTCGGCACCGCCGCCTGCGCGCCCGATACCTATCTGCCGCCGACCGATTTCGAGCGGGCGGGTACTTGGCAGGCGGAAGGCGTCAACGACCGCAACCTGCGTGCCATGGTGGCGGACCCGTCGCACCTGACGCGCGGCGTAGGTGCGGCAACGGACCGCGGCAGTGCCGGCGCTGACGCGGTCTCCGCGTTGGATCGCGGTACGCGTCCGCCCTTGCCGCGTGGCCTCAGCTCCGTCGGCCAGGCCGGCAGCGCCGGCGCAACGGGCGTGACCTCGGGCGGTGCCTCGGGGGGAGGCAGCAGTGGGAGGTGATCGGGCCATCGCGCGCGAGGTCCCCGACGCGCAGCGCGGCGGCGCGGTCATCTCCGCCGATCGCCCATCTCTCATGGCGTTCGTCGCCGATGAGGCGAGTGAGGCGGCGATCCGCGGTGGCATCGGCGACGTGCTGGGCGCCCAACTGCGGCGCGGCACGGTCCGCACAGCCGTCAAGGCGCTCGAGAAGGAGACGACGCCGCGTGTCCTGATCGTGGACATCAGCGGCATCGAGGATCCCTTCGGCGCGCTCGACGACCTCGCCTCGGTCTGCACGCCGGATGTGCGGGTGCTGGTGGTTGGCGAACGGACCGAGATCGGCTTCTACCGCGACATCACGCGCAATGTCGGCGTGCATGAATACCTCCATAAGCCGCTGACTCGCGACAACGTCACCCGTCTTTTCGCACCGCATATCCAGGGAGGCGGCGAAGGCGGGCAGGATCGCGGCGGCCAGGTGACGGTGGTCTGTGGCGTGCATGGCGGCGTGGGGTCCACGACCATCGCGGTGAATCTCGCGCTGCAACTTGAAGATGCGACGCGCGGGCATGTGGCCCTGCTCGACCTGCATCTGCGCGGCGGCACCGCGGCGATGATGCTCGGTGCGCGGGTCACTTCGGGCCTGCGCGTGGCGCTTGAGGAACCTGAGCGCGTCGACAGCCTGTTCCTCGACCGCGTCGCGGTGCCGCTCGGCGAGCGGGTCCGCCTGATCGCCGCCGAGGAACCGATGGAGACCGATGTCCAGGCGACCGAGGAAGGCGCCCGTCGCGTCATTGAGATGCTGCGCCAGCGGTTCAACCATGTGGTGATTGACCTGCCGTTGCCTCCGGGTCCGGTGGAGCGGCTGGTGTTGCAGCGTGCGCGGCATGTCGTGCTCGTGCTCGGCCCCGACGTCGCCAGCATCCGCGACACCGTCTCGGTCAAGAAGCTGGTGTCGATGACCGGTTCGGCAGGGCGCGTCATCACCGTGCTGAACGGCGCTGGGCGTAAGGGCTACCTGCCGATCAAGCTGATCGCCGAGGGCATCGGTGCACCGCCCGACGTCGTCATACCGGACCTGCCGCGCCAATTGCCGCGAGCGGCCAATCTTGGCCGCCCGGCGCTGCGCGACAGCCCCGTGCTGCGCCGAGCCATGGGGGTCCTGTCGCTGGAGATTGCAGCGGTGCGTTCGGAAGAGCGGGGGCCATCCTTCTTCGCGCGACTATTCAGACGCGGAGGTTGAGCATGCGAACATTCGGACGGCGCAGCGAAGGCGCCAACCACCTGCCGGTGCCGATCTCGAGCGACAACGAGATCCGCGCGGTCAACATCTCCGCCTCCGACATCGCCTTGTCGGAGAGCGCAGAGCTCGCCCGGCTGCGCCTGCTGGTGATGGAGCGCATCGACCCGGTCGTCGCCGGTGAATTGCCGCCGCTCGCGCTGCGCCAGCAACTTGACGCGCTGGTCCATGAATTGGCCAGCCGCGAACGCATGGAGATCTCGGCGCGCGACCAATCGCGCATCGCCGAGGAGATAGCGCGCGACATGGTGGGCTATGGCCCGCTTGAACCGCTGCTGGCCGACGACACCATCAACGACATCATGGTGAACGGCCCGGACAATGTGTTCGTCGAAGTGCGCGGCAAGCTGATGCGCACCAATGTGCGTTTCCGGTCAGCGGCACAGGTTTCGGCCATCGCCCAGAAGATCGCAGCCACCGTTGGCCGCCGCGTCGATGAATCGAGCCCGCTGTGCGACGCGCGCCTGCTGGACGGGTCTCGCGTCAATATCGTGTTCCCGCCGCTGGCGCTGGACGGTCCCTGCATCTCGATCCGCAAATTCGCCAAGAAGCGCTACGATCTTGGTTCGCTCGCCGCCAACGGGTCGATGTCCGCCCCGGTGCAGCGGGTCCTCGAGATCGCCGCGCGCTGCCGGCTGAACGTGGTGATCTCCGGCGGCACGGGTTCCGGCAAGACCACCATGCTGAACGCCATGTCGCGGCTGATCGACCATGGCGAGCGGATCGTCACCATCGAGGACGCGGCGGAACTGCAGCTGCAGCAGCCGCACGTCGTGCGGCTTGAAACGCGGCACGCCAACCTTGAAGGACGCGGCGAGATCAACGCACGCGACCTGGTTCGCAACGCCCTGCGCATGCGCCCCGACCGCATCATCGTGGGCGAGGTGCGCGGCGCCGAAGCCTTCGACATGCTTCAGGCGATGAACACCGGCCATGACGGATCCTTCTGTACCGTCCACGCCAATACCGCCCGCGACGCCATGACCCGTGTCGAGAACATGGTGATGATGGGGCAGTCGACCCTGCCCTCGCGCGCCATCCGCACCCAGATCGCCGCCGCGGTCGACCTGATCGTGCAGATCGAACGCATGCGCGACGGCGGCCGTCGCGTCTCCCAGGTTGCCGAGATCTGTGGCCTGGAAGGTGATGTCATCACGATGAATGACATCTTCACCTTTCAGTACGAAGGCGAGAACGCCGACGGGCGACTGCGCGGGTCCTGGGTGTCGCCGGGCATGCGGCCGGCCTTCGTCGACCGGTTGAACTACTTCGGGATGCTCGATGCCTGGATGCGCGCGCTCCAGGAGAACTGAGTATGGATCGTTCCTATCTCCTGGCTGTTGGCGCGCTGCTAACCGTCGCTCTGCTGACCGGGCTTGTGACACTCGCGAAGTCCGGGCAGGCGCGCCGCCTGCGCGAGAGGGTGACCAGTGCCGGCGCCGTCGATCTGAGCGGCACTGTGACGCCTGGCATGCCGAGCATCCGGCTGCACACCTCGGAACGCCGGCCGCTGTTGGAACGCTTCCTGCGCTTCCTTCGCTTCAATCCTGAAACGCCGCAGGAGCAGGTGATCCCATGGTGGGCGACGCTGTTGATTGGCGTGCTGCTTGCCGTCATCTTCGGCTATTACTCTCGCTTCCTGATACGGATCGAGTTCGCGATCCCTCTGGCCATGGGGATCTGCATTCTCATTCTTCGCGGCCTGTTTGCCTGGCAGCACAACCGCTATGTCGAATCGATCTTCGTGCAGATCCCCGATGCGATCGGCATGATGGTGCGCGCCGTGCGCGCCGGCCTGCCGGTAGGCGAGGCAATGCGCAGCGTGGCGGCCGAGCTGTCCGACCCGCTACGAGACGAATTCGCGCGCATGCTCGGTGACGTCGCGATCGGACGACCGATCGATCAGGCCCTGATGCGCCTGCATAAGCGGACGGAATTACCGGAATTCTCCTTCCTCGCGGTGGTGTTCGGGCTGCAGTCGCAAACCGGCGGCAACCTTGCCGAGACGCTCGAGAACCTAGCCGACATCGTGCGCAAGCGTGTCGCGCTCGCCAAGCGCGCCAAGGCATTGGCCGCCGAGGCGCGCATGCAGGCAGGCATCCTGATGGTTCTGCCCTATATCGCGGCCTTGGCGATGTCGCAGATCCAGCCCTTCTACATCGATAACTTCTTCAACAACCCGACCGGGCAAAAGCTGGCGCTGATCGGCCTTGGGTTCTCTGTCTTCGGCTACCTGGTCATCCGCTGGATGATCAAGCGGGCAGGATCGGACTGAGCCATGATGGAGATCATCAGCGAAGGTGGCATTGTCCCGATCCTGGCGGTGGCCGGGGCGGTCGGCCTCGCCATCCTGGCCGCGATCCTGCTGGCGCGCGGCGCCGAAGACAAGGACATGGCCAGCCGCGTGACCAGCGTGGTGCGCCCGGCCACACCCGATCTTACCGCTTCGGCACTGGCCTCCGGTGCGGGGGCCGCCGCACCGTTCCGCCGGCTCGGCGAAGCGCTGCGCAACACCGCGCTGGTTTCCGAAAAGGACATTGTCGACTTCCAGATCGCCATCGCCGCCGCCGGGCTCAACCCGCGCGCGGCAGTGCCGACGTTCATCGGCGTCAAGGCAGTGCTGATGATCGCCCTGCCGATCTGCGCCTATATTTACGCAACCCTGAGCCAGTTCGATGCGCCGCGCACCACCGTGGTGGTGTTCATCGGCATTCTGCTCGGCGTCTTCGGACCGAACCTCTTCCTTCGGTACCTCAAAGGCAAGCACGAGGAGACGCTGCGTAAGGGTCTGCCGGACGCGCTCGACCTGCTGGTCGTGACTGCCGAGGCCGGCCTCGGCATCGAGACGGCGCTCGATCGCGTGGCGCGCGAGATCGAGCCGAATAACCGTCCGCTCGCCATCTCCTTTCTCGTGCTGGTGCAGGAACTGCGCATGCTGCCCGACCGGCGCCAGGCGCTGGAGCGTTTCGCCGAACGATCGAATTTCGACGGCTTCAAGCGACTCGGCGCGACCTTGTCGCAGACCCTGAAGTACGGCACGCCTCTGGCGCAGGCGCTGCGTGTTCTGGCCGCCGAGATGCGCCAGGATCGCATGCTGCGAATCGAGGAAAAGGCGATTCGGCTGCCCGCACTGCTGGTCATTCCGCTGATTCTCTTCATCATGCCAGCGGTCTTCATTGCACTGGTCGGGCCATCCGTGCTGGAACTTGGCAAGGGCCTATTCTCAGGAATGCCGCAATGACGACTCGGCGCATCCCCATCTGTCTTCTCGGTCTGCTTCTCGCTGGCTGTGCCACGGATGGGGTACGCCAACCCGATGCCGCATCGCGCATGCGCGTCGCCGCCGTGGCCGAATCCCAGGGCCAGATGGATGTCGCGCTGTCGATGTACAGCGCTGCCGCCACCCGCGAACCGGATAACGCGCAGGCGCAAATCCGCTTCGCCGCGGCTCTTGCGCGGGCCGGTAACCACGCTGGTGCGGAACAGGTGCTTGCCGCCGCCGCGCTGCGGCAGCCGAACGACCGCACGCTGATGGTTCAACTCGGACGCATGCGCCTGCGCAGCGGTCAGGCGGGGGAGGCGCTGACGCTGTTCGACCGCGTACTGGCGGCCGACGCTCGCAGCGCCGAGGCACTCGACGGGCGCGGTGTCGCCCTCGACCTGATCGGTCGCCATCCCGAGGCGCAGGATTCCTACCGGCGCGCCCAGCAGATCGCGCCGAACTCCATTTCCATCGCCAACAACCTCGGCCTGTCCTTGTTGCTCGACAACCGGCCCGATGAAGCCCGCGCGGTGCTCGAGCCGCTGGCGCGCCGGCCCGATGCGACCGACCGGGTGACCGCGAACTACGCCATCGCCCTCGCCGCCACCGGGGACGTGGCGGCAGCACGCACGATGCTCGGCGAGGCCGGTGGCGACCTCGCGGCACTCGGCGAGAGTTTCCGGGGCGGTACGCGCCAGGTCATCGAGGTCACCCCGAGCGACCGTCCGGGCTGACCTCGCTTCGTGGCGACCGCACCGGCTGGCGGCGCGCCCCGCTGGTTGACCGGGCCCATCGTTCTGGTGTTCGGTAGCGTGGTCGTCGTGCTCTACGCGTTGGTCCTGCTCAGCGGCACCGTGCTGCGCAGCGACATGCCGATGCGCGCCGATCTGCTTGCCTTCCTGGCCGCGGCACGACTGGCGGCGGCGGGGCAGGCCGCCAGCGCCTATGACTGGGAAACCCTGCAATTGGCCCAGGCCGCCATTCTCGGCACTGGGCCGCAGGCGATCGGCGGCGCCCTCGGCTGGCTGAATCCGCCGCATTTCTTCTTCCTGGTGCTGCCCCTCGCCGCGTTCGGCTATGGCTGGGCCTGGCTGTTGTGGACTGCCGTCACGGCTCTGCTACTGGCCGCCGCGGCATGGACCGTGCTGCCACGGGGCGCAGCGGTCATCGCCGTGCTGGCGGCCCCTTCGGTGATGCTGACGGCCTCGGTCGGTCAGAACGGCTTGCTGATCGCCGCGCTCTTCGCCTTCACCTTCGCGCTGATGGACCGGCGGCCGCTGTTGGCGGGCCTCGCGCTCGGGCTTCTGACGGTGAAGCCGCAATTCGGGCTGTTGCTGCCTGCGCTGCTGCTGCTGAGCGGACGCTGGCGCGTCTTCGGCGCGGCGGCCATCGTGGCGCTGGCGGCGATGGGCCTTGCCTGGGCCGCCTTCGGGACGGACGCCTGGCTGGCCTTCCTGCCTTCGCTTGCCGGCAATGCGGACCGAATGCTGGGCGGCGAGGTCTCTCCGCGCGTCCAATCGATCTATGCATTCCTGGCGCGACTGACGGGGCGGCAGGATTTCGCCATGGCCGGCCACGCGCTGGTGGCGGTACTGGCGGCATCGTTGACGCTGTACCTGTGGCTCCGCCGGCCGGAAGCGTCGGAGGAAGCGCGTGCCGCGTCTGCCATCGCCGCATCCTACCTGATGACGCCCTATGTCTGGGGCTACGACACGCCCGCCTTGCCAATCGCGGCGCTGTTCCTGGCGCGGGCGGCGCTGCGCGACGGCTGGTTGCCCGGCGAGAAGGCGCTGTTGCTCCTGGCCTGCCTGCTGCCGGCAGTCCTGATCGTGCTGCAGCACTCGCTGGTCATGCCCCTGGCCTGGGGCATCATTCTAGGGCTGGCGTGGCGGCGAGGCGCGACGACGATCACGCCAGATCGAGAGGCCGGACGATAGCGAAGCCGGATGCCGGCGCACCGCCCCGTTTGCACGCATCCGTGACGGAGGATCAAGGGGTGCATGGTTCGCCGAACCGCCCCACCAAAGCCTTGGGAACCGCGCCTCGCGCTCGGCAGCCTGCCGTCCGCCTGGTCCCGCTTCGCGCACCGGTCGCCGAGGCACGGCCTCCCGCCATGGATCCGCGGATCGGGCGCGGACTGCAGCATGCCGCGTTCGCATGCGCTCACGCCACATGCTTCAGGCTATTGTTTTGAGAGCATCTGCAGGCGTGCAGATGATTCCATCTGGACGCGATCTGCCGCAAAGCGTGATTGGTTCACATTCGTTCACCTATCACGCTCTAACCTATTGTTTGATCGCGTGATTCAGACCTCCGGTGCATTCGCACCTGCGGCCATCACTCTCTAACCCGGCGCCGCCCGGCTGGATGTCCGTAGACACATGATGCGCGGCCGTGCCGGCGGCGGCGCCGCGGCCGATCGACCGCGCAAGCGCAGTTCCACCGATGGCACCGCCACGATCGGCCGCAGCGACGGCGTCTGGTCGCCCACCAGCAACACCGCGCCGCGCCCCGACGCGCAAAGCCCGGCCATGGCCGGGCCAGGCAAGGGGATCACGCCCGGTGCGGGGCCGGGGGTGAAGCCCTGGCCCGTCAGGGCGGCGGTGACGCGCAGGTGGTAGATCGTCGCGCGCTCGGGGGTCGAGGAATGGTACTGCCCCGTGGCAGCGGCCCAGTCCCCGGTCCGCGCGAACAGGGATTTCAAGTAGCGCACCGCGTAGCGGACATTGGTCTCGGGGTCGAAGCCGGCATCGACGCTGGTGAAGGCGTCCGGATGGTGCAGCAGGTTGATCTGCATGCAGCCGATGTCGACCGACCGCGTGCCGACGGCCAGGCGTGCCTGGACCTCCGCCACCGCCTCGGCGCGGCTTGCCATGTAGCGGCCCTCGCCGGCGGCGTTGAATGACCACGGCCAGGGCTGGATGCCACCGGTCGGCGCGCGGCGGCCGGTTTCGACCCTGGCGATGGCGCCGAGCAACCCTGGTGGCAGGCCGGAATTCTGGTCGGCAATGGCAATGGCGCGGGCACAGGCATCCCAGGGATCATTGGACAGTACCGGCGGGGCGGGCGCGGGCACGGCGCGTGCGGCCACCTGCTGGCGCGGGCCGGCGGGTGGGCGGGCGGCCGTCGTTACCGGGCGGTTCGCCTCGGTGGCGCGCTGGGGTGTATTGGCCTGCGCCGATGCCGCCGACAGGGCGGCCAGCGCTGCGAGGGGCAGGATCAGGCCGGGCAGCCGCGAGGTGCGGGGTCCATTCTTCTGCATTGCGCGGTCGTCATGGACTGCGAAGCCGCGCCGGGTCAAGTCCGCAGCCTGCATCCGTGGTTCCGGCCGGATGCCGTGCCGGGTCCCCAGATAGATGGACAAGCCCATCGGCGATTGCGATTCTGGGCTCAAGGAAATGAGATTGAGGAGACGTCCCTTGACCATCACCATCGCGCGACGGTCGTTGCTGGCCGCCCCTTTTCTCGCTGCGGGCCCGGCGCGGGCACAGGGCGGGTGGAAGCCGACGCGGCCGGTCACCATGATCGTTCCTTTCGCGGCCGGGTCCGGCACGGACACCGTGGCGCGCACCTTGGCATCCCTTCTGGAGCAGGAATGGGGCGCGCAGGTGGTGGTGGACAATCGCCCGGGTGCCAATGGCGCGATCGCCGCCGTGGCCGCCGCGCGCGCTGCGCCCGACGGGCATACGGTGATGATCACCACCAACAGCCCGCATGGTGCGACGCCTGCCCTGATGAAACGGCCGACCTATGATGCGGTGGCGGATTTCACCGCGATCAGCCGCCTGGGCACCTATATCTTTGTCTTCGCGGTGAATGAGCAGGTGCCGGTCCGCTCGATGGCGGAGTTCCTGGCGCTGGCCAAGGCGCGGCCGGGCCAGTTGACCTGCGCCTCCGGCAACACGACCGGCGTGGTGGGCGCGGCGATGCTCAACCGCATCGGCGGGGTCGATGTGACGCATGTGCCCTATCGTTCCTCGCCGCCGGCGATGACGGATGTGATCGCCGGGCGGGTCACCTCGATGTTCGCCGATGTCGCCTCCTCCCGGGCGTTCCTGGCCGAGGGCAAGCTGCGGCCGCTTGGCATCACCTCGGCGGCGCGCACGCCGCTTTTTCCGGAATGGCCGACCTTGTCGGAGGTGGGGCTGCCAGGCTTCGAACTGCTGTCGTTCATGGGCGCGGTCGGCCCGGCCCATCTGCCGGAGGAGATCCTGGGCAGTTGGAACGGCGCCATCCGCCGGGTCTGGGACCGCGAGGCAACGATCCGCCGCCTCGGCGAGTTCGGGATCGAGGGCATGACATCCACGCCGGCGGAATTCGCCGCCTTCATCCGCGAACAGGTGGCCTTCTGGGGACACCAGGCACGCGCCGCGGGGCTTGAGCCGGAGTAAGCCGAGTGAGACGGCGGCTCGCAAAATGAGCAGAGTCACCACTATGCAGATGCAACATGCCGGAGTTCTAAACTTCGATCTTGTCGTTGCGGCAGCGTGACGCCATCTCTTTCGCACACAGCACGCGGTGAGGGAGGCCGCGTGCATCGTCCGAAAGGGGACACGTACATGACGAATTCCGCCCGCCTGCAAGCCGCCGCCCTGACGCGCAACCTGGTCGAGATGGCCGAAGGCGGCCTCGCAGCGCGCCTGCGCCTGGAGCATGCGGCTCGGATCATCTCCACCGCCCGCCGCGCCGCGACGCTCGCTGCCGTGGGCGCGCTGCGGATGCCGGCAACCACCGAGCCGGCGGTGCAGGCCGTGACCGAAATCGCCCGCCACTGGGACGATGTGGCCGTCACTGCGCTCGAATACGCCGAGACCCTGCCGGATGCGGCGATCGACCGCCTGCTGCGCGCCGCACCTGCCTGGGCCGCCGCCTTCCATGTCGGCGTGCCGGACCGGCTGGCCGCCTGACGCGACCATATCGCGCGAGGGCCCTCGACGGTGCCTCGCGCCATGGCCGGCCGACGCGAACGTGCCCGGACCAACCGCAGTTGCAGGCGGCCCGACGCACGGTGCCCGCGCCGGGAAGGCGCTAACCTGCGCCAGAGCCTGAGGCATGGCGGCGGTCCACCACCCGAAGGATACGATTGGCGGCCACCGGGCACGGGTGTGCCACGCGGCCATCCGCGCTATACCCGCCGCGCGGAACAGTGCGGAGCGGTTGCATGTCCATGAGCGGCGCGGGACGATCCAAGGCTTCGAACGCGCCGCGGCGCGTGCTGCTGTTGTCCGGCGCGTCACGCGGAATCGGGCATGCCACGGTGAAGCGCTTCTCGGCAGCCGGCTGGCGCGTCATCACCATCTCCCGGCAGCCCTTTCCCGAGCAATGCCCGTGGGAGATGGGCCCCGAGGATCATATCCAGCTCGACCTGACCGACCCGGTGGCCACCGCCGCGGCTGCCGAGGAAATCAAGGAGCGCCTGAAGCCCGAGGGCGGCCGGCTTGATGCGCTGGTGAACAATGCGGCGATTTCGCCGAAAGGGCCCGGCGGATCGCGCCTCGGCTCGCTCGACATGGACATCGAAGGCTGGCTGCGCGTCTTCCGGGTGAATTTCTTCGCCCCCCTGCTGCTGGCGCGTGGCCTGGTCGAGCCGTTGCAGAAGGCCAAGGGGTCGGTGGTGAACGTCACCTCGATCGCGGGCAGTCGTGTGCATCCCTTCGCCGGTGTCGCCTATTCCACGTCCAAGGCCGCGCTGGCCGGGCTCACGCGCGAAATGGCGAGCGACTTCGCCCCGCTCGGCGTGCGGGTGAACGCCATCAGCCCGGGCGAGATCGACACCTCGATCCTGTCGCCGGGCACCGAGAAGATCGTGCAGGAGCAGATCCCGATGGGCCGGCTCGGCCGGCCGGAGGAGGTCGCGCAGGCGATCTACTTCCTGTGCACTGAGGCATCGTCCTACGTGAACGGCGCCGAACTGCACATCAATGGCGGGCAGCATGTCTAGCCTGCCATCGGATGGCGGGGGCCGCGGTTCCGCGCGGCATGCCTGCGCGCCCTGCGCTGGTGCGTTGGGGGCGGTTGCCGCGCCGGGCGCGCGCCGGTCGTGCGGGGCACGATCCGGTTGAAGGGCCCGTGGTGATCCGTGGCCGATAGCGGCGGGTCGCGCGGCGTCGCATCTCTGCGGCTGCTCCTGCCGTTCCTGCGTCCCTATCTGGGACGCGCGCTCTGCGCCGCAGTGGCTCTGTTCGCCGCCGCGGGGCTGACGCTGGCGGTCGGGCAGGGGCTGCGGCAGATCATCGATGGCGGCTTTCGCGGCGGTCCCGCGGCGCTGAACCACGCGGCCCTCATCATGGCCGGGATCGTCGCTTCCCTCGGCGTGGCAACCTCGGTCCGGTACTATCTGGTGACCTGGCTGGGCGAGCGCGTCGCCGCCGATATCCGCCGCGCGGTGTTCGACCACCTGACGCGGCTCGATCCGCTGTTCTACGAAACGGCGCGCACCGGCGACCTGATGTCGCGGCTGACCGCCGATGTCGCGCTGCTGCAATCGCTGATCGGGTCGGCCATCTCGATGGGGCTGCGCAATGCGCTGACCGGCATCGGCGCCTTCGCGATGCTGGTGCTGACGAGTGCCAAGCTCGCCGGCGTGATGGCCGTTGTCGTGCCACTGGTGGTGCTGCCGATGATCATCTTCGGCCGGCGCGAACGCCGCCTGTCACGTGCCGCGCAGGAACGCGTCGCCGACCTCGCCGCCACCGCCGAGGAAGCGATCAACGGCATGCGCACCGTGCAGGCCTTCACCCACGAAGCGGCCGAACGTGCCCGCTACGGCGCGGAATCCGAACGCTCCGTCCAGGCGGCGCTGCGCCGCGTGCTGACGCGCACCGGGCTGATCCTGTCGGTCATCATGCTCGGCTTCGGAGCGATCACCTTCGCGCTGTGGGTCGGCGGGCATGATGTGATGGCCGGGCGGATGACCGGCGGCGACCTCACCGCATTCGTCTTCTACGCGGTGCTGCTGGCGAGCGCGGGTGCGACGGTGTCGGAACTCTGGGGCGAAATCCAGCGCGCCGCCGCGGCGGCCGACCGGCTGGCCGAAATCCTCGCCGTCCCGCCCAGCATCACCGCGCCGGCCAACCCCGTCCCGCTGCCCGTTGCCGAGGGCCGCGTCGTCTTTCGCGACGTGACCTTCCGCTACCCCTCGCGCCCCGACACCTCCGCGCTGGATGGCTTCACCCTGGAGGTCGCGCCGGGCGAGACCGTTGCGCTCGTCGGCCCGTCGGGCGCGGGCAAAACCACCGTGCTGTCGTTGCTGCTGCGCTTCTACGATCCCCAGGGCGGCGTGATCCTGCTCGATGGCGTGGACATCGCGCGTGCGGCGCCCGAGGCGGTGCGCGGACGCATCGGCCTGGTGCCGCAGGACCCCGTGATCTTCTCCGCGACCGTCGCCGACAACATCCGCTACGGCCGCCCCGACGCCAGTGACGACGCCGTCCGCGCCGCCGCCGAGGCCGCCTCCGCCGCCGGCTTCATCACAGCACTTCCGGACGGCTTCGCTACGCATCTGGGGGCGCGCGGCGTGACACTGTCGGGCGGCCAGCGCCAGCGCGTCGCCATCGCCCGCGCCATCCTGCGCGACGCCCCGGTGCTGCTGCTGGATGAGGCGACGAGCGCGCTCGATGCCGAGAGCGAGCATGCGGTGCAGGCGGCACTCGCACGGCTGTCGAAGGGGCGGACCACGCTGGTGGTGGCGCATCGCCTGGCCACGGTGCGTGCGGCGGACCGGATCGTGGTGCTGGAGGCCGGACGGATCGTCGCGACGGGGACGCATGAGGCGTTGCTGGCGGAGGGCGGACTTTATGCGCGGCTGGCGGCGCTGCAGTTTACGGATGCGTGATGGTGCTTGACGCCTTCACGCGATGAATTGGAGGGGCTTTGCCCCTCCAAGCCACCCCACCAAAGGCCAACGGGCCTTTGGAATGCGGGATTTTGGCGCCGGGCGTCGCTGTTGAGCTGAGAGCCAGAGCGTTGCGGTGCGCAGCAGTGATCTGGACCGCCTGGCATGTCCGGCGCCAAGTGACGGTTTCCAAAGGCCCACTGGCCTTTGGTGGGGGTGGTCCGGAGGGGGCAACGCCCTCTCCGGTCTTGGCCGCTTCACTATGCAATCGCCTTCCGCATGAACACCGTCGTCCCGCCCTGGAACGCCTCGCGTGCCGTGACGGCGTAGCCGCGCTGTTCGTACAGCGCGACGTTGGACGCGAAGGCGGCATTGGTGAGCAGGCGCAACTCCGCGCGGCCCGCCTCACGCGCCAGTGTCTCCGCATGCGCCAGCAGCCGGCTTCCAAGGCCCTGGCCCTGCTGGTCCGGCCGCACGGCGATGTTCTCGATCCACAGGTGATCGTCACGCAGCGCCGTCTCGATCAGGGCAAGGATGTCGGGGCCGCGCTGGAACAGATCGAAGCGGTGCTCCATCACGGCGGCATCGTAGTCCACGCGCATCGGCAGCGGCTCACGCCCGATCAGCGGCACCCATCGCGCATAGGCCTCGCGCGTCACCGTGCGGATCGCGGCCGCATCAGCTGGGTTTGCGCGGCGGAACGCGGTGGGGGGAAGTGCTGCCATGGGATGGGTCCTGTCGGATGGACACGAAAAACCCCGCCGACCTTGCGGTGGGCGGGGCGCCGGGAAGACGGAGAGGGGTCGCGGTGGAGCCGCTATCCTCGCGTCTTCGCATCGGGCGCGCGCCGCCGTGCCGTCGTCGTGGGACGACGGCGTCGGGTAGCCAGCGTGGCGGGGCGCGCGATCATGGACATGATGGTCGGGGCGACGGCCGCGGCCGTCAACGCTTTTCGAGGAAGGCCAGCACCGCCGCGTTGAACGCGGACGGATTATCCGCCTGCACGCTGTGCGCGGCCTTCGGGATGGTCACGCGCGTCGCATTCGGCATGGCCTTCTCCAGCGCATCGAGGATGACGCCGAATTGCGGCTGGGACTGGTCTCCGCCGGCGAGCAGCGTGCGGATGCGGATGCCCTCGGCCTCGCTGCGGCTGTAGGGCTTGCGCTGTTCGTTCACCTGGCCGAGCAGCGTGCGCGCATTGTCGCGGTTGACCTCCTTGCGTGCCTCAGACCGCTTGGCCCAGGCGCCGGGTCCGCCGGTGTGCTCGGCGATGACGGTCAGGCCTTCCTCGGTCTTGCCTTCGCCGATCAGTGCCGCACCGCGGGCGAAGGCGGCACCCTGCTTGCCGGCCGGCGGCGCGCCGCCGAGGGTTTCGTCCAACTCCCCGCCCGGCTCCAGCAGCACCAGGGACTCGATCAGGCCGGGGTGGTGCTGGGCGACGCGGAAGGCGATGTGCCCGCCGCGCGAATGGCCGATCAGCCGCACCGGTCCTTTGCCCAGGGCCGTGATGAAGCCGGCGATGTCGGCGGTGTGGCGCGCGATGGTGAAGTCGCCGGCATCCTTCCATTCGCCGGGCCAGCAATGGCGCAGGCTCACGGCCATGGCGTGGTACTTCGCGCCGAAGGCGTCCATCTGCCCGGACCAGGACCGCTGGTCGCCGAGCGTGCCGTGAATCATCAGCAGCGGCGGGCCGGAACCGGCCTCGGCATAGGCGAGCGGATAGCCGTCGACGGTGATGCTGGGCATGGCGTTTCCTTATGCGTTGCGCGCGGCGTCCATGATGGCGCGGAAGCGCTTCACCGTCGCCCCCAGCCCCTCGAACACCGATTGCGAGATGAGGAAATGGCCGATCGACACCTCGGTCACTTCCGGCCACGCGGCGATGGGGCCGACAGTGTCGAAGGTCAGGCCATGGCCAGCATGGCAGAGCAGCCCCGCGGCCTTCGCCGTGGCCGCACCCGCCTTCAGCCGCGCAAGCTGGGCCGCGCGGTTCTCCACCGGCCCTTCGGCATAGGTGCCGGTGTGCAACTCGATCGCCTGCGCGCCGAGCGCGGCCGCCGCCTCGATCTGCGCCGGATCGGCCTCGATGAAGATGGAAACCCGCACGTCGGCTGCGCGCAGCCGGTCGATCGCCTGCTTCAGGAACGACGAGGCGCGCAGCACGTCGAGCCCGCCCTCGGTGGTCAGTTCGGCGCGCTTCTCCGGCACCAGGCAGCAATAGGGCGGGCGGATACGCTCGGCGAAGGCGACCATCTCCTCGGTCGCCGCCATTTCGAAATTCAGCGGTGCCGCGATCTCCGCGCGCACGCGTTCCACGTCGCGGTCCCGGATGTGGCGGCGGTCTTCGCGCAGATGCATCGTCACGCCATCCGCGCCGGCGTCGACCACGACCCGCGCGGCCTCGACCGGGCAGGGGAACGTCCCGCCACGGGCGTTCCGCAGCGTGGCGACGTGATCGACATTCACCGAGAAATCGAGATGCTGCGTCATGCGGTGTCCTTGCCCGGGGGTGCCGGCAATGGCTGCCAGAACAGCGGTTCCGACACGTCCGGCCCGCCCTTCCAATCGATGTCGTTGCCGCTGTCGGCGACGAAGATCGAAACCTCCGTCTCCTCCGCGCCGTGATAGCGCGTGCCTTCGACCCATTTGCCGCCGGTCACCACGGAGCCATCGGTCAGCAGCACGCGCGTGCCGTCGCGCGGCGCGGTCGCGATCGGCCGCCAGCCCGGCGGCGCCGTGGCTGGCGTGGGCGGAACCGCCAAGCCCGCGCGCACCGCCGCGAGGCGCGCGGCGAGCAGGACCGCCTCGATCAGCGAAGAAGGGTCAGCCTTCCCCGTGCCCGCGATATCGAGCGCCGTGCCATGATCCGGGCTGGTCCGCACGATCGACAGGCCGAGCGTGACGTTGACGCCGCCGGCCATGTCGAGCGTCTTGATCGGGATCAGCGCCTGGTCATGATAGAGGCAGATCGCCGCGTCGTAGCCCGGCCGTGCGAGCGCGGTGAACATGGTGTCGGACGGCAACGGCCCGCGCGCGTCTATGCCCTCCGCGCGCAACGTCGCGATGGCGGGGGCGACGATCTCGATATCCTCACGACCCATGGTGCCGGCCTCGCCGGCATGCGGGTTCAGCCCGGCGATGGCCAGGCGCGGGTCGGCGATGCCGAAATCCTCGCGCAGCGCGCGCGCGGTAATGCGGGCGGTCTCGACGATCATCGCCGGTGTCAGCCGCGCGATGGCCGTCGCCAGCGCCTCATGGATCGTCACCGGCACGACGCGCAACTCGGTGGAGGCCAGCATCATCACCGGCGGGACATTGGTGCCGGCGATCTCGCCGAGATATTCGGTATGGCCGGGATGCTTGAACCCCGCCGCGGTCAGCACGGATTTCTGGATCGGATTGGTCACCACCCCGGCCGCACGGCCGGCCTTGGTCAACTCCACCGCCTCCGTGATCGCGGCGATGACGGCGGCTGCATTGGCAGGGTCTGGGCGGCCCGGTATGGGCGGCCGAGGCAGCGGGCGGTGCAGCACCGGCAGGGCGTGCGGGAAGACCGCCGCGGCCTCCTCGGGTGCCGCGATCGCCTGCACCGGCACGGCGAAGGGACGGGTCGCGTCGTCGATCAGGAAGAAGGTCGGACCGGTCGCGCGCAGGGCGGACCAGGCACCGGCGGCGATCTCCGCGCCGATGCCGGCGGGTTCTCCCATGGTGAGGGCGAGGGGGGGGCGCATGATGCTTCGCGTGTAATCCGTGCCGCGCATCCTGGCGAGGCCTTGCGCCGCCGCAAGCCGGCTCGTCGCGCGCATGCTAGAAGCCGCCGATGGAGTTCCTGGTGAATTGCCTGCACGACCTGACGGCGCTCGGGCCCGGCGGCGTGCCGGCGGTGATGGCGGCGCTGTTCCTGGCGGGGCTGGCGGGCGGGGTGACGCATTGCGCGGGCATGTGCGGTCCCTTCGTCATCGCACAGGCGGCGGCGGTGGCCGACCGCGCGCAGGCCGGGGGGGTGCTGGCGCGGCTGTCCGGTGCGGCGCTGGCGCCCTACCACCTCGGGCGGATGATCGGCTATGGGGCGCTGGGCGCGGCGGCGGGCGGGCTGGCCGGGCTGGTGGCCTTCGGCACCGGGTTCCGATTCGTGCTCGCCGGGCTGCTGGCGGTGGCCGCGGTGCTGATGCTGGCGCAGGCCTCGGCTCGCATCGCCGCACTGGTGCCGAGGATGCCGGCGCCGCGACTGCCGCCGGGGCTGGAGCGCCGGCTGGGCGCGCTGCTGGCGGCACCCACCGGTCTGCGCGGCGTGGCGTTGGGCCTGATGCTGTCGGCGCTGCCTTGTGGGTTGCTGTACGGCGCGCTGGCGGGCGCTGCCGCGACCGGTTCGGTGCTGGGTGGTGCCCTGGCCATGGCCGCGTTCGTTTCCGGGACCATGCCGGCGCTGATGGGTGTCGCGCTGCTCGGCCGCTTCTTCGGTCGGCGGGCCGGGCCGGGGATGCGCCTCGCGGGTGCCGCGCTGTTCGTGCTGAACGGGGTGGTGCTGGCGGCGATGGCGCTGCGCGTCGCCGCCTGACCTGGACGGCGGCGCGCGACGCGCCGAGACTTCCCCCCGCTGGGAAGGAAACGCATGCCGGACGCCGCCACGGGCGGGAGTGTCGAGACCCGACAATCCTGGATCATTGCCGTTACCGCCGTGACGATGCTCGCCCTGGCCGCCGGCGCGCCGCTGACGGTGGTGATCGGCCTGGTGCCGATCGCCGAGACATTGGGCGGGGGCCGTTCCATCCCCTCGCTCGCAACCTCGCTCGCCTATCTGGGGTCTGGCGCGGGCGGTGTGGTCTGCGGCCTGTTGGCCGCGCGCATCGGGCAGCGCCGCGTCGCGATCATGGGGGGCGTGTCGATCCTGTGCGGCCTTGCGCTGGCCTCGCTGGGCCAGGGCTGGTCGCTGCTGGCCGGGATCGGGCTTGGCGTCGGGCTGTTCGGCAATGGCGCGCTGTTCGCACCGATGGTCGCCTATGTCTCGCTGTGGTTCGACCGGCGGCGCGGGGCGGCGCTCGCGCTGGTCTCCTCCGGCCAGTATGTTGCCGGCTTCCTTTGGCCCTTCGTGTTCGAGCGCGCGATCGGCGCCTTCGGCTGGCAGGCGACGATGCGCGCCTATGGCGTGTTTGCGGCGGTGACGGTGGTGACCCTCGCCGCGCTTGTGCTGGCACCGGCGCCGATGCCGGCGGCCGGGCTTGGCGGGATGCACAGCGTGAAGGGGCGGCGGGTGCTCGGCATGCCGCCCAACCTGGCGATGGCGCTGGTCGCCGCGGCCTCCTTCCTGTGCTGCGTGCCGATGGCGATGCCGGCGGCGCATCTTGTGGCGTTCTGCGGCGACCTGGGCATCAGCGCGTCGCGCGGGGCGGCGATGCTGTCGGTGCTGCTGCTCGCGGCCTTCCTCGCACGGCAGTTCTGGGGCTGGCTGTCGGACCGGATCGGCGGGCTGTGGACGGTCTTCGCCGGGTCTTCCGCCCAGGTGGCGGGGATGCTGGGTTTCCTCGCGACGCAGGACGAGGCCGGGCTGTTCGTCGTCGCGGCGGCCTATGGCCTAGGCTTTGGCGGCATCGTGCCGGCCTATGTGCTGACCATCCGCGCGCTGTTTCCGGCCGCCGAGGCATCCTGGCGCGTGCCGGCACTGCTGTTCGTCTCCCTGTCCGGCATGGCCTTCGGGGCCTGGCTGGCGGGCGCGATCTATGACCGCGTGGGCTTCTATGCGGCCGCCTGGTGGGTCGGCATCGCGGTGAACGTCGTGCAGTTGGCGCTGGTGGCCTTCCTGCTGATGCGGCAGCGGCGCTACGCCTGACCCACCAGGTCCCTGTACGCATGCCAGGTGGCATGCCCGATCAGCGGGATCACCAGCGCGAGGCCGAGGAAGAACGGCACCATAGCCATGGCGGTGAACACCACGATCAGCCCGGCCCAGAAGATCATCGCCCCCGGATTGGTCGCCACCGCGCGCAACGACGCCACGATGGCCTCGAAGGCGGAGATGTCCGGCCGGTCCACCAGCATCGGGATCGACACGGCCGAGATGGCGAAGGCCCCGGCCGCCAGCACCGCCCCCGATGCCGTGCCGACGATCAGGAAGGGCAGCAGCATCGGCGAGCGCAACATCGCCATAGGGACATCCTCGAGTGGCGGGGCGAAGTTGATGCCGAACATCAGCGCGAAGAGCAGCGCCGCGAATCGCACCCAGAACAGATGCAGCAGCAGCAGCACCACGCCCATGAAGGCCAACTGTGTACCGTTGCGAGTGAACCCCCGCAGGCAGGCACCGATCGTGACCGGCTGGCCCACCTCGCGCAGGCGCGATGCCTCATAGAGGCCGGCGACCAGCAGCGGCGCCACGATGAAGAAGCCGGCCGAGGCCGGCAGGATGGCCCAGGCGCTGCGCGTCCACAGCAGGACCAGCGAGATCAGCCACCCCGCCAGCGTCAGCGCCCCGCCATAGAAGAAACCGATCAGGGGATTGGCGAGCAGGTCGCGCCAGCCGGCCGTCAGCCAGGTCCAGGGGCGATCCGGCGGGACCACGCGGATGGCGGCTGCGCCGCGGGCAATCGGCTGCGCTTCGCTTGGCATGGCTTGTCGCTCCTCCCACGGGGCTTGGCCGCCCCGGACCAAATCATAGTCTAGACTGCTGCATTGCGAGAGAATTGATCCGGATCAAGGACGGCACCCCCTTCCGGGCGTTCCCTGCCATTCTTGGTGCGTGCGGCGACTCCGCCGCGGCGCCGCTTGGGGAGAATCTGGTCGTGGCAGCAGCAACTGCAACAGCCGCCCTGGCTCCGGGCCAGGGCGTCAGGGCGGAGGAGGTCGGCTATGTCGAGGCGCCGATCCGCGCCTTCGCCATCGCCACCGTCTTCTGGGGCGTGGTGGGCTTCCTGGCGGGGGTGGTGATCGCCCTGCAACTGGCCTTCCCGCTGCTGAACCTCGACCTGGAATGGACGACCTTTGGGCGTCTGCGCCCGGTCCATACCAGCGCGGTCATCTTCGCCTTCGGCGGCAATGCGCTGATCGGCACGTCCCTGTTCATCGTGCAGCGGACCTGCCGCGCGCGGCTGTTCGGCGGCAACGATGCCGGCTGGTTCCTGTTCTGGGGCTACCAGTTCTTCATCGTGATGGCGGCGCTGGGCTATGTCCTCGGCATCAGCCAGGGCAAGGAATACGCCGAGCCGGAATGGTATGTGGACCTTTGGCTGACCTTCGTCTGGGTCGCCTACCTCGTCATCTACGGCGGCACGCTGCTGCGGCGCGAGGAACCCCACATCTACGTGGCGAACTGGTTCTACCTCGCCTTCATCATCACCATCGCCATGCTGCATATCGGCAACAACATCTCGATCCCGGTCAGCCTGGGCTCGGCGCATTCCTACTCGGCGCCGGCCGGCGTGCAGGGGGCGATGATCCAGTGGTGGTACGGCCACAACGCGGTGGGCTTCTTCCTGACCGCCGGCTTCCTGGGGATGATGTACTACTTCATCCCCAAGCAGGCGGACCGGCCGATCTATTCCTACCGGCTGTCCATCGTGCATTTCTGGACGCTGATCTTCCTGTACATCTGGGCGGGTCCGCACCACCTGCACTACACCGCGCTGCCGGATTGGGCGCAGACGCTCGGCATGGTGTTCAGCATCATCCTGTGGATGCCGTCTTGGGGCGGCATGATCAACGGGCTGATGACGCTGTCGGGCGCGTGGGACAAGCTGCGGACCAACGCCGCGCTGCGCTTCTCGGTCACCGCGGTCGGCTTCTACGCCATGGCGACCTTCGAGGGGCCGCTGATGTCCATCAAGGCGGTGAACGGCCTGTCGCACTACACCGACTGGACCATCGGCCATGTCCATTCCGGTGCGCTGGGCTGGAACGGCTTCATCACCTTCGGCGCGCTGTACTACCTGTTCCCCGTGCTGTGGAAGAAGAAGGCGGTATGGAGCGAGAAGCTCATCGCCTGGCACTTCTGGCTCGCGACGCTCGGCATCGTTCTCTACATCAGCGCGATGTGGGTGTCGGGCATCATGCAGGGGCTCATGTGGCGCGCCTATGACGAGCTCGGCTTCCTCCAATACTCCTTCGTCGAGACGGTGGAGGCGATGCACCCCTACTACGTGATCCGGACGCTGGGCGGCGTGATGTACCTGACCGGCGGGCTGATCATGGCCTTCAACCTGTGGAAGACGGTGACGAGCAGCGAGGCGATCGAGCCCGAGCCCGCCGCCGTTCCCGCCCTTGCCGTCGCGGCGGAATAAGGAGGACACGCCCATGTTCCGCTGGCTTCGCGACCACGGCATCATCGAGCGCAACCTGGTGCTGATGGGCGTGCTCACGCTCATCACCGTCTCGATCGGTGGCCTGGTGCAGATCGTGCCGCTCTTCGCGGTCGAGACCACCATCGAGCGCGTGGCGGGGGTGCGCCCCTACACGCCGCTCGAACAGATGGGCCGCGACATCTATGTGCGGGAAGGCTGCTACCTCTGCCATTCCCAGATGATCCGCCCCTTCCGCGACGAGCTGGAGCGCTACGGCCACTACAGCCTTGCCGCCGAGAGCATGTACGACCATCCCTTCCAATGGGGGTCGAAGCGCACGGGGCCGGACCTCGCGCGCGTCGGCGGGCGGTATTCGGATGACTGGCACGCGGCGCATCTGCGGTCCCCGCGGGCGCTGGTGCCGGCCTCGGTGATGCCGCCCTACGCGTTCCTGGATCGTCCGCTCGACTACGGGGACATCCAGGACCGGATGCGCGCGTTGCGCGTCGTGGGCGTGCCCTACAGCGACGAGATGATCGCCAATGCGCGCGCGGATATCGAGGCGCAGGCCCGGCCCGAGGCCGACGGCGCGGCCTTCCAGACGCGCTACGCCCGTGCCCGCCAGGGTGCTTTCGACGGCGATCCCGCGCGGATCACCGAGATGGATGCGCTCGTCGCCTATCTGCAGATGCTCGGCACGCTCGTCGATTTCCGCGACGTGACGCCGGCGCAGCTGCGCCAGCCTTGAGGAGGGGGTGATGACTTCGCTGATCGAATCCCTGCCGCTGCTGCGCAGCCTCTGGGTCGTGTGGTTCTTCGTGCTCTTCGTCGGGATGCTGTGGTTCGTGCTGCGGCCATCGCGGAAGACGTATTACGAGGCGCAGGCCGATATCCCGTTCCGCGACACCGATTCCGCCCCTGGCGGACGCTGAGGAGCATCCGAGGATGCCGACCAAGATCGAAAAGGACGCCGTGACCGGGCAGGACACCACCGGCCACGAATGGGATGGCGTCAAGGAATTGAACAACCCGCTGCCGAAGTGGTGGCTGTGGACCTTCTACGCCACCATCGTCTTCGGTGTGGCGTGGATGGTGATCTACCCGTCGCTGCCGGGCTGGAAGGGCACCTCCGGCTGGGTGGCGCGGGAGGCGATCGTCGCTGATGTCGCCGCCGCGCAGGCAGCCAACGCGCCGATGATGGCGCGGCTGCGCGCGGCAACCCCGGCGCAGATCGCTGCCGACCCAGAACTGCGCGCCTTCGCGCTGGCCGGCGGGCGTGTCGCCTTCGCCAACAACTGCGCCGCCTGCCATGGTGCGGGCGGGCAGGGCGCGGTGGGTGGCTATCCCGCGCTGGTGGACGATGACTGGCTGTGGGGCGGTTCGCTGGAGGCCATCCAGGCCACCATCCGCCACGGCATCCGCAACACCGAGGACGACGAGGCGCGCACTTCCGTCATGCCGCGCTTCGGCGCCGATGGCCTGCTGACCGCGGCCCAGGTCAACGATGTCGCGGAATATGCGCTGTCGCTGTCGGGGCGTTCGACCGACGCGGCGGCGGTCACCCGCGGCCAGACGGTGTTCGCCGAGAACTGCGTCGCCTGCCATGGCGAACGCGGCGAGGGCAACCGCGATGTCGGCGCCCCGCGGCTGTCCGACCAGGTCTGGCTGCAGGGCGGCACCAAGCGCGACATCGTGGCGATGATCCACAGCCCGCGCCTGGGCGTGATGCCGGCCTGGCAGGGCCGCCTGGACCCGGCCGTGATCAACATGCTGACCGTTTACGTGCACGCCTTGGGCGGGGGCGAGTAGCTCCCCGCTCGACAGGACAAAGCGACATGACCAGCGTCGAGGCACCGCATCGCGCGAAGGCCGACCGGCCGGCGGAGGCACCCGCCTCCGCCGCCGCCCAGCCGCTCTATGCGTCGCGGCAGAAGGTCTATCCGAAGCGCGTCTTCGGCCCCGTCCGGTCGGTGAAGTGGGCGGTGCTGATGGCCTGCCTCGCGCTGTATTACATCATGCCGTGGCTTCGCTGGGATCGCGGGGCGGGCGTGCCCGACCAGGCGGTGCTGGTCGATATCGCCAATGCCCGGCTGTTCTTCTTCTGGATCGAGCTCTGGCCGCAGGAGATCTACTTCCTCGCCGGCGCGCTGATCCTCGGGGCTTTCGCGCTGTTTGCCGTGTCGTCCCTGTTCGGGCGGCTGTGGTGCGGCTTCACCTGCCCGCAGACGGTCTGGACGGACCTGTTCATGTTCGTCGAGCGCTGGATCCAGGGCGACCGCAACGCGCGGATGAAGCTGGACCAGGGGCCGCATGGCGCGAACTACTGGACCCGCAAGGGCCTGACCCATGTGGTGTGGCTTGTGATCGCCGCGGCGACCGGTGGCGCCTGGGTGATGTACTTCAACGACGCGCCGACCGTGACGGTCGACATCCTGACCGGGCGCGCCAGCCTCGAGATCTACTTCTTCTTCGCGCTGTTCGCCGGCTTCACCTATCTGCTGGCCGGCTGGGCGCGCGAACAGGTCTGCACCTACATGTGCCCCTGGCCACGCTTCCAGGCGGCGATGCTCGATGAGAATTCGCTCGTCGTGACCTATCGCGACTGGCGCGGCGAACCGCGCGGCAAGGCCAAGGCCGACGGCGTCGGCGACTGCGTGGACTGCTTCGCCTGCGTGCATGTCTGCCCGACCGGGATCGACATCCGCGACGGGCAGCAGCTGGAATGCATCGGCTGCGGGCTGTGCGTCGATGCCTGCGACAGCGTGATGTCCAAACTCGGCCGTCCCAAGGGGCTGATCGCCTTCGAGACGCTGAAGAACCTGTCGGCCAGTGCCGCCGCGACCGCGGCGATGCCGCCGGGCGAGGCGCGTTTCGCGGCGGGCATGGCGGCACGCCACATGCCGCGCTTCATCCGCCCGCGCACCATGATGTATGCCGGGGCGCTCAGCCTCGTCGCGCTGGTCATGCTCGGCGCCTTCCTGCTGCGCTCGACGCTGGACTTGACCGTGCTGCGCGACCGCGCGCCGCTGTTCGTGCGGCTGTCGGATGGTGCGATCCGCAACGGCTATACCGTGAAGATCGTCAACAAGACGCGGGAGGAGGCGCCGCTCGCGCTCGTGCTGGCCGCGCCGGACGGCTTCCGCATGACCGTGCAGGATGTCGAGAACGACGCGCAGGGCCGCCCGCTGCTGGCCCGCCGCGCCGATGGCATCGCGCAATACCGCGTCTTCCTGACCGCGTCCCAGGGGATGCGGCTGCCCGAGGATACGCCCGTCACCTTCCGCCTGCTCGATGCGCGCGGCCGCGCCGTCGCCAGCCAGTCGAGCAGCTTCCTGGGACCGAAGCCATGAGCGCCGCCATGCAGGATGCCGGATACGACCCGAAGCGCAGCCGATGGATCCCGTGGGCCTTCGTCGGCGGCTTCGCGGTGGTCTTCGCGGTGAACATGCTGATGATCTACTACGCCGTCTCCACCTTCACCGGCGTCACCATCCCGCATTCCTACGAACGTGGACGCGGCTACGACCAGGTGCTGGCCGAGGCGGCGCGGCAGGATGCGCTCGGCTGGCGGGCAGCCGTCACCTTCGAGGGCGGCCTGCTCGGCGTCGTTGCCACCGACCGCGACGGGCGCCCGGTGCCCGGCCGCATCGAAGGCGTGCTGCAGCGCCCGCTGGAAGGTCTCCAGGTGCCGCTCAACTTCGTGCCGCGTGGCTCGGGCCGCTGGGCGGCGGAAGTGCAGCCGCCCGAGCGCGGCCTGTGGGAAGCGCGTCTGACCCTGTTCGGCCAGGACGGGACGCCCTTCGACATCCGCCACCGGCTGATCGTGCGGTGAGCATCCTCGGCCATGCCCGGCCCGTCGCGTCGGAGGCGGTCTCGGCCGCGTCCTGCGCGCATTGCGACGCAAGGCTGGCACCGGGGCAGGACCGATTCTGCTGCACAGGCTGCGCTGGCGCGCATGCGCTGGTCGCGGGGCTGGGCCTGTCCGCCTTCTACGGCCGGCGAGAGACCGAGGCCGGCGCATTGCGGCCCGAGGCACTCGCACCCGGGCTCGACCTCGCACCTTTCGTCGAGACATTGCGGGACGGCACGCAGCGGCTTGATCTCGTGGTCTCGGGGCTGACCTGCGGTGCCTGCGTCTGGCTGGTCGAACAGGCGCTGGCCGCCGAACCGGATGTGCTGTCGGCCCGTGCATCGCTTTCCGCGCGTCGGCTGACGGTCACCTGGCGAGGGGAAGCGGCGCGGGCGAACGACGTCGCCGCACTTCTCGGTCGGCTTGGTTTCCGCATCGCACCCTGGTCGCCCGCCTGTCTGCGCGCGACCGATGACGCCGAAGGCCGCGTGCTGACCCGCGCGCTGGGGATCGCGGCCTTCGGGTCGATGAACATCATGCTGATCTCCGTCGCCGTCTGGGTCGGCGGAGACATGGGACCGTCGCTGCGGCACGGGCTGCATTGGCTGGCGGCGCTGATCGGCCTGCCGGTGGTGCTGATCGCGGGCATGCCCTTCTACCGGTCCGCATGGGCGGCGATCCGCGCAGGGCGGCCGTCGATGGACCTCGCCGTGTCGCTCGGCGTGCTGGCAACCGCTGGGATGTCGCTGTCGGAGACGCTGCGCAACGGGCCCTACACCTGGTTCGACGGGGCCACGATGCTGCTGGCGCTGCTGCTGGCGGGTCGCGTGTTTGACCGCGCGGCGCGGCGCCGCGCGCGGCAATCGGTGGCGGAACTGCTGGCGCTGCAGGAAGGCCTGGTCAGCCGCGTGCTGGCCGATGGGCATATGGAAGCGGTGCCGGCGGAAGCCGTCGCCGCGGGGGACCGCGTGCTGGTCTCGGCCGGCGAACGGCTGCGGCTGGATGGTGTCGCCGCGACCGACGCGTTGCTCGACGCCGCCGCGACCACCGGGGAGAGCGTGCCGCGCGCCTTTGTTGCCGGCGACAAGTTGCCGGCCGGCGCGGTGAACATGGGCGCGGCCTTCACCATGACAGTCAGCGCGGCCGCCAGGGACGGCTCGCTTGCCGCCATGGCGCGGCTGCTGGAACGCGCGGAACAGGCCAAGGGCCGCTTCGTCGCCATCGCCGATCGCGCCTCGCGCTTCTATGTGCCGGTGGTGCATGCCGTCGCGGCCATCACCTTCCTGGCCTGGTGGGGCGTGCTCGATGCCCCCTGGCAGGTGGCACTGGTGAACGCCGTCTGCGTGCTGTTGATCACCTGCCCCTGCGCGCTCGCACTTGCCGTGCCGGCGGTGCAGGTCGTCGCGGTCGGCGGATTGTTCCGCCGCGGCGTTCTGGTGACCTCGGCGACCGCGCTCGAACGTCTCGCGACCGCCGACCACGTCGTGCTCGACAAGACCGGGACGCTGACCGAGGGGCGGCCCGTGCTGATCCCCGCCGGGCAGGACCCGGCGACGCTGCTGCGCGCAGCGTCCATGGCGCGCGCGTCGCGGCATCCGCTGGCACAGGCGCTGGTGCGTGCCTGCCCGGAGGCGCCGATGGCTGATGGCGTCAGGGAAGTCGTGGGCCAAGGGCTGGAGCAGGGCGCGGCGCGGCTCGGCTCGCCGTCGTTCTGCGGCCTTGGCGCTTCGGCCGATGGCATGGTGCTGGCGCTGCGCGATGGCGATGCCGCGCCGGTCATGTTCCGCTTTGCCGACCGGATGCGGGAGGATGCGCCGGCCGCGGTTGCGGCACTCGGTGCGCTCGGCCTGTCGGCCGAATTGCTGTCCGGCGATGGGGAAGGCGCGGTGGCATCCGTCGCCTGGCAGGCCAACATCGCCGAATGGCGGTCCGGCGTGGATCCCGTTGCCAAGCAGGCGCGCACCATGGCGCTGAAGGATTCGGGGCGGCATCCGCTGATGGTGGGCGACGGCATCAACGATGCGGCGGCGCTGGCGGCGGCGCATGTCTCGGCAAGCCCCGCGGGGGCGACGGACCTGGCGCAGACCGCATCCGACCTGGTGCTCCAGCGCGAAGGCCTGTCGGTGCTGCCCGCGGCGATCCTCATTGCGCGGCGCGCCCAGGCGATCGCGCGGCAGAATATCGGCTTCTCGCTGGCCTATAACGGCGTCGCGGTGCCGATGGCGGCGCTGGGGCTGGTGACTCCGCTGATCGCGGCGGTCGTCATGGCGTCATCCTCCCTGGTCGTGGTGCTGAACGCGCTGCGCGTGGCGAAGGACTGAACGATGGACGCGCTGATCTTCCTGATCCCTGCTTCGCTGCTGCTGGGCCTGATCGGCCTGGCGGGATTTCTCTGGGCGCTGCGGTCGCGCCAGTACGAAGACCTGGACGGTGCGGCCGCACGCATCCTGTTCGACGACAAACCCCGCAAGGAGACGCCGAAATGACCGGTGCCCGCGTATTCTTCCTCATTACCTATGTCGTGCTGGGATTGGTCGGCCTGTTCCTGGCCGCGGCGGCACGCGATGTCGGGATCGCCATCTTCGGCTGGGGGCTGGTGCTGTTCGGCGTGCTGAACGCGTTCAACGCCATCAAGGTGCATTTCGACGAGCAGGAAGGTCACTGACAATGCGGGCCGCTGTCAGCGGCCCGCATTGTCATGGTGTATGGCATGCCATCAAACGGCGGGCGCGGCCCTTCCAGGCCGCTTGGCTTCGCGCCAGTGCATGGCGCGAAGCCAAGTCGCACGGATGTGCGGCGCCCGGCGTGTGAGGCCAAAAATCAAGGCACCGGCGAGATCACCCGTTTCAGGCAGCGCAGCGTGAACGCCGTGCGCGTGTGCCGCACGCCGGGCAGGTGGTAGATCTTCTCTCGTAACAGGCGTTCGTACCCCGCCGTGCCGCCCACCGCGGCCTTGAGGATGTAGTCGTACTCGCCGGTCACCAGCCAGCATTCCAGCACCTCGGGCATGGCGCTGACAGCCTCCTCGAAGCGCCTGAGGTTCTCGTCGTCGTGCCGCTCCATCATCACTTCCAGGAATACCGTATCGGGCAGCCCGAGCGCCGCCTGGTCCAGCAGCGCCTGATAGCCCTGGATCACGCCGGCCTGTTCGAGCCGCTTCACCCGCGTCCAGCAGGGGGAGGGCGACAGCCCCACCTCCTCGGCCAGCTCGGCATTGGTCAGCCGCGCGCGGCGGGCGAGGGCACGGAGGATTCGTCGGTCTGTGGCGTCCATGGCAGAAGGATGTTCCGCCACTTCGGCACTGCACAACAGAAATCGGAATAAACCGCCGCGCGTCCTGGCGCATCATCCCGGCATTGGCAGGATTGCCGGAGCAGACCAACATGACCGCCATGGGCAGCATCATCCGACCGGACGCGACACTCGAGGAACGCTGGGACGCGACCGACGGACCCGTGCTGCTGACAGGCACCCAGGCATTGGTCCGCCTGCCCATGCTGCGGCAGGACATGGATGCGGCCCTCGGCTGGAAGACCGGCGGCTTCATCTCGGGCTATCGCGGCTCGCCGCTCGGCGGCTTCGACAAGGAACTGGCGCGCCAGCAGAAGCGCCTCGCCACGCATCACATTGTTTTCCAGCCCGGGTTGAACGAGGACCTGGCCGCCACCGCCATCTGGGGGTCGCAGCAGGTCGGGCTGACCGCGGGTGCGACGGTCGATGGCGTGTTTGGCATTTGGTACGGCAAGGGGCCGGGCATCGACCGGTCCGGCGATGTGCTGCGCCACGCCAACAGCGCGGGGACCATGCCGAAGGGTGGCGTCATCGCACTGGCCGGTGACGATCCGTCGTCCAAATCCTCGACCATCACCTCCGGCTGCGAATACGCCTTCATGGATGCGGAGATTCCGGTGCTGGATCCCGCCGATGTGGGGGAGGTGCTGGAATTCGGTCTCAAGGGCATCGCCCTGTCGCGCTTCGCCGGGCTGTGGGCGGGCATCAAATGCGTCGCCGACACCATGGATGCGTCGATGACGGTGCAGCTCGACCCCGCGCGCTACGCCACGCGCGACCCGGTCGGGCTGCCGATGCCGCCCGATGGCCTGCACATCCGCCTGCACGACAGCCCGATCGCGCAGGAGGAACGGCTGCGCCATTTCAAGCTGCCGGCCGCTGTCGCCTTCGCCCGCGCCAATGGCTTCGACCGCATGGTGCTGGATGGGCCGAATGCCCGCTTCGGCATCGCGGTGCGCGGCAAGGCCTATGCGGTGTTCCGCCAGGCGATGGACGAGGCCGGCATTTCGGACGCCTTCGCGCGCGAACACGGCCTGCGGATCTGGAAGGTGGGCCTGGTGTGGCCGCTGGATGCCGAGGCCGCGCGCGCCTTCGCCGATGGGCTGGAGGAGATCCTCGTCATCGAGGACCGGCGCCCGGTGATCGAACCGCAACTGCGCGACGCGCTGTTCCACGCGCCGGTGCGCCCGCGCGTTACCGGCAAGAGGGACGAGAACGGCCGCCCGCTGCTGTCCGACCTCACGGAACTCGACATCGGCCAGATCCTGCGCGCGCTCGCCGCGCGGCTGCCTGCGCCGCTGCGCACCAACCGGCTGCATGAACGCATCGCCGAGCTGGATGCGCTGGTCGCCGCGCAGACCGCGCCGCTGCATCTGCGCGACCCGTATTTCTGCCCCGGCTGCCCGCACAACACCTCGACGCGCATTCCGGACGGGTCGCGCGCGCTGGCCGGCATTGGGTGTCACTATTTAGCGAAGAACATGGACCGCAATTCGGACCTATTCACCCAGATGGGCGGGGAGGGCATGCCCTGGATCGGCCAGGCGCCCTTCACCACGGAAAAGCATGTCTTCGCCAATATCGGCGACGGCACCTGGGGCCATTCGGGTTCGCTGACCGTCCGCTTCGCCGTGGCGTCCAAGGCCAACATGACCTTCAAGGTGCTGGTCAACAGCGCCGTCGCCATGACCGGCGGCCAGACGCCCGAAGGTGAGATCGACGTCCCGCACATCGCCGCCCAGCTGCACGCCGAAGGCGTCGAGCGCATCGAGATCGTCTCCGACGACCCCGACCGCCATCGCGGCAATCCGCTGATCCCGGCGACGGCGGGCTTCCACCACCGGTCGGACCTCGACGCCGTGCAGCGGACCCTGCGCGAGGTGAAGGGCGTCACGGCCATCATCTACGACCAGGAATGCGCGACCGAACGCCGCCGCAAGCGCAAGCGCGACCTGGCCCCCAAGGCCGAGCGGCGGGTGATGATCAACCCGCGCGTCTGCGAGGATTGCGGCGACTGCTCGCGTGCGTCGAACTGCCTGGCGGTGGAACCGGTGGACACGGAATTCGGCCGCAAGCGCAGGATCGACCAATCCGCCTGCAACCAGGACCTGTCCTGCCTGGGCGGCTTCTGTCCGTCCTTCGTCACGCTGGTGGGTGCGAAGCCGGCGGAACACCACGTCGTCGCATCCGGCGCCGCGCCGCCGGAACCGATCCGCCCCGAGGTGCAGGGCGAGGCCTGGAACCTGCTGATGGCCGGTGTCGGCGGGCAGGGGGTGTCGTCGCTCGCGGCCATCCTTGCCCAGGCCGCGCATCTGGAAGGGCGGCCGGTGCGCAGCCTCGACTTCCTCGGCCTCGCGCAGAAGGGTGGCGGCGTCTATGCGCAGTTGCGGATCGGCGAGCCCGGCGCGGCGCCGGACAGCATCGCCGGTGCGCGCATCGCGGCGGGTGGAACCGACCTGCTGATCGCCGCCGACATGGTGGTGGCGCATGGCCGCACGGCGCGCCCGCTGCTGGGGCCGGCGCGCACGGTTTCGGTGGTGAATGCCGACCTTGCGCCGACCGCGCAATTCGTGAATGACACCGCCACGCGGTATCACGGTGCGGAGATGCTCGAGAGCATTCGCACGGCCTGCCGCGAAACCATTGCCCTGGGCGGCACCACGCGCGTCACCGAGGAGCTTGGCGATGCGGTCTACCTGAACGTCTTCCTGCTCGGCATCGCCTATCAGCGCGGGCTGGTGCCGTTGTCCTCGGAAGCGATCGGCCGCGCGCTCGACCTCAATGGCGCGCAGGTGGCGCTGAACAAGGAAGCCTTCGCGCGCGGGCGCGCAGCGGCGCTGGAGGAATTGTCCCCGCCGGCGCATGTGGCGGAGACGATCGACGTGCTGGTCGCGCGCCGCGTCGCCGACCTCACCGGGTATCAGAACGCGCGCACCGCCCGCGACTATGAAGCCTTCGTCGCGCAGGTCCGTGCGGTGGGCGATGAACGCCTCACTCGCGCGGTGGCGACGCAGTTGCACCGCCTGATGGCCTACAAGGACGAGTACGAGGTCGCCCGCCTGCACAGCCTGCCCGCCTGGAAGGACGCGCTGGCCCATGGCTTCACCGGCACGCAGCGGATCGAGATGCACCTCGCCCCCCCGGTGATGGCCAAGGCCGATCCGGTGACCGGTGTGCCCGCGAAGCGCGTTTTCGGCCCATGGATGCTGACCGCGATGGGCCTGCTGCGGCATGGCAAGGTGCTGCGCGGCACCGCGCTCGACCCCTTCGGCCGCACCGAGGAACGCCGCACCGAACGCGCCCTGCCGGGCGAGTTTCGCGCCGGGGTCGAAAGGCTGATGGGCAACCCCGCCTTGGCGGCGGAATGGGCCGAGGCCTGGGCTGGCGTGAAGGGTTTCGGTCCGATCAAGGCGCGCAACCTCGCCACCACCCGGGCAAGGCTGGCGGTGATCGAAGCGCCGGCGATCGCGGCGGAGTAGCGCGCCGATGGAGGGGCGCTGCCCCTCCAGACCACCCCGCCAGGACCCCGCGATATCCAGGGCTCGGCCACGGTGTCCGACGCCTTTGCGGACACCGATCCGGTCCTGGGCACCCGGAGGCAGGTCGAGGTTTCCAAAGGCCTCAAACCTTTGGTGGGTGAGGTCCGGAAAGGGCAAGGCCCTCTCCGGTTCCGTCACGGCAAGCCGATCTCCTGCCGGATCCGCGGATTGCCCTCGGGCCGCGCCGCCGGGTCGATCTGTCGCGCGGCCCGCAGCCCGGATTCGATCGCGCCTTCCACCCAGCCGGATTTCAGCGACGTCCGGTCGCCGGCGAAGCGGATGCGCCCCTCGGGCTTCTCCCACTCGCGCACCATCCAGCCGCCGCCGATCGGAATGCCGGCGAAGGACCCGCGGATCATCACGGCCGCGTTCAAGGCATTGGTCATGCTGCGATGGAACACCGGGAATTGTGTCGATGGCGCACGGTCTGGAGCGAGCGGTGTTCGCGCGGAATGGGGTGTCGGCGCGGCCCGGGGCGCCCTAGTAAGGTGGCAAGGGAGCCAGAACGCCATGACCTCACCCTTCGACCTGCCCGAAGCGACACGCGAACTGCAGTCCGTCGCGCGCGACTTCGCCGCCGAGGTGCTCGCCCCCAACGCCCGCCGTTGGGACGAGGAACGCCACTTTCCCATTGCGGAGATGCGACAGGCCGCCGCCCTTGGCATGGCGGCGCTGTATGTGCGGGAAGGGTCGGGCGGGTCGGGCCTGACGCGGCTGGATGCCGCCGTGGTGTTCGAGGCGCTGGCGACCGGCTGCCCCACCGTCGCGGCCTATCTGTCGATCCACAACATGGTCGCCTGGATGATCGACCGCTTCGGGTCGGACGCGCAGCGGGCCGAGCACCTGCCATCGCTGGTCACCATGGAACGGATCGCGTCCTACGCGCTGACCGAACCGGGGTCGGGGTCGGATGCCGCGGCGCTGCGCACGCGGGCCGCGCGCGACAATGAAGGCTATGTGCTGAACGGGACGAAGCAGTTTATCTCCGGTGCGGGCGTGTCGGATCTGTACCTGACCATGGTGCGCACCGGCGGGGAGGGTCCGGCCGGCGTGTCCGCGATGCTCGTTCCGAAGGACACGCCCGGCCTGTCCTTCGGTGCCAATGAACGCAAGATGGGCTGGAATGCCCAGCCGACCCGCCAGGTGATCTTCGAGGATGCGCGCGTCGCGGCCTCCGCCCTGCTGGGGGAAGAAGGGCAGGGGTTCCGCTTCGCCATGGCGGGCCTGGATGGCGGGCGGCTGAACATCGCGGCCTGTTCGCTGGGTGGTGCCGAAGCCGCGCTTGAAATCGCACTGGACTACACGCGCGAACGCCGCGCCTTCGGCCGCGCGATCAGTGATTTCCAGAACACGCAGTTCAAGCTCGCAGACATGCGGATCGAGTTGGAGGCCGCGCGATCCCTGCTGTGGCGCGCCTGCGCGAAGCTGGATGAGAAGGCGCCGGATGCTACGGCCTTCTGCGCCATGGCCAAGCGCTTCGTCACCGACACCGGGTCGCGCGTCGCCGATGACGCGCTGCAGATGCTGGGCGGCTATGGCTATCTCGCGGAGTACGGCGTCGAGAAGATCGTGCGCGACCTGCGCGTCCACCGCATCCTCGAAGGCACGAACGAGATCATGCGCCTGATCGTGGCGCGCGGCATGCTCGGCCCGCGCTGACGCGGGCGCCTGGCGCGGCGGGATCCGCTTCACGCCCACAGCACCGAATGCCCGTCGAAGTCGTCGGGCGGAAAGCCCGGCAGGATGAACGCCATGTCCGCCGTGCCGTTGCCGTCCATGTCGATCGAGAGGATCTTCGTCGCCTCGTCGAAACGCCCTTCCGCGCCGCCTTGGGCGCTGAAGGCGAAGGCGCCGCGCCAGCGGAAATCCCCGCCCGTGCCGATGCCGGCGAAAGCCAGCGCATCGCCCTCCAGCGGGTTGAAGTTGACGATGGTATCCGGCGCCGACACCGATGAATGCGAGATCGCCGTGTAGATGAACAGGTCGGCCCCGGCGCCGCCGGTCAGCCGGTCGGCCCCGGCCCCGCCCTGGATTTCGTCATTGCCGCCACCGCCGGTGATCGTGTCGTTGCCGTCCCCGCCGTACAGCCGCGTGCGCCCGCTCCCGGCGGAGACGGTGATCCGGTCGGCACCGGTCCCGCCGCGCACCAGTTCGACATCCGTCGTCACCACCGCGACGCCGCCATCGCCAAGCGTTAGCACATCCGATCCGCCGCCGAGCGTGACCGCGACCGCGGCGGTGGCACCCGCGATCGTCACCGCATCCGCGCCGGCCCCGCCGACCACCGCCTCCGCATCCCGCACGACCACGGCATTGGCGCCCGGGCCCAGCGTCAGGCGGTCGGTGCCGGCCCCCAGGTCGATCTGCGCCCCCATTACCGCACGCGCCAGGGTGACGAGATCGTCGCCGCTGCCGCCCGTGATCCGCTCCACATCCGACAGCGTCACCCGGTTGCCGCCGGCACCGAGCAGCACATGGTCCTCCCCGGCGCCCAGGCGCAACACCACGCCGTCCGCGCCGCCGGCGAGGTCGATGGTATCGGCGCCGTCGCTGCCGATCACGAGCTCGGTGCCGGCGACGGCAATGCGATTGCCGCCGCGCGTCAGCGCCAGCCGGTCGCTGCCTCCGCCGAGGTCGACCAGCCCCGCGGGCAATGCCGCGCCCAGCGTCACGAGGTCGGCGCCGCTGCCGCCGAGGATGGTCTCGCCATGGAGCACGGTCAGGATGTTGTCCCCATCGGCGAGCATCACGCGATCGAGCCCCGCGCCGAGATGCAGATACGCCCCGCGCACGGTGTCGAGCAGCGTGACGGTGTCGTCGCCGCCACCGGCCTCCAGCATCTCGACCCCGCGCAGGCGCAGGGCATCGGCGGCATCTGACAGGAACACCCGGTCGCGCCCGGGACCGAGCGAGGCCAAGGCATTGTCGGCCGCATCGCGGAAGGTGACGTCGTCCGCGCCGATGCCGCCATTGATCGTCTCGACACCGGAGACGAAGACGCTGTTGGCGCCGGCCGAGAGGGTCAGCTGGTCGCTGCCGGTGCCCAATTCGACCTGCGCGGCGGTGATGCTGCGCTCGAACAGGATGATGTCGGCGCCGCTGCCGCCGATGAGCGTCTCCACCCCGGCGACGGTCAGGGTATTGCCGCCATTGGCCAGGCGCAGCCGGTCCTGCCCGCCATGCAGGGCGATGCGCCCGCTGAAGGCCGCGCCGAGGGTCAGGTCGTCGTCGCCGCCGCCGCCTTCCAGCGTCTCGACATTCAGGATCACGGCGTTGACCGGGCCGCCGCGCACCACGAGGCGGTCGGCGCCGGCGCCCAGGTCGATGACGCCGCCATTGATCGCGCCCGAGAGGATGACGTCGTCCGCGCCCGTGCCGCCGAGCAGCGTCGCGGTGCCATAGGCGCGCAAGGTATTGCCGCCGTCGGCGAGCACGAGCCGGTCGGCGCCGGCGCCCAGATTGACCAGCCCGCCATCCATCCGCGTGCGTAGCGTGATGCTGTCTGCGAGACCGCCGCCGATGATCGTCTCGATGCCGCCGGCGACGAGGCTGCCGCCGCCGAGCAGGGTGATGCGATCCGCACCGGCGCCGCCGGCGATGGTCTCGACGCCACGCAAGGTCAGCACATTGCCGCCATCGGCCAGGGCGATGCTGTCCGCGCCGGCGCCGAGGTCGAACAGGCCACCGGCCGGCAGCGCATCCTCGAGCACCAGGCGGTCGTCGCCGGCCCCGGCGGTGACCGCCTCGACGCCAGAAAGGCGCAGCGTGTTGCCGCCTGGGGCGAGCACCAGGGCGTCGCTGCCCGCGCCGAGCGCGATACGCCGCCCGGTCGCCGTCTCGGTCAGGGTGATGGTGTCGGCGCCGCTGCCGCCTTCGATCGTCTCGGCGCCGGTCACGGTCAGCAGCGCGCCGCCATTGCCCAGCACCAGCCGGTCGTTGCCGGCGCCGAGGTCGAACAGCCCCTCGGCGCGGCCGTCGACCAGGATGATGTCGTCGCCGCCGCCAGACAGCAGCGTTTCCACGCCCGCGACGGTGATGGAATCGGCGCCGTCGGAAAGCACGACGCGGTCGGCACCCTCCTTGAGGTCGATGCGCATGCCCATGGCGGCGCCCAGCACCGTCACCTCCTCGACGCCACGATTGCCGGTGACGGTTTCGATGTCCGCGGCGATCGTCACCGCGTTGCCGCGGGTCGAGATCATGGTCAGCGCGTCGGCGCCGGCCCCCAGGCTGTAAAAGCCGCGCATCGGCGCGCCGCTGTAGATGGCGTCGGCGCCGCTGCCGCCGAGCACCGTCTCGACGCCGGAGACGGTGACGAAGTTGGTCCCCTCCGCCAGCAGCAGCAGGTCGTTGCCGCCCTTGAGGTCGATCTTCGCATCGTTGCTGGCGGCGAGCAGAACGATGGTGTCCGACCCGGCGCCGCCGTTGAGGATCTCGACGTTCTGGACCGAGAGACGGTTGCCGCTATCGGCGAGTTGGAGGCTGTCGGCGCCCGCGCCGAGATCGGCGATGGCGTCGAACAGCGCGCCGGTGACGGTGACGGTATCGGCAAATGCCCCACCGTTGAGCCGGTCGAAGCCGGCGAGGGTGACGGTATTTGCCGCGTTGGCGGTGAGGGTGACGACGGGCAGGGGGGCGGCTCCGGCTGGGAGCCGGCGCCACGAGGCGCCGGACCCAGGCAGGATGTCCGCCTGTCTCTAAAAAAGAGACGAATTTCCGAGACAAATCTCAAATTTAGAGAATTCGTCTCATTGACAGATCAGGTCTTGATCGGCCCTCGGCTGCCACGCCCCTGTCCGGGCGGGTCGTTCGGGTCATTGTCAGACGGTCCCGCGGGCGTCCGGCCGCCGCCGCCGCGACCGCCGCCCGGCGGGTCGTTCGGGTCGGAGTCGGTCGCGCCGCCCTGGCGCGGCTGCCCGCCGCCGCTGCCACCACGCCCCTGGCCTGCCGGGTCGTTGGGGTCGGCGTCGCTGATCCCGCCCCGGCGTCCGCCACCGCTGCCGCCGCGCCCCCGGCCGGGCGGGTCGTTCGGATCATTGTCGGTCGGGCCTGCGGGTGCCCGGCCCCCGCCGCTGCCGCCGCGCCCCTGGCCCGGTGGATCGTTCGGGTCAGAATCGGTCGCGCCCGAACGGCCGCCGCGACCGCCGCGGCCCTGGCCCGGCGGGTCGTTCGGATCATTGTCGGACGGCCCGAGCGGGCGCCCGCCACCCTGCGGGCCGCGTCCATTGCCGGGCGAGTCATTCGGGTCGGCGTCGGTCTGGCCGGTTTGCGGCGGGCGCTGCTGCTGCTGGCCCTTCACCGGCGGTCGGCCTCCGCCGCCGCGACCACCGCCGGGCGGGTCGCCCGGGTCGGCATCGGAGACGCCGCCTGGCGCATTGCGCGGGGCCTGCGGGGCAGGGGCCGGTGCTGGCGTGGGGGCTGGCGTCGGGCCGGGCGTGGGCGCCGGCGTTCCGCCGCCGGGTTCGCCCTTGCCGCCCTGGGCGGCCGCCAGGCCAGGCACGCCGGCAGCACCACCGGCAGCACCACCGGCAGCCGCAGCGCGCACCATCAGCACGCGCCGCGCCAGGCGGCCTTCCTTGGGATCAGTCATGTCGGGCGGTCCTCTGGCATCCGTTCGTTGCATTCTCGGCGCCGGTGAGGCGGTCGCACAAGCCTGTCGGTGCGACCTTCGCGAGGGGGCCATACGGGGCTTGCATTCATGTTCTTGTTTTGTTCTTATCATCGCATGAGAACGCTCAGCCCCGTCGATACCACCCTGGCCATTCCGCCTTGCCCGGTCGCGATGCGCGTGGTCCCGCCGATCCGCTTCCTGCCGGCCACCCCGGCGCGCCGGATCGCCCGCCGCGCCATGCGCGATTTCACCGGTTTCCTGGCCTTGGCCTGGGCGATGGCCGAGCTCGCCCTGTGGGCGGGTGCCTGACGTCGCCGGAGTTCTGTCGGCCCTCCGGCGCCGGCGCGCACAACGGCGCGTTCGGCTTGCGTGCCATGCCCTGTTGCTTGGGCGGGGCCGGGTGGTCCCGGCGCGATCGCGCCGTGCGCTCGCGGTCCGTCGCGGCGCCTCGGGCCGAAGGGGCCCAGGGACGCGTCATGCATGCGCGGGCGGTGGCTCGGGTCGCTTGATGAGAGCGGCCCGGCCCACTCAGGCGGCGCGGTCCCGCAGGATGGCCACGGCCTGGCGGAAGGCGTCGGCCATCCGCTGTCCCGGCATCGCGCCCGAGAACAGCAGGTGCCGGTCCAACAGGAAGGACGGCACGCCGTTGATGCCCGCCTGCGACAGGCCGAGCGATTCCATCATCACCTCGTCGCGCGCCGCCTGTCCGGCGGTGAAGGCGACGATCGCCTCCTCCGGCAGGCCGACCTCGGTGGCCAGCCGCTCCAGCACCGCGGTATCGCCGACATCCTCGCCTTCCTGGAAATAGGCGCGGAACAGCCGGCCGACCAAGGCGTGCTGCAACCCGCTCGGCGCGGCCAGGCGGATCAGCCGATGCGCCTCGACCGTGTTGGGCGTGCGCGCCATCAGGTCGTGGCGGAAGGCCAGCCCGGCGACGCGACCGGCATCGGCGACCTGGGCGTCCAGTTCCGCCCCGCGCTCGACCGAGCCGAATTTCTGCGCCCGGTAGGCCGCCCGCTCCACCCCTTCCACCGGCATGTCGGGGTTCAACTGATACGGCAGCCAGCCGATCTCGAAGGTCATGCCGTCTTCGGCAAGGATGGCCAGGGCGCGATCCAGATGCGCCCGGCCGATCCAGCACCATGGGCAGATGACGTCGGAGACGATCTCGAGCCGGCCGACGGGCGCGGGGGCGGGTTCCATGGCGGGGGCTCCTCAGGGGCGATGGCCAGGGTCCGAGGATGGGTGTGCCGGTCGCGTGCAGCAACCCCGCCCCCTCTTGGATCAGCGCTGGCCAGAGGGCATGGTCGCGCGCGATGACATCCATGACCTTCCCCCCTGCGCATCCCACACCATGGACGGAGGCGACGCCTGCCGCGCTCGGCTTCGACGCCGGCCGCCTTGCCGAGGCCGTTGCTTTCGCCGCCGCCCATGAGACGCCGTGGCCCCATGACCTCGCCGGCCATATTGGCCGCGGCGCCTTCGAGCCGCCGCCGGACAATGAGGTGCTCGGCCCGCTGTGGCCGCGTGGCGCGCCGGGCGGGATGGTGACGCGCCACGGCGTGCTGGTCGCCCGGTGGGGTGACACGCGGGAGGTCAGCCAGACCTTCTCGGTCGCCAAATCCTACCTTTCGCTGCTGACCGGCCTCGCCGTCGTCGACGGGCTGATCCCCGACATCGACCGGCCGGTGCGCGAGACGGTGGACGATGGCGGCTTCGACTCCGCGCAGAACGCGCCGATCACCTGGCGTTACCTGCTGACCAACACCTCGGAATGGGAAGGCACGCTGTTCGGCAAGGCGGACAGCATCGACCGTGGCCGCAACCTCGGCGTCGAAGGGCAAGGCAAGAAGGGCCAGCGGTCGCTTGCCGCCCCGGGGACACATTGGGAATACAACGATGTGCGGGTGAACCGCCTGTCGCTGTGCCTGCTGCGCCGCTTCGGCCGGCCGCTGCCCGAGGTGTTCCGCGAGCGCATCCTTGCCCCCATTGGCGGCTCGGCCGACTGGCGCTGGGACGGCTATCGCACCTCCTGGGTGGATCTACCGGACGGCTGCAGGGTGCAGTCGGTGCCGGGCGGGACGCATTGGGGCGGCGGCATCTCGATCCATGCGGAAGATCAGGCGCGCGTCGGGCTGCTGGCACTGAACCGCGGCATGTGGGCCGGCCGGCGGATCCTGCCGGAATCCTGGTTCGCCCTGTCCACCACGCCCTGCGCGTTGAACCCGCATTACGGCTTCCTGTGGTGGCTGAACTCGGACGGGGCGCGGTACCCGGCGGCCGGGCGCGACGCCTTCTTCGCGAGTGGGGCGGGGGGAAACCTGACCTGGATGGAGCCGTCCAAGGGCATCGTCTGCGTGATGCGCTGGACCAATCCCGCCGCGATGGGCGGGGTGGTCGAACGGGTGCTGGGCGCGCTCGACGACTGAAGGCCGGAGGGGCGCCGTCCCTCCGCACCACCCCGCCAGGAGCCAGCGGGCCCCTGGACCGCGGGGATCGGGTGCTGACGGTATCGGGCTCGCTTCATGGCGCGGCAGCCTACTTACGCTGCGTCGGCCACATTCTTGTGCATATTGCCGGAAAAACGGGCGATTGAGGGCGCCTTCGTGCGCAGTCAAACGAACCCGTCCCGCGCCGCCCCTGGCACAGCGATTGCCTGCGACGGGAGGTGCAGGTCGTCGGGCGTGGGGTAATGCGACCCCGCCGCGGCCGGCATGGAGTGCAGTGAACCCCCCATGGCCAAAGCCGCTGATATCGAGCTCATCGCCCTGACCAAGCGATATGGCGCGGTCACCGCCGTGGACGGCATCGGGTTGCGCATTCCCGCCGGCACCTATTGCTGCCTGCTCGGGCCATCGGGCTGCGGCAAGACGTCCACCCTGCGCATGATCGCCGGGCATGAGATCGCTTCGGACGGCGACGTCCTGCTTGGTGCCGACAACATCACCGAACTGCCCCCGGCGCGGCGCGGCACGGCGATGATGTTCCAGTCCTACGCGCTGTTCCCGCACCTCACCTGCCTCGACAATGTCGCCTTCAGCCTGAAGATGCGCGGCGTCGGCAAGGTGGAACGCCGCACCCGCGCGGCCGAGATGCTTGCGCGCGTCGAGATGACCAGCTTCGCCGAGCGCCTGCCGGCGCAATTGTCCGGTGGCCAGCAGCAGCGCGTCGCACTCGCCCGTGCGCTGATCACCGATCCGTCGGTGCTGCTGCTCGATGAACCTCTCTCGGCGCTCGATCCCTTCCTGCGCGTGCGCATGCGGGAGGAGTTGAAGACGCTGCAGCAGCGCCTCGGCATCAGCTTCATCCACGTCACCCACAGCCAGGATGAGGCGATGGCGCTCGCCGACCTGGTGGTGGTGATGAACCAGGGCCGCATCGAACAGGCCGCGACCGCGCGAGAGGTCTTCAACCGCCCCGCCAGCGCCTTCGTCGCGCGCTTCATCGGTGGGCACAATGTGATCGCGCTGGCACCCGGCGGCGGGGCGCTGGGCAATGGCGTGGCGCTGGCCGCGCTGCCGACATCTGCGCGCCATGTCGCGGTTCGCGCTGACCGGATGATGCTGGGGCGGCCCGGGGCTGCGCTGCCGCTCAGCGGCATGGTGCGCTCGGTCGAATATCTCGGCGCGACCGTCGCGGTTGGGCTCGCGGTCGACGGGCTGGACCCGCTTTCCGCCGTGCTGCCTGAAGCGGCCTTCTTTGCCGACCCGATGCGACCCGGCGACGGCGTCTGCGTCGGCTGGAATGCCGAGGACATGCACGGCATCGCGTGATTTCCCGCGCCGGCCGCGCGCCGTCGCGTTCAACCGAAGGGAGACTGCCATGGTCGAGACGCAGAAGAAGGGCCTCGCGCGGCGCAGGTTGCTCGCCGCCGCGGCCGGCACCGCGGTGGGTTCGGGTGCCGTCACCGGCTTCCCGACGCTGTGGGCGCAGAACATCCGCAACGTGGTGCTGCGCCAGTTTGGCACCGGCGTGTCGAACCAGAACGCCATCGCCGAGAAGTGCAAGGAAGACCTCGGCATCACGCTGCAGATGACCGCGCTCGATTCCGACGCGGTGACGCAGCGCGCGGTGACGCAGCCGAATTCCTACGACATCGCCGACATCGAATACTGGATCTGCAAGAAGGTGTTCCCGGCGGGCGTGCTGCAGCCCATGGATACCTCGAAGGTCCGGCTGTTCGATAAGATCGTACCGATCTTCACGACCGGAAAGCTGACGCCCACCTCGACCGTCGCGCAGGGCACCGCGCCGAACACGGTCAGCTTCGTGGACGGCGCCGGCAGCGTGCGCTTCTCGCCCACGCCGACCCAGTGGTTCACGATGATCCCGACCATCTACAACGCGGATACGCTCGGCATCCGCCCCGACCTGGTGGGCCGGCCGATCACCAACTGGAAGGACATCATGGACCCGGCCTTCCGGGGCAAGACATCCATCTTGAACATCCCGTCCATCGGCATCATGGACGCGGCGATGATCTGCGAGAGCGCGGGCGTCATTCGCTACGGCGACAAGGGCAACATGACCCGCGCCGAGATCGACACCACCATCAACTTCCTGATCGAGGCCAAGCGCGCCGGCCAGTTCCGCGCCTTCTGGAAGACCTTCGACGAGAGCGTGAACCTGATGGCCTCGGGCGAGGTCGTCATCCAGTCCATGTGGTCGCCGGCGGTGACCGCGGTGCGGTCGCGCGGCATCCCCTGCGTGTACCAGCCGCTGGCCGAGGGCTATCGCGCCTGGGGCGGCGGGCTGGCGCTGGCCAAACACCTGCGCGGCATCCAGCTCGATGCCGCCTATGAATACATCAACTGGTATCTGTCGGGCTGGGTCGGGGCGTATCTCAACCGCCAGGGCTACTACTCGGCGGTGCTGGAGACGGCGCGGCAGCACATGTCGGCCGATGAGTGGGGCTACTGGATGGAAGGCAAGCCTGCCCAGGGCGAGATCAAGAACCCGCAGGGCCAGGTGATGGAACGCGCCGGCGCGGTGCGCGATGGCGGGTCCTTCGAACAGCGCATGGGGGCGGTCGCTTGCTGGAATGCGGTGATGGATGAGGACCGCTACATGGTCCAGAAGTGGAACCAGTTCATCGCGAGTTGATTGTGTCCCTCAGACGGCGGGTGGCGGGCATCCGCCCGCCTTGCCTTCGCGCCCTGCGCTGTCGCACTCGGGACCGCTGTTGGTCTGGGCGCGGTCGCGCCGTGCGCTCCCGGATCGCGGCGGGGCCTCGATCCGCTGTTTCCGGTGGGGTGGGTGCGCTGTGCCTGTGATGGTGTCGTCGGGGGACGTCTCAGGTGCGCCACGGTTTGGGTGGTTGCAGTCGTGCTGTGCCCTTCCGGGTAGGGGCGTCGCCTCGATCCGCTGTCTTGTGCGAGGTGGGGGCGTCGCGCCGGGCGATGAGGTGATCCGATGACGTCCCGCTGGTCCGGCCTCCTCCTCGCATCACCACTCGCGCTCATCCTCGCGCTGTTCCTAATCATCCCGATCGGGACGATCATCGTTGTGTCGTTCTTCGACTACGACAGCGTGCGGATGTTCCCCGCCTTCGTCTGGACCAACTACGAGGAGCTGCTGTTCTCGCCGATCACCTGGAAGACCTACCTCCAGACCGTGCAGTTCGCCGCGATCACCTGGGCGATCTGCCTCGTCGTCGGCTTCACCGTCGCCTACTTCCTCGCCTTCCACATCGCCACGCCCTTGATGCAGACGGTGCTGTTCCTAGTCTGCACCATCCCCTTCTGGACCTCGAACGTCATCCGCATGATCTCCTGGATCCCCTTCCTCGGCAGGAATGGGCTGCTGAACCAGGCGCTGATGGGGATCGGGGCGATCGACCGGCCGCTGGAATTCCTGCTGTTCTCCAACTTCGCCGTCATCCTCGCCTATGTGCACCTCTATGCGCTGTTCATGGTGGTGCCGATCTTCAATTCCATGGTCCGCATCGACCGTTCATTGACCGAGGCCGCGCGCGATGCCGGTGCGACCGAATGGCAGGTGCTGCGCAACGTCATCATCCCGCTGGCCCGGCCGGGCATCGCCATCGGATCGATCCTGGTGGTCGCCGTGGTGATGGGAGATTTCGTGACGGTGCGGCTGATGTCCGGCGGGCAATCCGCCTCGGTCGGGCTGATGATGGTCAATGCCATGTCGCTGCTGCAATACCCGGCGGCGGCGGCCAATGCCGTGGTGCTGCTGATCGTCGTGCTGCTGATGATCGCGGCGATGCTGCGCGTCGTCGACATCCGAAAGGAGCTGTAGATGCGCGCCGAACGCTCTCGCGCCTTCTGGCCACTCGCCGCCTTCTTCGGCCTGTTCGTGCTGTTCCTCTACGGCCCGACCATCACCATCGTCGTGCTGTCCTTCCAGGGACCGGAAGGTGGGCTGACCTTCCCGATGCGCGGCGTCTCGACGCATTGGTTCCGCAACCTGTTCGAGACGCAGATGGTCGGCGATTTCGGCGGGTCCTTCACGCGTTCGATGATCCTCGGCCTGATCGTCACGGTGATCACCGTCGTCGTGTCCTTCATGGCGGGGCTTGCCTTCCGCCGGCGCTTCCCGGGATCGACGGCGCTGTTCTACCTCGCCGTCGCCAGCCTGATCGTGCCCTCGGTGCTGATCTCGCTCGGCATCGGCCTGATGTTCCGGCTGATCGGGGAGGACGCGGCCTGGTGGTCCTCCGGCCTCGGCGCGCACCTGACCTGGACGCTGCCTTTCGGCCTGCTGATCATGTTCGCTGTCTTCAACCGCTTCTCCCCAGCCTATGAGGAAGCAGCGCGCGACCTGGGCGCCACGCCGTGGCAGACCATCCGCCATGTGGTGGTGCCGATCCTGCTGCCCTCGCTGATCGGCGTCGGCTTGTTCGGCTTCACCCTGTCCTATGACGAATTCGCCCGCAGCCTCTACACCGCGGGCACCTTCAACACCCTGCCGCTCGAGATCTACGGCATGACCACCAACGTCACCACGCCAGTGCTGTTCGCGCTGGGCACGGTGACGACGGCCGTCTCCTTCCTTGTCATCGGAGTCTCGATCGCCGGGGTGGCGCTGCTGCGCCGTCGCCGCGCCGGCGGTTGACCGGCGTTAACTCCTCGCGATCCAGGGGGGGCGTAGTCCCTTGGCGGGGTGGTCGGGAGAGGCAAGGTCCCATAGGCGCGAAGATTGGAGGGGCGCTGCCCCTCCAAACCACCCCGCCAGGAGCCAACGGGCTCCTGGACTGCGGGATCTTGGCACCGGATCGGGGAGCGCGTTTCGGGACGGCGCCCGGGACAATTCCGGCCGCCCTCCCGACGCATGCCGCTGCCACTGAAACCCCCCGTCCCGCCGGGTGCCAGGTTGAGGTTTCCAAAGGCCTTAAGCCTTTGGTGGGGTGAGGTCCGGAGAGGGGCAAAGCCCCTCTCCGAGGTCCCGCGCCGCCCACGCCTCGCGCCGCCCCTCCGGCCTTCTCCCTGTTGCGCCGCGCCATCGCCTCGGGCCACCATCGCCGTGCAGGGGGATGGGCGTATGGCGGAGATCGGGATCGTCGGCCTGGGTCGCATGGGTGCCAACATCGCGCGGCGCCTGATGCGCGCCGGCCATCGCTGCGTGGTGTGGGACCGCGACCCGGCGGCGGTCGCCGCCGTGGCGGCGGATGGTGCGGTGCCGGCCGAGGACCTGGCCGGTGTCGTGGCCGGCCTCAACGCACCGCGTGCCGTCTGGGTCATGCTGCCGCATGGTGATCCGACGGAGCAGGCGATCGATGCCCTGGGCGACCTGCTCTCGCCGGGCGACACGGCCATCGATGGCGGCAATACGCAGTGGAAGGACGATGTCCGCCGGGCCGAGGAATTGCGCCCGGACGGCATTCACTACCTGGATATCGGCACCTCCGGCGGCGTCTGGGGGCTGGAACGCGGCTACTGCCTGATGATCGGCGGCGATGCCGAACCGGTCACGCGGCTGGCGCCGATCTTCGATGCGCTGGCACCCGGGCGCGGCGACATTCCCGCGACGCCGCGCCGCGATGGCCGCGCGCCGAATGTCGAGCAAGGCTGGCTGCATTGCGGCGGCCATGGTGCCGGGCATCTCGTGAAGATGGTCCATAACGGCATCGAATACGGGATGATGCAGGCGCTGGCGGAAGGCCTCGACCTGCTGCGCGCCGCCGACAGCAAGGCTCTGCCAGAGGACCACCGCATCACCCTCGATCTCGCCGATGTCACGGAGGTGTGGCGGCGCGGGTCGGTCATCACGTCGTGGCTGCTCGACCTGACGGCGTCGGCCTTGGCGCAGGACCCGGCGCTGGCGCAATACGCCGGCACGGTGGGCGATTCCGGGGAAGGCCGCTGGACCGTGCAGCAGGCGGTCGAGACCGCGGTGCCGACGCCGGTGCTGACCGCCGCGCTCTACGCCCGCTTTGCATCGCGTGACGAGACGCGCTTCGCAGGCAAGGCGCTGTCGGCGATGCGCGCCGGCTTCGGCGGGCATCTCGAACCCAAATGAACCCTGCCGCCATCGTGGTGATGGGCGTGTCCGGCTGCGGCAAGTCCACCATCGGCCGCCTGCTGGGCGAACGCCTCGGCTGGGTGTTCGAGGATGGCGACGCCTTCCACCCGCCGGCCAATGTTGCGAAGATGTCCGCCGGCACGCCGCTGACCGATGACGATCGCTGGCCCTGGCTGCGGGCGATTGCCGCGCGGATCGCGGCGGCGCGCGCGGCGGGCGCGCCGGTGATCATCGGCTGCTCGGCATTGAAGCGCGCCTATCGCGACGTGCTGCGCGACGGCCATGCCGATACCCGCTTCCTGCACCTGACCGGCGCGCCGGAACTGATCATGGCCCGCCAGGCGTCGCGGACGGGGCATTTCATGCCCGCCTCGCTGATCGCCAGCCAGTTCGCCACGCTCGAATTGCCGGAGACCGAGGCGGATGTGATCGACCTCGATGTCGATCCGGAGCCGCCGGAGATCGTCGCCCGCGCCATCGCCGCATTGCGTCGCCGCGGCGACATCGCGTGATCCGCAACATTGCGGTCATTGGTGCCGGCGTGGGCGGGCTTGCGGCCGCGACGCTGCTCGCCCGTGCGGGGCATCGCGTGACGGTGCTAGAACGCTTCGACGAACCGAAGCCGGTAGGCTCGGGGCTGATGCTGCAGCCGACCGGCCTTGCGGCGCTGCAGCGGCTCGGGTTGCGGGAGGAGATCGCGGATCTTGGCGCGCGCATCACGCGCCTGCACGGCACGACGGATCGCGGCGCGACCGTGTTCGACCTCGGCTATGACGACCTGGCGCCGGGGCTGCACGCGGTCGCGGTCCATCGTGCCGCGCTGCACCGCGTGCTGTGGCACGCCTTCGCCGCCTCTGGCGCAGGTATCGAAACCGGCCGCCAGGTGACCGGCATCGAGCAGCACAGCGACCGCGTCATCCTCCACCACGCCTCCGGCGACACAATGGAGGCCGACATCGTCATCGACGCCTCCGGCGCGCGATCGCCGTTCCGCGCCCTGGTGGAGCGCCGCGCCCCGCGCGCCTTCACCTATGGCGCGGTCTGGGCGAGCGTACCCGATCCGGGCCTGGCACCGGGCACGCTGCTGCAGCGCTACGTCGCCGCGCGAAACATGCTGGGCTGGCTGCCGGTCGGGCAGGCGGAGCCGGGCGGTCCGCCGCTCGCTGCGCTGTTCTGGTCGATCAAGCCGGGCGACCACGCAGCCTGGACCGCGCGCTTCGACGACTGGCGCGCCGAGGCCTCCAGGCTGTGGCCGCCCATCGCACCCATACTCGCCGGCCTGTCCGGGCCGGAGGCCTTCACGCCGGCGAGCTACATCCAGTTCACCGCGCGTCGGCCCTGGCGCGGTCGGGTCGTGCTGCTGGGTGACGCGGCGCATGCGACGTCGCCGCAACTGGGCCAGGGCGCGAACAACGCGCTGCTGGATGCGCTCGCCCTTGCGGATGCGCTGGCGGCGGAATCCAAACCGGAGGCCGCCTTCGCGCGCTACGCCGCCGCGCGGCGCGCGCATGTGCGCTTCTACCAATACGCCAGTGCGATCATGACGCCCTTCTTCCAGGCCGATTCACGGTCCCTGCCGCTGCTGCGCGACCTGGTATTCGACTGCATGAAGATCGTCCCCTGGCTGCACAGGGAGATGCTGCGCACGCTCGCCGGGCTGAAGACCGGCCTGCTGACCCATCGCGATGCGGGCATCCTGGCGGGGCTTCGGTGAAACGCGTCCTGCTGCTCGGCGCGACCGGGGCCTTCGGGTCGCGGCTCGCCGAGGGCCTAGTGCGGTCGGGGATCGGTGTCGTCGCCATGGCGCGCGGACCGGACGCGCTGGCGGCGCTGGCGGCGCGGCTCGGCCCGGCGATCACGACGCTGGCGATCGATCGCGCCGGGCTGGATGCGGCGCGGCTGCGCGCCCTGGCCGTGGAGCACGCCCTCTACGCCATCGCCGACGCCTCGGGCCCGTTCCAGGATCGTGCGCCCGACCTGCCGCGCGTGGCGATCGCCGCCGGGCTGCATTGGGTCGATCTCGCCGATGCGCGCGACTGGGTGGCGGGCATCGGCGCGCTGGATGAAGCGGCGCGGCAGGCCGGCCTCGCCGTGCTGGCCGGGGCGAGCTCCACCCCCGCTTTGTCCCATGCGGTGCTCGACCGGATCACCGAAGGTGCGCGGGCGATCCACACGGTCGAGGTCGCCATCTCCCCTGGCAACCGCGCGCCGCGCGGGGAGGCGGTGATGCGCGCCATCCTCTCCCGCGCCGGACAGCCCATCCGCATCTTCCGCGGCGGTCGCTGGATCGAGGCACCGGGTTGGGGGCTCGCCGACCGCCATGCCATTGCGGGCCTCGGTCAGCGCCGCCTGGCGCTGTGCGAGACGCCGGATCTTGACCTGCTGGTCGCACGCTACGCCCCGCGCGCGGATGCGATCTTCCGCGCCGGGCTCGAACTCGGCGTGATGCATCAGGGGCTGGCCGCGCTGGCCTGGCTGGTGCGGACGGGGTTGCTGCGCTCGCTGCTGCCGCTGACGCGGCCGCTACTGTGGCTCGCGCAGCTGCTCGCACCCTTCGGAACCGATCGTGGCGGGATGGAGGTCGCCGTCATCGCCGAGGAGGCCGATGGCGTGCTGCGCCGCCGCTGCTGGACGCTGGTGGCCGAAGCCGGGGACGGACCCTTCGTGCCGACGCTGCCGGCGCTCGCCGCACTCCGGGTGCTGGCGGCGGGTTCCCTTACGTTCCGCGGTGCGGCGCCTTGCGTCGGCGTGCTGGGCTATGACGCGATCGCGGAGGGCTTCGCCGCGCATCGCATCACCACGCGCATCGATGCGCAGGACATGCCCGCGCCGCTGTTCGAGCGCATGTTGGGGGATGGGTTTGCGACGCTGCCGCCGGCGATCCGCGCCGGGCATGCGGTCGCAGCCTTTCTGGCGCTGGAAGGTCGCGGCGCCGCAGAAGGCGCGGCCAACCCCTTCGCGGCATTGGCCGCGCGCATCTTCGGCCTGCCTGCCGCGACCGCCGATGCCCCGCTGAGTGTCGAGATGCGCGCCGCGCCGGATGGCTCGGAATCCTGGGAACGCCACTGGCCCGGTCGGAACATGCGCTCCGTGCTGCGCGCGGACGGGAAGGGCGGGCTGGAAGAAGCCTTCGGCCCGTTCACCGGCACGCTCGCCCTGCGCCGAACGGCTGACGGGCTCGTGCTGGAGGCGACCGGCGGCCGCTTCCTCGGCATCCCGCTGCCGCGCTGGCTCACCCCTGTCAGCGCGGCGCGCGAATACGCCGACGCCGAGGGCCGCTTCGCCTTCGACGTGCCGATCGGCGTGCCGCTGCTCGGCCGGCTGACGCGCTATCGCGGCTGGCTCAGGCCGGTTCGAACGGCTCCGGCTCCTCGATAAAGCCGCGTGCATGCTGCGCGCTGCAACGCGCTTGCCATTCTTGCGCCGGCATGACGAGGCGGCTGTCGTTGACCTGCGCGATCACCATGGCCGGGATCGCGCAGTCCGTGCCTGTCCCGGCGGCTATTCCGCCGCCATGGCGAGACCCGGCACCGGGGCGTTCGTGATGGCGCTCATGCGTTCCCGTACATCGAAGATGCGGACCTGCAGCTCGGTGATCTCGGGATTGGCCTTCATGCGCGCGACGATCGGCCCGTTCACATAGGCCTCGGCAGCGGCCCGGCTGTCGAACAGGTAGATGCCGCCGGCGCGGCGGTCCTCCTCCCCATCCAGCCAGATCTTCCATTGCAGCCCGGGCACGGCCAGGAACTGCTTCGCGCGGTCGTCGGTATAGCGCGCTTCCCATTCCGCCTTGGGCATTTCGGGGTGGGTGTAGTTGACCTGGACGATCATCATGGTTCGGGCCCTCCCTCGGCCATTGCCGCGAAGGGTGCGCCCGCCGGGCAGGCCAGCGCAACACACGGAAGGCGGCGGGGCGCCGTTGCGGGCATGACGGGGGCAGTGAACAACCGGAGACAGACCATGCCGACGATGCCCCTCGACCTGCGCGGAACGCCGTTCCAGCGCGCCGTCTGGGCCGCGCTGCGGGAAATCCCGCCCGGCCGGACGGAAACCTACAGCCAGGTCGCCGCCCGTCTTGGTCGGCCGGGGGCCGCGCGGGCCGTTGCGCGCGCCTGCGCGGCCAATCCGGTGGCGTTGCTGGTGCCCTGCCACCGTGTCGTGCCGAAGGCAGGCGGGTCGCATGCGCTGCCGGGCACAGGCGGCTGGCGCTGGGGCGCGGCGCGCAAGCGCGCGCTTCTCGCACTGGAGGGCGCGCTGTGATCCCGGACCTGGACTGGGCGCGGATCGGGGCGGAACTCGACGCCTTCGGCTGCGCCACCACCGGCCCGCTGCTGGATGCGGCGGCATGCGCGGACCTCGCCGCGCTGTACGACCGGGAGGACGGCTTCCGCAGCCGCATCGTCATGGCGCGGCACGGCTTCGGGCGCGGCGAGTACAAGTATTTCGCGGCACCTCTGCCCGGCCCCGTCGCCGCCCTGCGTGAAGGGTTCTGGCCGCATTTGGCACCCATCGCCAACCGCTGGAACGAAGCGATGGGCCTCTCGCCGCGCTTTCCGGCGCGGCATGCGGATTTCCTCGCCCGCTGCCATGCCGCCGGACAGACGCGGCCGACGCCGCTGCTGCTGCGCTACGGCGCCGGCGACTACAACTGCCTGCACCAGGACCTGTATGGCGAGCATGTCTTCCCGCTGCAGGTCGCGGTGCTGCTGTCGGCGCCGGGTGGTGACTTCACCGGCGGCGAATTCGTGCTGACCGAACAGCGCCCGCGCATGCAGTCGCGGGCCGAGGTGGTGCCTCTGACGCAGGGCGAGGGCGTGATCTTCGCGGTGCATCACCGGCCCGTGCAGGGCACGCGCGGCACCTATCGCGTCAACCTGCGCCACGGCGTCAGCCGCATCCGCAGCGGCCGGCGGCACACGCTCGGCGTCATCTTCCACGATGCCGCGTGATCAGTCTTCGAGCGCCTGGTAGGTCAGCATGTTGGTGATGATGCGGTAGCGCCGCCGCAATTCGCCGGGCACATGGGACATCAGCACCACGGCGAGTTCCTCCACCGGATCGACCCAGAAATAGGTGCCGAACACGCCCGACCAGCCGAACGCCCCGGGCCGGCCCATGAAGGCCGACCCACCGGCATGCCGCCGCACCGCCACGGTCAGCCCGAAGCCATAGCCGCCAAGGCCCGGATCGGTCGCCTCCGGCCCGCCGGCGATGCCCTGCATGTGGTCCGACGCCATCCAGCGCACCGTCGCCGGCGACAGCACCCGCGCCCCACCTAGCGTCCCGCCCGCCCGCAGCATCTCGGCGAAGCGGAGGTAGTCGCTGGCGGTCGAGGTCAGCCCCGCGCCGCCCACCTCCAGCCGGGGCGGCTTCAGCGGCGCCGTCACCGCCTGCGGCGCGCCGGTGATCGGGCAGTTCGGCAGCGGCTTGGCGAAGCGCGCTGCGCCGCCCTCGGGCAGGACGTAGCCGGTCTCCGCCATGCCGAGCGGTTCGAAGATGCGTTCACGCATCACGGTCCCGAGCGACTTTCCCGAGGCCGCGCCCACCACCAGGCCCAGCACATCGGTCGAGAAGCCGTATTCCCAATGCTCGCCCGGATGATGCAGCAGCGGCGTGGCGCCGAGCGCCTGCGCCAGCCCCGCCGCGTCGTAGTCCCGCGCCGCGTTCAGCGACGAACCGGGATGCGCCTTGTGGACCGCCGTCGCACCGAAGCCGCCGCCGCCATAGACGAAGCCGGTGGTGTGGCGCATCGCATCCTGCACCGTCATCGGCCGGCGCTGCGGTTCCAGCTCCAGCGGCCCGTCGCCGGACAGCATGCCCGGCGTGTGCTTCGCCACCTGCATCGTCATCAGCGGCGGCAAATGCGCGCCGACCGGCTCGTTCACCAGCACGCGGCCTTCCTCGACCAGCGTCAGGGCCGCGACGCCGCAGACTGGCTTGGTCATCGACGCGATGGAGAACATCGCATCCGCCGGCATCGGCACCTTGGCGACCGGATCAAGCCAGCCGACCGCCTCCAGATGCACCAGCCGCCCGCGCCGGGCGATCGCCACCACACCGCCGGGGAAGCGGCCAGCCTCCATCTCCCGTTCCAGGGCCGGGCGCAGCTTTGCCAGCCGGCTGCTGGACATGCCCACCGCTTCCGGCCGGGCGGCGGGGATGGCAGGGATCTCGGCCTGCAGGATGCTCATGCGCCGTCTCCGGCATAGGGGTTGGTGCGCCGTTCGGCGCCGAAGGTCGAACCGGGGCCATGCCCGCAGATGAACTGGATGTCGTCGCCCAGCGGGAACAGCTTGCCGCGGATCGCCGCAATCAGCGCCGCGGTGTCGCCATAAGGGAAATCGGTCCGCCCGACCGACCCCTGGAACAGCACGTCGCCGACCAGCGCGAAGCCGAGCGCGGTGGAGACGAACACCACATGCCCGGGCGTGTGGCCTGGGCAGTGCAGCACCGCGAATTCCTGGCCGGCGATATCGACCGTCTCGCCTTCCTCCAGCCAGCGATCCGGGCTGACGGGCTTGCAGTCCATCCCGTACTTCGCCCCCTGCGCCGGCAGGCCATCGAGCAGGAAGGCGTCGGCGCGGTGCGGTCCTTCGATCGGCACGGCCAGCGCCGCGGCAAGTTCCGCTGCCGCGCCGGCATGGTCGAGATGCCCATGCGTCAGAAGGATGCGCTGCACCTTGATGCCGGCCTGCTGGATCGCCTCCTGGATGCGGTCCGCGTCGCCGCCGGGATCGACCACCACGCCTTCCTTCGTCTCGTCGTCCCAGACCAGGGTGCAGTTCTGCTGGAAGGGCGTCACGGGGATGATGGCGGCGGCGATGCTCATGGCGCGACCTTGGCGTGGCGGTGCCAGGGCGGCAAGGCGGGCAGGACGGGCCAGAGGGGGCCTTGCCACCTCCGGACCTCCCCCACCAAAGGCTTAAGGCCTTTGGAAACCTCGGCTTTGGCGCTGAACTCCGCGGTTTGGTGCGCGAATCATGGTGCCATCCTTCGCGCTCCTGCAGCCGCGCGCTGTCCCGCATGCACAGCGCCAAAATCCCGCGGTCCAGGAGCCCGTTGGCTCCTGGCGGGGTGGCTTGGAGGGGCAGCGCCCCTCCATCCTTCGGCCTACCCCAGCGCGAATGGCGCGCCCCAAGGCCCGGCAATTCTCGCCGGGTCGTTAACCATCCGTTCAGGGTCCCCCGGCTTTCCTGCGACAACCCAGATCGCAGGATGCGATGACCACCTACGCATTCGCCGACGTCGCCGGCGGCACCTTGAGTTTCGTGCCCTCGCAGGACCAGCTGGTCTTCGGCCCGGCCATGGCCGCGGCGTCGCTCCGCTTTTCCGTCAGCGGAGCGGACCTGCTGCTGATGGCGGGGGGGGAGGTGCTGCGCCTCACCAATATCAGCCTCGGCGGCGGCGGGCTGAATGCCGCCAACCTGGTGTTCCAGGACGGCAGCATCATCCTGTTCGACAGCGTCTCCAACAGCCTGCGCAGCGGTGGGTCGGGCAATGACTGGTTCGGCGCCGATCGCGGCGGCGCCGATACCATCCTGGCCGGCGCCGGGGATGACTACATCGAGGGCGGCAGCGCGGTCGACGCCAGCGACCGGCTGGATGGCGGGCAGGGCACGGCCGATCGCCTGGCGCTGTCGGGCACGTTCTCGCTCGCGCTGGGCGCGGGCACGCTGACCGCGATCGAGGTGATCGCGCTGCGTGACGGCGTCATCTCCCTGGCGCTGGATGATGCCGCGGTGGCCAGCGCGACGCCGGATGTCGGCAGGCTGTTCACCGTCGACGCGTCCGCGCAGGGCATCGGTTCCTTCGCGTCGGTTACCGCGGCGGCGGTCAGCTCGGCGGGCGTCGCCCTGATCGGTGGCGCGGGGGACGACGTGCTGACCGGCGGCTTCCGCGCCGACAGCCTGGCCGGCGGGGCGGGGGATGACACGATCTCCGGCGGCTGGGGGGATGACAGCATCGAAGGCGGCGCCGGCATCGACCGGCTGGTCGGCGGGCCGGGCGACGACACTTTCATCTTCGACCGCATCGACGCGCCGCAGAGCCCGCCCGCCACACCGGACCTGATCGTCGATTTCGAAGGCGCGGGCGTGTCGGGCGGCGACCGCATCCTGCTGCCGGGCGCGATGGTCATCTGGCGCGTCATCGCCTTCCACGTCACCGCCGCCGATTTTGCCTTCGAGGGCTATGCGGAATCTGGCCTGCAACTTGACCCGGCGCAGGTCGGCGACGGCTACGTCGATGTGCTGTGGCGGCTGGTGGAGGGCGAGGCCTGGCGCTTCGAGGTCTGGGCCGACCTCGATGATGATGGGCGCTTCGGCGGCGCGGACCTGCTGGTGCGCGTGGCATTGCCGCCCGGCGACACGACCACGGTGCTGGACCCGCTCGATTTCGCCACCGAGTTCGGCGGCCAGTTCGGAGGCGACGGCAACGACCTGCTGGTCGGGCGCGGCGCTACCGACGATGCCTTCTGGGGGCAGGCCGGCGACGACAGCCTGTGGGGCGGCGACGGCGTCGACTGGATGGAGGGCGGCCTCGGCAATGACACCCTGGCCGGTGGCAACCTCGCCGACGAACTGCGTGGCGGGCCGGGCAGCGACTGGCTCGATGGCGGCGATGGCTGGGACACGCTGTATGCCGCCGATCCCGACACGCCCGAGACCGAGGCCGCCGACGACCGCAACCTGCTGATCGGCGGTGCCTCGCCGGACATGCTGTTCGGCGGGCTCGGCCTCGACACGCTGCGCGGCGACGACGGCGATGACATCCTCTGGGCCGATGATGGCGCGGACAGCCTGTCCGGCGGCGCCGGGGACGACGTCGCCTATGGCGGCGGCGGCACCGACACGCTCGACGGCGGCGACGGCGCCGACACGCTGGTTGGCGGCGGCGGCAGCGACCGCATGAGCGGCGGGGCGGGTGCCGACCTGTTCATCATCGACCTGTCGGCCCCGGCTCTCGACGAGACGCTGGGCTCGGCGCCGGACTGGATCCTAGATTTCGACGCGCCGGGGGGGGATCGGATCTCGCTTGGCCTGTCTGGCGGATTGGTCGCCGGGGTGCAGGGCCTGGGACCGCTGGTCTGGCGCGGTTCAGTCGCAGCGCGGCAAACCTCGGCCGGCGTCGGCTTTGGGGAGGCGCTGCCCGGCGGGGGCATCGGCCCGGGCTACTACCAGGCCTTCTGGATCCCGGCGCTGATGGCCAGCGCACCGGCCGGCGGGTGGTTCGTCATCGATCTCGACCAGGATCTTCTGCTCGACACCGACGATGTGGTGGTCCGCCTCGGCACCGTGGACATGCCCGGCGCGGCGCTCACGCCCGATGCCTTCGCCGATGGCACCTTCCGCGTCCTGGTCGGCACGGCGGCTGCCGATACCCTGCTCGCGGCCACCGGTGGACAGGAGATTTTCGGTCTGGACGGCGCCGATCGGCTGCTCGGCCAGGGCGGACCCGACCGGCTGCTGGGCGGGGAGGGCAACGACACGCTGCTGGGCGGCGGCGCGGCGGACCAGCTGTGGGGCGGGGCGGGCAATGACTGGATCGAGGGCGGCGACGGCAATGACGAGATCTTCGTCGAAGGCCCCGCCACCGAGGAAGTGGACGGGCTGTTCGCGCGCAACACCGTGTCCGGCGGCGCGGGTGCGGATAGCCTGTGGGGCTCCGACGGGCGCGATTCGCTCGATGGCGGGAACGACGCCGACCGGCTCTATGGCGGCGTTGGCGCCGATACGCTGCGCGGCGGGGCGGGGGCTGACACCATCACCGGCGGCGACGGCGCCGACCTGATCTCCGGTGATGCCGGGGCGGATTCCATCGATGCCGGGTCCGGCGACGACACCGTCGACTACGATCCCGCCGATCTGCTGGCCGATGGCGGGGAGGATTTCGACACGTTGGTGCTGTCCGTCGCGGCCTCGGTCACGCTCGACAGCGCAATCGACCAGGTGGCCGGCGGCGGCATCACCCTGGGCTTCGAGGCGGTGGACGCCTCGGCGGTGACCAGCGCGGTTTCGCTGGTCGGCGGGTCCGGGCGCAACCGCCTGGTCGGCGGTACCAATGCCGATCGGCTCGAAGGCCGCGACGGCAACGACACGCTCGAAGGCGGGGCGGGGGCGGATACGCTGGATGGCGGCGCCGGCGACGACGTCCTGCGGCCCGGCACGGGGCGCGACCTGCTGATCGGCGGGGATGGGCGCGACACCGTGTCCTATTCCGAGGCGACGACCTCCCTGACCGTGCTGCTGACCGCAGGCACCACCGGCGGCGCGGCGCTGGGCGACACGCTGACCGGTATCGAGGCGGTGATCGGCGGCTCTGGCTCCGACACCATTGCCGGTACCGCCGGTGCGGACTGGCTCAGTGGCGAACTCGGATATGATTCGCTGGTCGGCTATGGCGGCAACGACACGCTGGTGGGCGGCAACGGCATCAACACGCTGCGCGGCGGGCCGGGCGACGACATGCTGATCGGCGGCATCCACGCCGAGGTGCTGGATGGCGGCACCGGCAACGACATCCTGATTGCCGGCGGCGGGCCGGACAAGCTGTGGGGCGGGGCGGGCAACGATCGCTATGAGATCAACCAGTCGAACCATGTGGTGATCGAGGCCGCCGGGGCGGGCTCCGATACCGTCTGGTCCTCGGCGTCCTGGTATGTTCGGGACAACATCGAATGGTTCATCCTGACAGCCGGGTCCGGCAACCGCTATGGCATCGGCACCGCTGCGGATGACCACCTGGTCGGCAATGAGGGCGACAACCTGCTGATCGGGCAGGGCGGCCACGACACGATCTGGGGCGGGGGCGGGGCCGACCGCCTGCAGGGCCGCGACGGCGATGACCATATCTTCGGCGAGGATGGCAACGACATCATCTATGGCGGCAACGGCAACGACACGCTCGAAGGCGGGGCGGGCGCCGACAACCTCAACGGCGAAGCGGGCAACGATACGCTGCTCGGCGGCGCCGACACGATGACGGACGTTCTGCGCGGCGGGTCGGGCGACGACTGGCTGGACGGCGGCGGCGGCTACGACGTGGCCTATGGCGGGCTCGGCAACGACACCCTTGTTGCCTCCCAGTCCAATGACGCCTTCATCGAGCTGGCCGGCCAGGGCTGGGACGTCGTCATCGCGCGCTTCACCGGGTCCTACACCCTGCCCGTGGAGGTCGAGGAACTGATCCTGGACGGGGCGACCACCGGCATCGGCAATACCGCGTCCAACCGCATCATCGGCTCGGCCCGCGCCGAGACCCTGTTCGGGCGCGCCGGCAACGACACGCTGTTGGGCGGCGGCGGCAACGACATCCTGTTTGGCGAGGCAGGCCGCGACGCCTTCCTGTTCGCACCGGGCTCGGGGCTGGATGCCGTGGCGGATTTCACGCCCGGTCAGGACCGCATCCTGGTGCAGGGCTTCGGCTTCACGAATTTCGACGCGCTGATGGCCTCCACCCGGCAGGGCACAGGTGGGGCAATCATCGATTTCGCCTCGGGGGATTCGGTGCAACTCGCAGGCGTGGCGAAGGCTGCGCTACTGGCGGGTGATTTCGTCTTCCTCGCGTGACCTTTCATCCCCACATGGCGAAGGCTCATCGCGATGAATGGAGGATGCAATGATCGCTCAGGCGGGACATGAGGCCGCGACCCTCGGCGGCGGCTGCTTCTGGTGCCTCGAGGCCGTCTACAAGGAACTGCGCGGGGTGGTCTCAGTGATGTCGGGCTACGCCGGCGGGCATGTCGACAACCCATCCTACGAGGAGGTCTGCGGCAAGAAGACCGGCCATGCCGAAGTGGTGCGCGTGGTCTTCGACCCGAAGGAACTCTCCTACGCAGACCTGCTGCGAGTCTTCTTCACGATCCATGACCCCACCACCAAGGACCGCCAGGGCAACGATGTCGGGCCGCAATATCGCTCCGTCATCTTCACCCATTCCGAGGACCAGGCGGCGACGGCGCGGGCCGTGATGGACGAAGTGGCCAAGGCCGGCATCTGGGACGGGTCGCTGGTGACCGAGGTGCTGCCCGAAATGCGCTTCTGGCCGGCGGAAGCCGAGCATCACGACTATTTCGCACGCAACCCATGGACGGGGTATTGCCGCGCGGTGGTGGCGCCGAAGGTGCTGAAGTTCCGCAAGGTTTTCGCTGAGCGGGTGAAGCGGCCGGCAGCGTAAGGGGGGGGCGTCGCCTCGTTTGCCTTCGAAGGTTGGAAGGGCTTTGCCCCTCCAAGCCACCCCACCAAAGGCCGGTGGGCCTTTGGAAACCGATACTTGGCGCTTGGGCGTCGGGGGGCGCCGCATACCTTCGGTTGGCTGGATGGTGGCGTCAATTCCGGGCGCCGGCCCCGGAGGGGCGTGCGGCGCCTCGTCGCGCCCGCCGCGCCAGGCACCGGCTTCCCGCGGTCCAGGGGCCCGCAGGCCCCTGGCGGGGTGGTTTGGAGGGGCGGCGCCTCTCCAATATCTCACGCACCGCGGCGGTTCATCAGGTTGATGAAGCCCCCCGCCCTGCCACCATCGCGATAGTCACCTTGATCCGCGTCACGGGCGCGTCTCTCGGCCTACTCCGCGCTTGCGTCGCGCATCGCCGCGGCGCAGGTTCCGCCCGTCGGCAGGTCCCCTCATTGCCGACGTGAAACGCCGTTAGGTCCGACCCCATGCGCCGCCGCGCCCTTCTGTTGAGCACCCCCTTGCTGCTGCTGGCCCGGCCGGCCGCGGCTGACTTGGTCTATGTCCTCAATTCGGGGGATTCGAGCATCCTGGTGCTCGATGCCGTCTCCCGCCAGGAACTGCGCCGAATCCCCGCCCTGCGGGAGGTGCACCACCTTGTGATGTCGCCGGACGGCAAGGACCTGCTGATCGCCGATTCCGGCGGCAACGAGATCCTGTTCCTCGACCCCGTCACCGGCGAGGTGCGCCGGCGGGAGCGGATCTCCAACCCCTATCACCTCGACTTCTCGCCCGATGGCCGGCACCTCGTCGTGTGCAGCCTGCGGCGCAACCAGGTCGATATCTACGACGCCGGCAACCTCGCTTTGCTGGGCCGGCTGCGCATGCCGGAAAAGCCCTCCCACATGGCGTTCCGGCCGGATGGCAAGGTCGTCTATGTGACGTTGCAGGGCAGCGGCACGGTCGGTGCCGTCAGCCTAGAGACACGGGAAGTGCTGTGGGAAGCCCCGGTCGGGCGCGAACCCGCGGGCATCGTCTGGCATCGCGGCAAGCTGATCGTGGGCGTCATGGGCGCCGATTACTTCGCCGTGATGAACCCGGAGACGAAGGCGATCGAGCGTCAGATCCCGCTCGGGCGCGGCGCGCATACCGTGTTCATCCAGCCGGATGGCAAGGCACTATGGGCCACCAGCCGCGTGCAGAGCCGGCTGGCCGAGATCGACCCCAGCACGCTCGATGTCCGCCGCGTCATCGACCTGCCCGGCGGGCCGGATTGCATCGCCTTCGACCCGGATGGCAGGCTGTGGGTGACGCTGCGCTGGGCCGGACGGATCGCGCGCGTCGACCCGGCCACCGGGGAGTTCGAGACGATCCGGGTCGGTCGCAGCCCGCACGGCATCTTCGTGCAGCCGCGCCGTGCGGAATCCTAGGCTGGTTCGCCTCGCCGTCCTTCTGGCACTGGTGACCGTCCTGCCGGCGGCGGCGCAACCTGCGGCCACGCCATCCTGCCCGGCCGGGACGCTCTACCTGACGATCGACACCGGTTGGGGGCGTGAGGCGGAGCAGATCGCCGCGATCCTCAAGCGCCGCAACGTCCGCGCCACGCTGTTCGTCGCGCAGGAGCCGACCTTCACCGGCCAGCGCAGCCTTGACCCCGGCTGGGCCGCCTTCTGGCGCGCCCGCGTCGCCGAGGGCCATGTCTTCGCCAGCCATACCGACCGCCACTGGTATTTCCGTGGCGATGCCGGTCCCGGTCGCACCCGCTATGTCTCCCGCACGCGGGAAGGGGAAACGGTGCTTGACCAGCCGGCGATGTGCCGCGAACTGGCCCAGCCGATCGAGCGCCTGCGTGCGATCGCTCCTGGCGCGGTGGTGCTGCCGCTGTGGCGCGCGCCGGGCGGCATCACCACGCCCGGCGCGATCCGCATGGCCGAGGCCTGTGGGCTGCGCCACCAGGGTTGGACCGCCCATGGCTTCCTCGGCGACGAGTTGTCGTCCGAGACCAGCCCCAACCGCGCGCTGGCCGATCGCGCCCTGCGCACGGTGCGCGACGGGGAGGTGCTGGTGATGCACTGGGGCATCCGTTCGCGTCGCGATCCCTACGCCAATGTGCTGGACGAGGTGATCGGCGGCCTGCAGGCGCGGGGCTTCTGCTTCGCCACGCTGCCCACTGCCGGGCGGTAGCTGTGGCCCTAGGTCATGTGGACTCTAGGGATTCCCTGGCTGATGGAAGCATGATTCAAAGCTGCCTTTTGGAGGCGGCGGATGGGCGTGCTGGATCGGTTGATCCTGGATGACGCGGCGTGGGCGCG
>NZ_JBDOQQ010000016.1:0-151736 GCF_039839775.1 Roseomonas sp. CAU 1739
TCGGGCCGGGCGCCTTGCGGTCGATCAGGCCCTCGGGCCCCTCGCCGTTGAACCGCACCGCCCAGTCCCTGACGATCTGCAAGGTGACGTTGCCTAGGCGCGCCGCCTCCGAGCGCGTGCCACCGTCATAAATCGCCGCCAGCGCCAGCAGGCGGCGAGCTTGCGCCGCATCCTTGCTCCGCCGCGCAAGGCGACGAAGCTCGGCAGCGCTGAAGTCGGAACGCAGGGCGATAGCGCGCGCCATGGTGAGCCTCCGATGCTCACCAGTTTGAATCACATCGCGGTCGCGTCGGGGAATCCCCCTCGTGAGTCAAAGGCTACGGAAGTTGGTATTACCCCACGCCGTGCTCTTTGGCGGCAAGTCCTTGGGCAGCGCCTGCCACTGGCAGCCCGCCGAGAGCACATAGAAAACCGCGTTCAGCACCTCGCGCACATCCACGCTACGCCGCCTGCCACCGCGCTTCGCTGGGCCGATCAGCGGCGCCGCCAACACCCATTCGGCATCCGTCAGGTCAGAGGGGTCGCGCAGCCCGCGCCGGTCCGCCGCTCGTCGATGTTCCGCTGTCCATGTCATCCCGCCCCCGCGAATCGAACACAGGGATAGCGAATCACATCCGATTCAACGGATTCAACTTCTTCTTGGACGGGCTCTAAACATCTAGCAGGCTGAAGTTTGCGAACCTGCGGTGCGGATGGTGTTGGAGCATGAGACCCAGTACCCATCGCGATGGGCGATGATCCTGTCTATCGCGGCCAAGATCGGCTGCACCAACCTGAAGCTGAACGAGTGGGTGAAGCAGGCGGAGCGTGATTGGGGCCGCAGGCCTGGCCCAGCTACGTCGCCGGCGAGCTCGAGCAGTGGCTGGCCGACAGCGCCATGGATCACGTCCGCGGTGCGCACTGACATCCGCAGACCCAAGGCAAGATCGAACAATGGCGCCAGACGTTGAAGAATCGCATCCTGCTGGAGAGCTAACGTCTGCCCGGCGTCTCGGAATCGCCGGTCGAAGCCTTCATCGCCCGCTACAACCACCAGTGCTGCCAAAAGAACCTGCGCAATCTCGCCTCAGCGAATCTCCATTTTGGCCGTAGCCAGATCATTCTGCTCGACTGTGAACGTGGATCAGCGTGCTCCTATTCTGCGGCGATCGACGAGGCGGGGCCCCGCACACCGAGTTCCTTGCGAATGGCGGGGATGATCCGATTGCCCCAGAGCTCGATCTGCCGCAGCGTCGCCCGCGCGTCGAAGTCGCCGGGTTGTACCTGGATTGCGACGTGCTTCGGCTTGAGGATGCGGATCTCCTCGACCATGCGTTCGATCACCTGGTCCACGCTGCCCACCGGCAGGTTGGCGCGCATCTGGTCGAAGGGGATGTCGTTGGGGCTCGCTTCCTCGCGCACCAGGAAGCCGTCATCGGAATGGGCGCGGCGAAACTTCAGCGCTTCCGATATGCGGCGCTGGTAGCGGGCATTCTCAAGGTAGCTCGTGATCTCGGCATCGTTGTCACTCGCGAAGGCGCAGCGCAGCAAGCCGACGCGCGTGTCGTCGATGTCGCGCCCTTCCTTCGCTGCGATGGCGGCAAGGCCATCGCGCATCTGCCGCAAGCGGTCCGCGCCATTCAACAGCGCAGTGACGAACAGGGAATGGCCCTCGCGGACCGCGAGCGCCTGCGTCTCCGGATTGCCGGTGGCGATCCAGATGGGCGGCATCGGCTTCTGCACCGCGCGCATACTGATCGAGGACAACGGGAAGCGCAGATGCTGGCCTTCATAAGTGAAGCCCTTCTGCGTCATCCCCTTCTTCAGCACCTCGAGGAATTCGTGGAAGATTGCCGGCGCATCCTCGATCTTCACGCCGAAGCGTTCGAATTCGTAGTTCTGGTAGCCGGAGCCGATGCCCAGTTCGAGCCGACCATTGGAAATTGCGTCGCAGAAGCCGGCCTCGGCCAGCAGGCGCGCCGGATGGTACATGGGCAGCACGCAGACCGCGCTGCCGAGCCGGATGCGCTTCGTCAGCCCCGCCACATGCGAGACCATCATCAGCGGCGAGGGGCAGAGCCCGTAATTCGAGAAATGGTGTTCGGCATACCAGGCGGTGTCGAAGCCGGCCTGATCGGCGGCAACGGTCTGTTCGACCGCCGCGCGCAGCACCTGGTCCGAGGTCTGATGATAGCCGCGCTGCTGCATCAGCATGAAAATGCCGAATTCCATGGAGTCCATTCCCTCGCTTTGAGCCGAGAGTAAGACCTCGCCATCCACCGCAACAATCCGGTATCTTCTCACAGTATCTGTGCGTTTTTCGTAAAGGTGACGGATGCGGCGGCTGCAGGCCATGGAGCTCTTTGCGAGCGCGGTGCGGGAAGGCAGCTTTTCCGCCGCGGGGCGCCGGGCCGGCCTGTCCCCGGCGTCGGTCTCGCGCCAGGTCGCAGCCCTCGAAGCCAGCCTGAACGTGCAACTCCTGAACCGCACCAGCCGGGCGCTCAGCCTGACGGATGCCGGGCGCGAATACCTCGCGCGGCTGGAACCGATCCTGCAGGACATCGCCGAGGCCGAGGCCGCGGCGGCAGCGCTGCAGGCCACGCCGCGCGGTACGCTGCGCGTGCATTCACGGCTGATGTTCGGCATGCGCGTCGTTGCACCCCTGATTCCTGCCTTCCAGGCCCGCTACCCTGAACTGCGTGTCGAACTGCGCCTGACCGAGCATGCAGCCCGCATGGCCGAGGACGAGGTGGATATCGACCTGCGGTTGAGCCCTTCCCCCGATGCGCAATTGATGCAGCGGCGGCTGCTCCGCTGCGAGCGGATGCTTGTCGCAAGTCCGGACTATCTGGCCCGCATGCCGCAGGTCGCGGTGCCGCGCGACCTGCGGGCGCAACATTGCCTGACCTACTGGCAGGGGCCGGACGACGTGGTTTGGCGCTTCCTCGACCAGGGCGTGCTGGAAGAACTCACCATCGCCTCGCATTTCGCCACCAACAATGGCGAGGTGCTGCGGGACATGGCGCTGGCCGGCCATGGCATTGCGCTGCTCGACGACTACACCGTCCGCGCGGATCTCGCCTCGGGCCGGCTGGCGCGGCTGCTGCCGCGGTTGCGCGTCACCAATACGGGATTCGACCTCGGCATCTATGCAGTGTTTCGGCAGGCCAGCTTGCTGCCGGCCAAGACGAGGGTGTTCCTCGACTTCCTCGTGGAAGCGGTATCCAGCGATTGACCGACCGGTCGGTCACCTTCTAGATACCGCCCGTCCAATCAAGATGGAGGAATCGTCATGGCGTTCCGCATGCATCGTCGTGCTGCCCTAGGCGCGGCCGTGGCGCTGGTCGCCGGCCGCCCGACCCTGGCGCAGGCCCGGCCGATCCGCCTGGTGGTCCCTTACAGCGCCGGCAGCGGGCCCGACCTGTTTGCCCGGCAATTCGCGCAGGGCCTCGCCGCGCGTCTCGACAGCCCGGTCGTGGTGGATAATCGCGGGGGTGCCACGACCATCATCGGGGCGGAATTCGTCGCCAGCGCGCCGGCGGATGGGCTGACCTTGTTCATGGGGACCTCCACCACCTTCCTGACCAACCCCTTCCTGTTCCGCCGCCTGCCCTACGACATCGCGAAGTTCCAGCCCATCTCGCTGCTGATCCGCACGCGGCTCGCGCTCTATGGCAGTCCCGATCTGGCGGCGGACGACATGGCAGGCGTCGTCGCGCTGGCGAAGGCGGCCACGAACCCGATGCACTACGGCATCACCGGCCGCGGCAACTCCACCCACCTGACCGGGGAGGCGCTGCAGATCGCCGCCGGCATCAGCCTGGTCGACGTGCCCTTTCGCGGTACCGGCATGATGCAGCAGGGGCTGATCCGCAATGACCTCCCGCTCGCGATCGACGGCATTCCGGCCTGGCTCAGCCTGGCCGCGGAACGCCGCGTGAAGGTGATCGCCGTGACGGGCGACACTCGCGTCGGCGCGCTGCCCCAGACGCCGACCTTCGCCGAGGCCGGGATCAGCGACCTCGGCCGGCAGCACTGGTACGGGCTGTTCTCACCGGCCGGTATCCCCGCGCCGGCCCTCGCCCGGCTGAATGCCGCGACGATCGCGACCATGCAGGATGTCGCGCCGTGGCAGAGCCTGGTCCATGACGGCGGGGTCATCGAGACCAACAGCCCCGAGGCGTTCAGCGCCATGATCGGCGAGGAGAAGGATATCTGGGGGGCCATCATCCGGCGAGTCGGGCTGACGCTGGAATGACGCCTGTTGGCGCGGTGGTTTGCCCTGTGCGACACTGCCCCCCGCTGACCGCTCGGTCGGAGGATGGAGGTATTCGATGGCGCGTGCGGCAGTGAAGGCGGTGACGGGGGAGGCGACCGACACCTCCGATCGCATGCTCCAGATCCTAGCGGAATCAGCCCGGCTCTTCGCGACCAATGGCTATGACGGGACCTCGATGCGCGACATCGCCGAGGCCTGCGGCATCTCGAAGTCGCTGCTGTACCATCACTTCACCGACAAGGACGAGATTTACGCCCGCATCGCGCTGGGTTCGACGCAACGGCTGTTCGAATTCGTCCAGGATCGGCTGCCGGAAGGTGGATCGCCGCCCGACCGGGTGCGCGCCTTCATGACCGCGACCGGCGACTACTTCCAGCGCTACCGCTCGAACTGGATCGCCTCGACCGCCGCTTTCTGGAGCGACCCGGAATTGCGCCGCCACAAGGAACGCGTGATGTGGCGCGACCGCTACGAAGGCCTGATCCGCAGGCTGATCCAGGACGCCGTCGATGCCGGCGATTTCCGGCCGGTCGACGTTCCGTTGACCGGCCGGCTGGTGCTCTCCACGCTGAACTGGATGCACCGCTGGTACAGGCCGGACAAGGGCATGACGCCGGCGCAGATCGCCGATTCCTATTTCGACCTGATCTTCAATGGCCTCAAGGCGCGCTAAAGCAGATCGCATGCGGATGGAATCATCTGAACGCGTAAAGATGACCGCAAAACAATAAGTTAGAGCAGGCGGCGTGAACGCATGCGCACGCAGCTTGGCCTAGGCGCCGGCCGGGCGGTTGCACTGCCAACGGGGCCGCTGTATGAATTGACTGACCGGCCGGTCAGCATATGCAGGCGGCCGGCTGCAACCAAGGGGAAGGAACCGTTCATGGCCGAGGACATCGTCAAGCTTGAGGTCTCCGACCACATCGCCCTGGTCACGTTGAACCGTCCCCCGGTCAACGCGCTGAACCGCGCGATGCGCGACGCGGTGATCGAGGCCTTCGACGCCGTCTCGGAACGCGACGACATCCGCGTGGCGGTGCTCACCGGCGCGGGCAAGGCCTTCTGCGCCGGTGCCGACCTCAAGGACCGGCCCGACCCGACCAAGACCGGCGCCTTCCACGCCCATAACCGCGTGACGCGCGAGACCGGCAACGCGATCCGCGAATGTGCCAAGCCGGTGATCGCAGCGGTGAACGGCGCGGCGCTCGGCGCTGGGTTGGGACTGATGGCAGCCTGCGACATTTACCTCGCCGCCGAGGATGCCGTCTTCGGCATGCCCGAAATCGATGTCGGCCTGGCCGGCGGCGGCGCGATGCTGCGCACCATCTTCGGCCGTTCGGCGATGCGCACCATGATGTACACGGGCTGGCGGCTGACCGGCGCCGAACTGTATCGCCGCGGCATCATCGAGAAGGCCACGAAGCCCGAGGAACTGCTGGCCGAGGCGATGCGCTATGCGGAAAACATCGCGAACAAGAGCCCGCTTGCGATCAACTACGCCAAGACATCCGCCAACATGGTGGATCTGATGCCGCAGCGCGACGCCTACCGCTTCGAGCAGAACTTCACCGTCGCCCTGTCGCGCACCGAGGATGCGAAGGAGGCCCGCACGGCCTTCGTCGAGAAGCGTAAGCCCAGCTTCAAGGGCCGCTGACCGTGGCGGCGCTCGGGGCCGGGCTCGAAGCCATCTTCGCCCCTCGGTCGATTGCCATCATCGGCGCGTCACAGGACGCGACGAAGATCGGCGGGCGGCCGGTGGAGTTGCTCCGCCGCTTCGGCTTCCCGGGCGCCATCTACCCGGTCAATCCTCGCGCGACGGAAGTCCAGGGCCTGCCGGCCTTCCCCTCCGTCGAGGCGCTGCCCGAGGCGCCGGACCTCGCCATCATCTCCGTCGCTGCCGAGGCCGCGAACGCGGCACTCGATGCCTGCGCGTCGAAGGGTGTGAAGGCAGCGGTGATCTTCTCCTCGGGCTTCGCCGAACTGGGCGAGGCCGGCCTTGCCATGCAGGACCGCCTGCGCGCGACGGCGCAGCGCAGTGGCATGCGCGTCCTGGGGCCGAACTGCCTTGGTGCGGCCTCCGTCGCCGAGCGCAGCATCGCCACCTTCTCCGTCGTGCTGGAAAACGGATTGCCGCCGGTCGGGCCGCTCGGCATCGCGTCGCAGAGCGGCAACATCGGCAGCTACACGGCGCTGCTCGCGCGTGAACGCGGCATCGGCGCCAGCCGCTTCATCACCACCGGCAACGAATGCGACGTCGACATCGCGGATGCGATCGCATTCCTCGCGCGCGACGATGCGACGAAGGTGATCCTCTGCGTGCTGGAAACCTGCCGCGATGCCGCGCGGCTGACCGGTGCGCTGGAGATGGCGCGCGAAGCCGGCAAGCCGGTGATCGTGCTGAAGATCGGCGCGTCGGAAGCAGGTCAGGCGGCGGCCGCCTCGCATACCGGCGCGCTCGCCGGATCGAATGCGGTGTTTGACGCTGTGTTCCGCCGCGCCGGCGCGGTGCGTGTCTACAGCGTGGAGCAACTTCTCGACCTCGGCCATGCGGCGGCCGTGCTGGGTGACCGGCTGCCGGAGGGTCGGCGCACCATGCTGCTGACGGCCTCGGGCGGCTTCGGCGTCCTGCTGGCCGATGCGGCGTCTTCCGCCGGGCTGTCGCTGCCCTCGCCGTCGGAGGCGACGCAGCGGCGTATCCTCGATGTCGTGCCTTACGCCTCGCCGCGCAATCCGGTGGATGCGACGGCGCAGATGTCGAGCCGGCCGGAAATCCTGGAGACGATCCTCGCCGCGCTGCTTGAGGACGATGCCTGCGACGCGCTGCTGGTGCTGATGTCCGCCTCGCTCTACCTGCCGCGTCTGCGCGGCGTGTACATGCCGACGCTGCGCGCGGTGCGGGAAAAGCATCCGGACAAGGTGGTGATGCTTGCCGTGCACGGCCCGGCGGATGCCGTGGCGGAACTGACCGCCATGGGATTTCCGGTGGTTGATGGCGTCGGGCCATCGACGCAGACGCTGGCCGGGCTGTGCGAGCTGGCCGCCGCGCGGTCACTGCCGCCGTTGCCTCCGGCGCTGCCACCCGCGCCGCCGCTCGATGCCGAGGCCCTGCGCACCGAAGCCGGAGCGAAGCGCATCCTGGCCGCCGCCGGCGTGCCGGTGCTGCCGGAACGCGTCGTCGCCAGCGCCGCCGAAGCCTCCGAAGCGGCAGCCGCCATGGGCTTCCCGGTGGTGCTGAAAATCGTCTCGCCCGACCTGCCGCACAAGACGGAGGTCGGCGGCGTGGTGCTCGGCGTGGGCGATGTGGAAGCCGTCGCGGCGGCGCATGACGCCATGCTGGCCCGCGTGCGCGCAGCCGCACCGCGGGCGCGCATCGATGGCGTGCTCGTTTCCCCGATGGTGCGGGGCGGGACGGAGATGATCCTCGGCGCCAAGCGCGACCCGGTCTTCGGCCCCGTCGTGCTGGTCGGCCTGGGCGGAATCTTCGCCGAGGTGATCCAGGATGTCGCCATGCGCCCCGCCCCGGTGGACGAGGCCGAGGCGATGACGATGCTGCGCAGCCTCAAGGCCTTCCCGGTCCTCGACGGCGCACGGGGGCGACCCAAGGCGGATCTGGTGGCCACCGCCGCGGCCATCGCGGCGCTGTCGCGCTTCGCCGCCCAGCACGCCGCGGACATCGCCGAGATCGACATCAACCCGCTGCTGGTTCGTGCGGCGGGTGAGGGCGCGGTTGCGCTGGATGCGCTGATCGTGGCCGACACAAAGTGACGGGGGAAATCATGGACATGCAGGACCTGGCGCTGACCGGGCGCGTCGCGCTGATCACCGGTGCGGGCAATGGCATCGGCCGCGCCACGGCGCTGCGCATGGCGGCGATGGGCGCGGTGGTCGGCGTGAATGACCTCAAGCCGGAGTTCGTCGAAGCGACGGTCGCCGCGATCGAGGCCGCCGGCGGCAAGGCCATCGGCATCGCGCAGAACGTCGGCACGCGCGACGGCATGCGTGCCGCCGTGCTGGGCCTCGCCGAGCGCACCGGCCGGCTGGACATCCTGGTGAACAATGCCGCCTGGGTGCGCTACCAGGCGGTGCCGGACATCGCACCCGAAACCGTGGACCGTATGGTCGAGGTCGGCTTCAAATCGGTGATCTGGGGCATCCAGGCCGCCGCCGAGGCGATGGACGCAGCGCGCGGCGGATCGATCATCAATGTCGCCTCCACCGCCGGGCTGCGTTCGACGCCCTCCTCCATCGTCTACAGCGGCATCAAGGCCGGCGTGATGGGCATCACCCGCGCCGCAGCGGCCGATCTCGGGGCGCGCGGCATCCGTGTGAACGCCGTCGCCCCCTCGGCCGTGCCGACGGAAGGCACGGCCAAACATCGCACGGTGGAGAAGGATCAGCGGCGCATCGCGCGCACGCCGCTCGGCCGGCTCGGCACAGTGGACGACATCGCCAAGGCGATCTGCTTCCTCGCTACCGACCAGGCGAGCTTCGTCACCGGACAGGTGCTGGCCGTGGATGGCGGCGTCACCACGACCAACATCTGAGGCGTATTACCGCGCGGCGGGTCGCACCGCCGCGGGGTCGTTGCGCTCATCCATCCGCGCCTCGTAGGTGAGGCCGCTGCGCATCGCCCACAGCGCGTTCTGCAGGTAGAGCGGTACCAGCATCCGATCGTCTAGCGCAATGGCGCTTGCGCGACGCAGCAGGTCCTCGCGCTTCGCATCGTCCATCTCAGTCTCTGCCGCGGCCACGAGGTCGTCCATGGCCGGGTTGGAATAGAGCAGCCGATTGGCCGCACCGTGGCCACGATCGCGGTTCGGCGTGCGCAGCACGGAGTTCAGCAGCACGGAAACCTCGCCCGTGGAATTGCCCCAGGTGAGTAGGGCCGCCGGTGCCTCACGCCGCGTCGCACGACCGATGAAGGTGGCATAGGGCTGCGCCTCGACCGTCGTGCGCACGCCGATGCGCGTCCACATCTGGCCGATCGCCTGCACCACGCGTGCATCGTTCATGTAGCGGTCGTTCGAGCCCATGAGCGTCAGTTGGAAGCCCTGCGGATAGCCGGCTTCCGCCAGCAGGCGGCGTGCTGCCGCGGCGTCCGGCGCGGGCACGGGGCGGTCCGGGATGAAGCTGTAGGTATCGGGCGGCATGAACTGCGTGGTGGCGAGGGCTGCACCTTCCATCACGCGATCGACCAGCTGGCGACGGTCGATCGCCATGTCCAGCGCCCGGCGCACCCGCGGATCAGCGAGCGGATTGCGGTCGCCCGCCGCCGTCAGCAACGGCACCGGCGGCTGCCGCGTGCCGTCCAGCGTGATGTACATGACGCGCAGGCTGGTCGCCTCCGCGACACGGAAGCGGTTGTCGCGTCGCAGCCGTTCAAGGTCGCTGGTCGAGATCTGGTCGATGATGTCCACATCGCCGGACAGGAGCGCAGCGGTCCGCGCCGCGTCATTGGTAATCATGCGATAGGTGACGCTGGCCCAATGCGGCTTCGCGCCCCAATACTGGTCGTTGCGCTCCATGACGATGCGATCGCCCGTTGCGTGCGAGACCAGGCGGAAGGGGCCGGTGCCGATGGCGGATTTGCCGCTGTTGAAGTCGCTGGTGGTGGCTTCGGCATGCAGGCGACGGCTGACGATCATCACCTGCGAGAGATAGGTCGGCAGCAGCGGCGCCGGTTCCGCCGTGTGCATGCGCAGCGTGCGCGCATCGACGATCTCAAGGCGCTGCACCGGGCGGATCATCGTCGAAAAAGACGCCCCGGGACCCCGCATCTGCGGAATGCGCTCGAAGGTATAGGCGATGTCATCGGCAGTCAGCGGCGTGCCGTCATGGAAGCGGACATTCTCGCGCAGTGTGAATTCCCACACAGTGTCGCTCACGGCGCGCCAGCTCTCGGCGAGGCCAGGGCGCAGCGCCGCCCGGGAATCGGTGGTCAGCAGGCTGTCGAACAGCATCTGCCCCACCTCATTGTTCGAACGCAGCAGATGATAATGCGGATCGAGCGAGGAGACCGGCGCGCCGACGCCCATCGTCAAGGTCTGCGCGGGGGCCAAGGCAGCCGTCCAGGGAAGTGCGACGAGGCCAAGCAGCCAGCGGCGGGTGCTGCGGAACATGGGCGATCTCCTCTCCTCGGTCCGCCCCGTTCATGGTGCGGATCCTGACCGTTCGGTCAATTGAGATAACGCTACGTCCGGACAGGGACAGCTGCAAGCATCCAAGGTCAGCCATGATTATTCAGAGCCTCATGGCTCTTGCCGGATCAGTCCGGTGGCGTCAAAGTCCCAACATGACTGACCGGTCGATCAGCCGTGCGCTGACGAACCGGACGGCGCGGGAAGGGAAGCGCGACATGACGACCAGGCTGGACAGATGCGGCGGGACGACGCGGCGCGTGCTTCTGGGCGGCGCCTTCGGGCTTACCGCGGGCAGGCGCCAGGCTGTCGCCCAATCCTATCCGACGCGGCCCATCCGCATGATCGTTCCCTTCGTGCCCGGCGGCGGGGCCGATCTGTCGGCGCGCCTGGTGGCCGAACCGCTTGGCACCGTGCTCGGCCAGGCGGTCGTTGTCGAGAATCGCGGCGGCGCCGGCGGGACGATCGGCACCACCGCCGTCGCCCAGGCGCCGGCGGATGGCTACACCCTGCTGTATGGAACGCCGGGGCCATTGATCACCAACCGCCACCTCATGGCGTCGCTCCCCTATGACCCAGATCGGGATTTTGCGCCGGTCAGCCTGCTGACGCGTGGCGCCTATGTCATGGCCGTGCATCGCGACGTGTCGGCGCGCAGCGTAGCCGACGTCATCGCGTTGGCCAAGGCGCACCCGGGCGAGCTCAGCTTCGCCAGCTCCGGCATCGGCGCCGGCAGTCATCTTGCCGGCGAGTTGCTGTGCATGGAGGCGGGCATTCGCATGTCGCATGTGCCGTATCGCGGAACCGGCCCCGCCTTGCAGGATGTGGCAGCGGGGCGCGTGACGATGTCGATCGATTCCTACGGCCCGATGGTGCCGCTGCTGCAGTCGGGGCATCTGCGCGCGATCGCGGTGACGAGCGCCGACCGACAGCCCGAGCTGCCGGACGTGCCTACCATCGGCGAGACCATTCCGGGCTTCGAGGTCGGCGTCATCAACTACATCTGCGTGCGCGCCGGCACGCCCGGCCCGATCATCCGGCGGCTGAACCAAGCCCTGGTCCAGGTTCTCGCGGATCCGGAGCTGAAGACGCGCATGCAGAATGCGGGATCAAGCCCGCCCGTTTCCAGCACGCCCGAGGAGCTCGGGGCCATGCTGCGCAACGAATCCGCGAAATGGGGCGAAGTGATTCGCCGCGCCGGCATCCAGGCCGGCTGAATCAGCATGCAGGGAAAGAGCACCGCCATGTCGTCCGATGTCGTCACGCTCGAGGTCACCGATCACATCGGCCTCGTCACGCTGAACCGCCCACCGGTCAACGCAGTGAATGCCGAGGTGCGCGACCGCATCATCCAGATCTTCGACCTGGCCAATGACCGCGACGACATCCGCGTGTTGGTGCTGACCGGGCAGGGGAAGATCTTCTCGGCCGGTGCCGATCTCAAGCAGCGGCCTGATCCGACGATTCCTGGCGCCTACTGGCACCACAACCGCATCACCCGCGAGACCAACAACGCCATCCGCGAATGTGCCCGGCCCGTCATCGCAGCGGTGAACGGCGCAGCACTTGGTGCCGGCTTCGGACTGATGACTGCCTGCGACATCATGATGGCATCCGACACCGCGTATTTCTCCATGCCCGAGATCGATGTCGGTCTCGCCGGTGGCGCGGCGATGGCGAATGAGTTCTTTACCCGATCCTTCGCCCGCCGCCTGATGTTCACAGGTGACAAGCTGCCGGCATCGGAACTGTATCGCCTCGGTGTGCTGGATTCCGTCTGGTCGCCCGATGAACTGCTGCCGTCCGCGATGCAGATGGCTGCGCGGATCGCGGAGAAGAGCCCGCTCGGGATCAAATACGCGAAGACGAGCTGCAACATGGTCGAACTGATGCCGCCCAAGGACGCCTATCGCTTCGAGCAGAACTTCACCTACGAGCTCTCCAAGACCGAGGACGCGAAGGAAGCCCGCACCGCGCAGCTCGAGAAGCGCAAGCCGGTCTTCAAGGGACGTTGAGCACCATGACCGCCACCATCGACTACGACGCCTTCCGCGAGGAAGTCCGCGATTTCGCGACGACCCGCTGCCCACCCGAGATCCGCGCCGTCGTGGCGACCTACCGGAAGCTGTCGCGCAAGGTCTGGTATCCCTGGCAGAAGATCCTCTTCGAGCATGGCTGGGGCGCGCCAGGCTGGCCGAAGGAACATGGCGGCACCGGCTGGGATCTGAAGCAGCGTCACATCTTCGACGAGGTGATGGCGGAATGTGACTGTCCGCCGCAATACCATCACGGGCTGCGGCATCTCGGCCCGGTCATCATCGAGTACGGGTCGGATGAGCAGAAGCGCCGCTTCCTTCCCGGCATGCTCAATGGGGAAGACTGGTGGTGCCAAGGCTATTCGGAGCCGGGTGCGGGGTCCGACCTCGCCTCGCTGCGCACGGTGGCGCGGCGTGAGGGCGATGAGTACGTCGTGGAAGGCCAGAAGACCTGGACGTCCCATGCGCATGAAGCGGACTGGATGTACACGCTGGTCCGCACCTCGAAGGAGGTGAAGAAGCAGCAGGGCATCAGCCTGGTCCTGATCCCGCTGAACTCGCCTGGCATCAGCATCCGCCCGATCCGCACCATCGATGGCTGGCACCATGTGAACGAGGTCTTCCTCGACAACGTCCGCGTGCCGGTTGCGAATCGTGTCGGAGAGGAAGGGCAAGGCTGGACCTACGGCAAGTTCCTGCTGGAGCGTGAGCGACTTGGCGGTGCCAATGTCGCACCCGCTATGAAGAACCTGGAGCGCACGCGCGCGCTGCTTGCGCAGGAACTGTCAGGGCCGCGTCATGCACTGAAGCGCAGCATGCTCGAGGAACGCTTGCTGATGGCCGAGGCCGAGTTGCGCGGCGCGCAGGCCCTGGGGCAGGAGGCGATCGCGGCAACGATGGAAGGTCGCTCGCTCGGCCTGCTGCCTTCGGTGCTGAAGCTGTCCACCAGCGTGACCTCGCAGCATGTCGGGGAGATTGCGCTGGACGCGGTCGGCGAACGCCTCGCCCCGCGCTTCCGCCCGACCGACGCTGCCGGCCCGAATGCCGAAGCACCCGGCATCGAATGGGTGCAGAACTACATGTACGGGCGCGTCCGCACGATCTACGGCGGCAGCAGCGAAGTGCAGAAGAATGTCATCGCCAAGCAGCTTTTCGGGTCCTGACGCCATGCCCTTCACAGCCAAGCCCATCATCGGCGGCGACGCCTTCGACCAGGCCCGCAGCATCGGTCTCGAAGCCGATGGCGAACTGGCACTGTTGTCCGATACGGCAGAGCAGGCCGCCTGCCTGCGACGGCACTGGGATGCCATCACTGCACTCGGCTGGATGACGACTGCTATCCCTGAGGAATCCGGCGGTGCGGGCGGCGATCTGTCCGACCTCGCGGCGTTGGTCGGTGGTGCCGGGCGCGGCGGATTGCCGCTGCCGATCGCGGCCTCCTGCGGCGTGCTGCCGATGCTTCTGGCGGGCCATCCGGAAATCCTGGCCGCCTTGGCCGAAGGCCGGTTCCGTATTGCGCTGATACCGGCCGATGCCGTCCGCGATGACGATGCCGACGTGCTGCAGCTGGCCGATGGAAGGCTGGCCGGCGCGGCCGTCGGCATCGAGACGCCGCCTGACCCGACGCATGCGCTGCTTGTTGTCGGGGACGCGCTGCTCCTGGTCTCCACCGAGGTCGCAGGTGTTGCTGTCACGCGCTACCAGCGCATCGATGGGCGGCCTTCCGCGGATTGGCGTTTCACGGGCGTCGCAGTCGATCCATCCTGGATCCTCGCGCACGACGAAGGGGTCGTGCAGCGTGCCATCGAGGCCCGCGACATCGGCGCCCTGTTGACTTGCATCGAGGCCGTCTCGGCCGCCGGCGCGTTGTTGGAGCAGACGATCGAATACCTGCTGAACCGCGTGCAGTTCGGCGTTCCGCTGGCGACGCATCAGGCGCTGCGCCACCGCGTGGCGGAAATGTATGTCGAATACGAGAACCTGCGCGGCCTGGTGGCGCAGGCGCTGCGGAGCACCACGGCGGGTGCCCCGGATGCCTGGCGCGATATCGCCTTCGCCAAGCTGCGCCTCGGCGAGGCCGGGCGCTTCATCGCGCAATCCACAATCCAGTGTCATGGCGGGATGGGCATGACCGAGGGGCTTCAGGCGATCCGCCTCGCGCGGCGGATCATGATGGCGGAGTTCGAGTACGGCGACCGCAGCTTCCAGGCGCAGCGCCTGCTCGCCGACGCGGCCTGAGGGGCATTCCATGCATCCGCTCGAGAAGATGTTCAGGCCGCGCTCGGTGGCCGTGGTCGGCGCTTCGGGCGATCCGGAGAAGCTCGGCGGCCGCACGCTGCTGCACCTGAAGGAACTCGGCTATCAGGGCCGCATCTACCCGATTAATGTCAGTGCGGCGGAGGTGCAGGGGTTGCCCGCCTGGCGCAGCGTCGCCGAACTGCCGGAGACACCCGACAGCGCGCTGATCCTGCTGCCCGCCTCACGCGTCGCGCAGGCGATCGACGATTGCGCGGCGAAGGGCGTGAAGCACGTGCAGGTGCTCTCTTCCGGCTTCGCGGAGGAAGGTGGCGAGGGCGTCGCGATGCAGGCGCGCCTTGCAGAACAGGCGCGTGCGTATGGCATCCGCCTGACCGGGCCAAACTGCCTCGGCAGCATCAGCCCGCCGGATGGATTTTTCGGCACCTTCTCGAGCCTGCTTGCAACGGCCAAGCCGCCGCCCGGCATCGTCGGTGTGGCAACACAATCCGGCGCCTACGGTTCGCACATCTACGCCGTCGCGGGCTTTCGTGGCATCGGCATCAGCCGCGCGATCGCTACCGGCAACGAGGTGGACATCGATGTGTCGGAGGCAATCGACTACCTAGTCGAGGATCCCGGCACGCGCGTCATTTGCGCTTCGCTGGAGGGCTGCGGCAATGGCGATCGGCTGCGCCGTGCGCTGCTGAAGGCCGCTGCCGCACGCAAGCCGGTCATCATCATGAAGGTCGGCAGCAGCGAGGTCGGCGCGGCGGCCGCGGCGACGCATACCGGCTCGCTCGCCGGCGAGGACCGCGTCATCGACACGGTCTTCCGCGAATGCGGTGCACTGCGCGTGTCCTCGATCGAGGAGATGCTCGACGTCGCCTATGTCTGTTCCATCGCGCCGCTGCCGCCGCTCGAAAGCGCCGGCATGATCAGCGTCTCGGGCGGCATCGGCGTGTTGATGGCTGATGCCTGTGTCGATGCGGGCCTAACCGTGCCGGTGCTATCGTCGGAAGCATTGGCCGAGATTCACGCCGTGCAGCCCATGGCGGGCGGACGTAATCCGATCGACACGACGGCGCAACTTGCCGGGCGCCTGCATGTCATCGAGACGATCAGCCAATCGATGATGCGCGGCGCCGATCTCGGTGCGTTGTTGTTCTACCTGGCGCATCTGGGCCGGGACATGCGGCGCTTCCCGAAGATCGAAGGCGCCTTCCTCGCACTCCGCCGCAACCAGCCTGACCGCACTGTCGTCGCTGTCATGACGCATATCGACGAGGTCAGGCTGCGCCTTGAAGCGCAGGGGATTCCGGTCTTCGAGGATCCGACCCGCGCGGTGCGCGCCGTCGCAGGGGCCGCACGGCTGCGTCGCCTGCAGGAGGCAGCGGAAGCCCTGCCGGTGGCCACCCCGGCCGAGCCGCTCGGCATGGCGATCGCCAACGAGGCGATGGCGAAGGCACTGATCGCCAGGGCCGGCGTGCCGGTGCCGCCCGAGGAAGCCTGCGCGACCGTCGAGGCCGCGATCGCTGCCGCCGACCGCCTTGGCTACCCGGTGGTGATGAAGATCCTGTCCGAAGACATTCCACACAAGACGGAGGTCGGCGGCGTCCTGCTGAACGTCGCGGACGGCCCGGCCGTGGCGGCGGGCTTCGCGACGCTGATGCAGCGGGCGCGGACGGCGCGGCTCGACGCACTGCTCGATGGCGTATTGGTCGCACCGATGATGCGCGGCGGTGTCGAGACGATCATCGGTACGCTGCGCGATCCGGTCTTTGGGCCGATGGTCATGTTCGGCCTCGGCGGCGTCGCGGTGGAACTGTTCCGCGACGTTGCCTTCGCCAGCGCGCCGCTGACGCCGCAGCGGGCCGAGGCGTTGATCGACGGCTCGCGCGGCGCGGTGCTGCTGAAGGGCTGGCGCGGCGGTCCACCACTCGATCGCCCGGCGCTGGTCGAGGCGCTGTGCGCCCTGTCGCACTTCGCCGCCGCGCATCACGACGAGATCGAGAGCGTCGAGGTCAATCCCTTCCTGGTGCGGGAGAAGGGGGCCTGCGCGCTGGACGCGCTGGTCGCCTTCCGAGGCACCGCAAAGAACCACTGAAGCAGTAGACGACAACGAGGAAACGATGACGATGCTTCAAGATCGTGATGCAAAGCGCCACCTTGGTCGGCGCGGCCTGCTGGCGGCACCCTTCGTGCTGGGCCTCGCCCGTTCCGCTTCGGCGCAGGGGCGGCCCCTGCGCATTGTCGTGCCGTTCAACGGCGGCAGCGAGCCGGACATCCTGGCCCGTCGCCTGGCGGCGGCCATGCAGCCCATCCTCGAGCAGCCCGTGGTGGTGGACAACCGCAGCGGTGCCAACACGGTGATCGCGGCGCAGCACGTGGCGCAGGCGCGGCCGGATGGTGAGACGATCCTGCTTACCTCCTCCTCCACCTTCGCCACGCTGCCGAATCTCTATGCGACGCCGCCGGTCCGCCTCGAACAGTTCGAGGCCATGACCATGGCGATGCGCGCGCATATGGTGCTCTACGTCAGCAACGACGTGCCGGCGAACACGATTCCCGAGTTGATCCAATGGGCGAATGCCCAGCCACAGCCGATCCTCTATGGCGCCAATGCCGGAGCGATCGGACATCTCTGCGGCGAGCTTATGAAGCAGGTCACCGGCATCAGGATGTCCGACGTCTCTTACCGTGGCTCGCTGGGGATGCAGCAGTTGTTGATGGCCGGTGACATCAAGCTGGCCTTCGACGGCGTGCCCGCGCATGCGGAGATGGTGAACGCCGGGCGGATCAAGGCGCTGGGCATCACGGCGGATCGTGCGGTGCCGATGCTGCCGAATGTGCGGCCCCTTTCCGAACAGGGCTATGGCAACATTGCCATGTCCTACTGGTACGGGATCTTTGCGCCGAAGGGCGTGCCGCAGCCGGTCCTGGCCCGGCAGATCGACGCCATCCACCACGCCCAGAAGGCCGAGGCGCTGGTCCAGCAATTCGCGGCGCAGGGCGCGGAGTTGGAGGGCAATGCACCGGATGCCTTCCGCGCGATGATCGTGAGCGAGCGCGAGAGCTGGGGCACCCTCATCCGGTCGATCAATCTGCGGTTGGAGTGAGTCCATGACTTCCAACGCAATCCGAATCACGCGGATCGGGACCACGAAGGACCGTCTCGGAGAGGGCCCGATCTGGGATGCCGAGACGCAGCGGTTGTTCTGGATCGATTCGCTGGGCGGCGCCATTCGCCGGCTGGATCCAGTCACCGGCGACCAGCGGGACTTCGCCGTGCCGTCACCAATCGGGTCGATGTCCCTGTGTCATGACGGTGGTGCGATGCTGTCCCTCCAGGATGGTTTCCATCGCTACGATTTCGTTACCGGCGTGACCGCTCCTTTTGCGCTCCTCGGCCTCCACAACACGAATGTCCGGCTGAATGACGGCAAGACCGACCGGCAGGGTCGCTTCCTCGCCGGGACGATGCATCTGCATCGCGCGGAGAACGAAGCCGTTATCGGCGGGCTGTTCCGCCTCGAACCGAATGGCAGTGCGACTTTGCTCGTCGACGACATCGCCACCTCCAACGGTCCCTGCTTCAGCCCCGATGGCCGCACCTTCTATTTCGCCGACAGCACGCGGCAGACGATCTGGGCCTTCGACTACGACACGGATACCGGGACTCCGCGCAACAAGCGCGTCTTCGCCGATCTGAGTGCATTGGGAACAGCCCCGGATGGTGCAACCGTAGATGCGGAAGGCTATCTTTGGTCGGCATTGATCCGTACCGGCACCATCGCGCGCTTCGATCCTGCCGGACGGATCGTGACTCGCATCGATTTCCCGGTGCGCTACCCGACCAGCGTTGCGTTTGGCGGCGCGGATCTCGACGTGCTGTATGTCACTTCGATCTCGAAGAGCGTGCGCTTCGAGGACACGGTGCCGGATGCCGGCGGGTTGTTCGCCATTGAAGGCCTGGGCATCAAAGGCTTGGCCGAGCCGCGCTGCGCACTGTAACAACGGGCACTGCCGTCGCTGCTACCCGGCTGCAAGCAGGAGGAGCCCGCCAAGGCCACGGCCCCGCAGCCGGTCCCCGAGGCGACAGCCGCGGCCACCTCGCCCTATTTCTAGACGCCTACAACTATGCCCGTCGACTCAACACCCTGAAGGGCGTCTCACTCTATGAATTCATCTGCCGCTCATGGGCCAAAGAGCCGCATGAATTCAAGGGGAATCCACACCACGAAATGCCGGGACCGAACATCCAGGAGTAGGCCTCGTGGAAGGAACGCAACTGCGTCGAGCGCTTCTTCAATCAACTTAAGAAGTTCCGCCGCATCGCCGTCCGCTACGACGTACTATCGGCCAGCCTTCGGGGCCTCCTGCCCATCGCCGTCATCGTCATACCACTCGCCCGAATTCGGGCACGTCGCCTAAACCGTCAACAGCGGCCGCACCGCTTCCTCCGACAATTCGCCGGCCTGCCCTTGCAGCACCACCTCCCCGCGCACCATCACAGTGATCAGATCGGCGAGCTCCCGGGCGAAGTCGTAGTATTGCTCTACGAGGACGATCGCCATGCCGCGATCGCGCGACAGGTGGCGGATGACGCGGGCAATGTCCTTGATGACGGAGGGTTGGATGCCCTCGGTCGGCTCATCAAGAATCAGCAGGCGTGGCCTGGCACACAGCGCGCGTGCGAGGGCGAGTTGTTGCTGCTGCCCGCCGGACAGGTCGCCGCCGCGGCGTCGAAGGAACTGCCGCAGGATTGGGAACAGGTCGAAGATGTCGCCGGGCACGCCGGAACCGCGCGGCGCGGCGGCGAGCGCAGTCTCCATGTTTTCCTGCACGGTCAGGAAGGGGAAGATCTCGCGACCCTGCGGGACGTAGCCGATGCCCGCCCGCGCGCGTTCCGCCGGACCTAGGCGGGAGATGTCGCGCCCTTCCCAACTGATGCTGCCGGCCTGGATGCGCTCGAGACCCATGATGGCCCGCAGCAGCGATGACTTGCCGACGCCGTTGCGGCCGAGGATGGCGGTCACCTTGCCGGGTTCCGCGATCATGGACACGCCGCGCAGGCAACGGCTGGCGCCATAGGAAAGATCGATGTTGGCGACGTCGAGCATGTCAGCCTCCGAGCCACGAAGGCTGACCGCGGCCGCAGTCGTGAATGGGGCGCACATAACAGCGGCCCGTACTTCCGACCCTCCTGCCCGATGCCGTGCATCGGGCCGGGAGCGCACGGCGCGACGGTGCCGAGACAGTCCGTTGCTGCCAGGTCGCCAGTGCCTGGCGCACAAGCCAAGCGCCCGGATGGACGCGGCGGCGTTTGAGGCAAAACACGAGCGAGCGGATCATGGTCAGCGCCCCAGATACACTTCGACCACGCGCGGGTCGTTCTGCACGTGGTCGATGGACCCTTCCGACAGCAGCGTGCCTTCGTGCAGCACCGTCACCTTGCAGCCAAGTGCGCGGACGAATTCAAGGTCATGCTCGACGACAACAACGCTGTGCTTGCCGGCGATGCGACCGAGCAGCTTGGCGGTGTGTTCCGTCTCGGCATCCGTCATGCCGGCGACGGGTTCGTCCACCAGCATCAGGTCGGGATCCTGCATCAGCATCATGCCGATCTCGAGCCACTGCTTCTGCCCGTGGGAAAGGATGCCGGCGCGGTCATGGGCACGTTCGGTCAGGCCGATCTCGCTGGTGACTTCCTCGATCCGCGTGCGGCCGGCGCCGGGCAGCAGCCAGCGCAGGCAGGGGATCGGGCCGCGCGGCGCCTTCAGGGCGAGCTCGAGATTCTCGAACACCGTCAGCGCGTCGAAGACGGTCGGTTTCTGGAACTTCCGCCCGATGCCAAGATTGGCGATCGCCGCTTCATCCATCCGCGTCAGATCGAGATCGCCGAAGGTGACGATGCCCGCGGTCGGGCGCGTCTTGCCGGTGATCACATCCATCATGGTCGTCTTGCCGGCACCGTTGGGGCCGATGACGGCGCGCATCTCGCCGGGTTCGACGACGAGGGCGAGGTTGTTCAGAGCGCGGAAGCCGTCGAAGACGACCGACACGCCGTCGAGATACAGACGCCGGCCCTTCATTTCGCGCGCCCCTGCAGCAGACCGACCAGACCTTTCGGCAGGAATAGCGTCACCGCCACGAACAACCCGCCGAGGACGAACAGCCAAAGGTCCGGTGCCGCGCTAGTCAGCCAGGTCTTCAGGCCGTTGACGCTGAAGGCGCCGAGCACCGCCCCAACCAGCGTGCCGCGACCGCCGACGGCGACCCAGATCACCGCCTCGATGGAATTGCCGGGGCTGAATTCGCCGGGGTTGATGATGCCGACCTGCGGGACGTAGAGCGCACCAGCCAGGCCCGCCATCATCGCCGAGGCAACGAAGGCGAACAGCTTGTGGCTGGTCGTGTCGTAGCCGAGGAAGCGCACGCGGTTCTCGGCATCGCGGATCGCGGTCAGCACGCGGCCATACTTCGTGCCCGTCATCCACAGGCAGAACAGATAGCACCCAACCAGCGAGACCAGCGAGGCATAGAACAGCGACGCTCGTGCCGCGCTGGTGTTGAGCGGCATGCCCAGCAGCTCCTTGAAGTCGGTAAAGCCGTTGTTGCCGCCGAAGCCCATGTCGTTGCGGAAGAATGCGAGCATCAGCGCGTAGGTCATCGCCTGGGTGATGATCGACAGGTAGACGCCGGTGATGCGGCTGCGGAAGCACAGCCAGCCTAGCACCAGCGCCAGCACGCCCGGCACCAGCAGCACCATCAGCATGGCGAAGGCGAAGTGGTCGAAGCCGAGCCAGTACCAGGGCAGTTCCGGATAACCCAGGAACACCATGAAATCCGGCAGCACCGGATGCCCGTAGGATCCGCGCGGCCCGATCAGCCGCATCAGATGCATGCCCATCGCATAGCCGCCGAGGGCGAAGAAGGCGCCGTGGCCGAGGGAGAGGATGCCCGCATAGCCCCACGCCAGATCGAGCGACAGGGCAAGGATCGCGTAGCAGATCCACTTGCCGGACACCGAGACGAGGAAGTCCGACACATGCAGCGCATTATCCCGCGGCAACATGTTCAGCAGGGGGAAGGTGGCGAGTATCAGCACCGCCGCGATCATGATCGCGCGCAGGCCGATCCTGGCGCGCGATGGCGATCCGCCTTCGAGTGTGGTCGCGCTCATGCCTCGGCCGCCCGTCCCTTTTGCGGGAACAGGCCGCGCGGGCGGCGCTGGATGAACACCATCACCGCCACCAGCACGAAGACCTTGGCGAGCACGGCACCTGCCCAGGGTTCCAGCATCTTGTTGATGACGCCGAGGCCGAAGCCGGCGATCAGCGTGCCGGCCAGGCTGCCCACTCCACCGAAGACGACGACGAGGAAGCTGTCGATGATGTAGGCGGTGCCGAGATTGGGCGAGACATTGTCGATCTGGCTGAGTGCGACGCCCGCGATGCCGGCGATGCCCGACCCGAACGCGAAGGTCAGCGCATCGACACGCCCGGTGCGGATGCCCATGGCCGCGGCGATCGGCCGGCGCTGCGTGACGGCGCGCATCTCAAGCCCGAAGCGCGTCAGGCGGATCGCGGCCAGGATCAACCCGAAGATCACCAGGGAGAAGCACAGGATCCACAGCCGGTTGGCGGTGACCGGCACGTCGAAAGGCAGCATCAGCGTGCCCTGCATCCAGGGCGGGGAGATCACCTCCCGGTTCTGCGCACCGAAGGCCAGCCGCACCGCCTGCTGGATCATCATGCCGACGCCGAAGGTCAGCAGCAGGGTTTCCAGCGGACGGCCATAGAGGTGCCGGATCAACCCGCGTTCCATCGCCGCGCCGATCGCGGCGGTGACCAGGAAGGCGGCAGGGACAGCCAGCGGCAGCGACCAGGGCTGCAGCCAGGGAATATCGCGCGCCAGGTCCTGCACCACCACGGTGGTATAAGCGCCGAGCATGACGAACTCGCCATGCGCCATGTTGATCACGCCCATGACGCCGAAGGTGACGGCGAGGCCAAGGGCGGCCAGCAGCAGCACGGAGCCGAGCGAGAGACCCTGGAACAGCGTCTCGGCCGCGCGGCGGATCGCCAGGCGCTGGTCGATGGCGGCCACCGCCGCTTCGATCTGCGGCAGCACCTCCGGATTGGCGGCGCGGGCTTCGAGCAGGATGGATCGCGCTTCGGGCGAGGCCGTCGCGCCAAGGGCCTCGATACCGGCGCGTTTGGCCGCCGGATCGGTCGCGACCAGGCGTGACGCTGCAAGGGCCAGCGCGATGCGGTCGCGGATACGCGCCACGCTCTCCCGCGCCAGCGCGGCTTCAAGGAGCGGCACGTTCTCGGCATTGCGGCTGCGAAAGATCGCCTCCGCCGCGGCAAGCCGTTCGGCGGGATCCGGCGAAATGATTTGTAACTGCCCGAGCGCGCCGCGCAGAGCGCCGCGGACGCGGTTGTTGATGGAGATGCGTTGCGTGTCGGCCTCGACCGCCTGCGCCGGCGCGCCAGTCGCGGCATTGGTCAGCGTGGCGCCATCGCGGATCAGCAGCGTGCCATCGGCCAGGCGCAGGAGCCTTCCGTCGGACAATGCTCGCAGGGCGGGCAATGCGCGAGGGTCGCCCAGCGCACCGAGCCGTTCCACCGCTTCGACCTGGGCACCGAAACCGCCGCCGAGGCCGGGCAGCGCGGTGAGGAAGGCATCCTGCGCGCGCGCCGGCACGGCGGCGAGCAGCAGGAACAGCAGGACGATGATCCGGTTCATGGCGATGCGGGCGGGACGCGCAGGGCGCCCCGCCCAATCCGCTCAGCCGCGGCGGCGGTTGGCGTTCTCGGGGATGAAGCGCGACCAATTCTCGGCCGGCACCACCTCGGGCGTCTTGTAGACGATGTTGAACTGACCATCGGCCTGGATCTCGCCGATCATCACCGGCTTCGACAGGTGGTGGTTCGGCAGCATCTCCTCGGTGTAGCCGGCGGGGGCGGCGAACTTCTCGCCGATCACCGCGGTGCGAACGGCATCGACCGCCGTCGTGCGGGACTTCGCCACCGCCTGCGCCCACATGTTGAAGCCGGTATAGGTGGCTTCCATCGGGTCGTTGGTCACGCGGCGCGGGTTCTTGATGTAGGCCTGCCAGAGGTTCTTGAACTCGGTATTCGCCGGCGACTGCACCGACATGAAGTAGTTCCAGGCCGCGAGGTGGCCGACCAGCGGGCGGGTGTCGATGCCGGCGAGTTCTTCCTCACCGACCGAGAAGGCCACGCAGGGGATGTCCTCGGCCTTGATGCCCTGGTTGCCGAGCTCGCGATAGAACGGAACGTTCGCGTCGCCGTTGATGGTTGACACGATCGCAGTCTTCTTGCCCTCCCCGGCGAAGCGCTTCACGCGGGCGACGATGCCCTGCCAGTCGCTGTGCCCGAACGGGGTGTATTCCTCCATGATGTCGGCATCGGTGATGCCCTTCGAATTGAGGAAGCCGCGCAGGATGCGGTTGGTGGTGCGCGGATACACGTAGTCGGTGCCGAGCAGCACGATGCGCTTCGCCTCGCCGCCGTCCGGGCCCATCAGGTATTCAACCGCCGGGATCGCCTGCTGGTTCGGCGCGGCGCCGGTGTAGAAGATGTTGCGGCTCTCCTCCTCGCCCTCGTACTGGACGGGGTAGAACAGCATGCCGTTCAGTTCCTCGAAGACCGGCAGCACCGACTTGCGGGACACCGAGGTCCAACAGCCGAAGGTCACATCGACCTTGTGGACCTGCAGCAGCTCGCGGGCCTTTTCGGCAAACAGCGGCCAGTTGGAAGCGGGATCGACGACGACCGCCTCCAGCCGCCGGCCGAGCAGGCCGCCCTTGGCGTTCTGGACTTCGACCATCATCAGCACGGTGTCGCGCAGCGCGGTCTCGGAGATGGCCATGGTGCCCGACAGCGAGTGCAGCACGCCGATCTTGATCGGCGCGGCCTGCGCGAAGGACGGGCGGAATGCCGGCATCGCCAAGGCGGTGGACAGGCCCGCCAGCGCCGCGCGACGCGTGATCTTCCTGGTTTCGGTCATCGGTCTCTCACCCTCAAACGTTCCGGGCGCGGGGCGGGACAGTCGCGGCCGAGGGTTCGGCGTGCCGTCGCGTTGCGCACGAAGTTTCGGGTAGCGAAAGCCGTGCCAGTGCAATGCGGGCGGGGATGGGCAGGCTCCGGCGCTATTGTATGCACGCGACACACGCAAAGCCGCCAAAGAAGGCAGCGGTGCGCTTAGATTCTAGGCAGAAATCCGGAACGTCGACCGATCGGTGCTTTCCGAAGCCAAAAGGGAAGACGGGGGAGGAACACCTCCCCCGACCTTACCTTCCTACAGCCCCGCGACGTCGCCATACTCCGCCAATTTCGGCAGCATCGCCTCGATGACGAAATCGACAAAGGCCGCGGGCACGTCGAGGAAGAACTCCCGATCCGAATAGGCGCCGACGCTGGCCTCCAGGCCCCGCGTCGCGAACCACTCGGCCAGCGCTTCCAGATCCTGCCTTGGCGTGTCGCTGAGGAAGGAGATCTGGGAGCGCCGCTTGTCCTCGTCGCGCTGCGACGTCTCGCTACGGCTGAATTGCAGGTCGATGTTGGTGCCCGGCTGGCGCAGCCAGATCGCGCGTTCGGTACGCCGCAGCTCGACGAAGCCGAGCCGCGTTTTCAGCATCGTCACCACCGCCTCGAAATGCCGGGCATCGAGGCGGTTGGCGACGTGGTTGAAGCGCACGCCGCTACTTCACCGAGGAGAAGGATGTCGGCTGCAGGAAAGCGTTCGTCACATTGGCGACGATGGCGCCATCCTTCTCCGTCCCCGCGCGCTTCTCGATCCATTCCGGATCGGACTGGAAGGCCGTCCATTTTTGCTCGCGTTCGGCCATCGAGTCCCATTCGAGCAGGTAGAACAGGTCCTGGCTCGATTCGCCCACGATGGTCGTCCAGAAGCCGGCCTGGCGGATGCCGTGCTTCTTCCAGATGCCCAGCGTGATGGTGTCGAAGCGCTTGAGCAGCGCCGGCAGCCGGCCGGGTACGCAGCGGTAGACGCGCAATTCGTGGATCATGATGGAGGCTTCCTTCCCTATTCAGCCGTTGCGCCGGAGGCGCGGATGATCGGTATCCAGATGCGGAACTGCTCGTCCCAGAAGGTCGCGAGCTCCTCCGCACCCGTGCCACGCGGATCGACGCCGAGATCGACCAAGCGCTGATGCATGGCCGGCGCGGCGACGGCATTGCGCAGCGCGCGTTCCAGTCGTGCGACGATCGGCGCCGGCGTACCGGTGGCAACGAAGACTGCGTGCCAATTGCTGGTTTCATAGCCGGGGAGGCCGGCTTCCCCGGCGGTCGGCACATCGGGCAGTGCTGCGCTGCGCGTGCGCGACGCCATGGCCAGCGCGCGCACCTGCCCGCTGCGCACCAGCGCGACGTAGGGCGGCAGCGTATCCACCATTACCTGCACCGTGCCGGCCATCAGGTCAGTGAGGGCAGGGCCCGAGCCGCGATACGGCACATGCACCATCTCGGCACCGATGGCATTGGCTAGCATCTGGCCCGACAGGTGAACGATGGTCCCAGGGCCGGAGCTGGCATAGGTGATGCGCCCCGGATTCGCGCGCACCAGCGAAATGAGATCCTGCAGCGTCTGCGCCGGAACGCGCGGATTGACGACGATGATGTTGGGCACCGTGCCAACCAGCCCGACCGGCGCGAAGGCGCGGCGCAGGTCGAAGGGCATTGACCGATACAGCCCGGCATTCATCACCCCGGATGACAGCGTGTGCAGGACGATGGTGTAGCCATCCGCCGGCGAGGCAAGTACCGCCTGGGATCCGATGATTCCGCCGCTGCCGCCGCGATTCTCGACGACCACAGGCTGGCCGAGATCCTCGGACATGGCCTGTGCGGTGATCCGCCCGACGACATCCGCGGCGCCACCGGGCGCGAAGGGGATCACCATGCGTATCGGGCGATCCGGATAGCCGACCTGTTGCGCACGCGCCGGCAGCGCCGCGAGCAGCAAGGCCAGGCAGGTGGCAACTCGACGCATGCTTTCCCCCACTGTCTTGTTGGCCAAGCATGGCGCGGCGTTTCACTTCGCGCCAGCGGCGGCGTTCATCCGCCGGCGATCTCCCCCACGACGCGGGCGCGCACGCGCAGCGCGCCGCCGGGTAGATAGGCGATGGGCAGGTCCTCGATATCGACCAGCGCGAGGGTCGCAGCATCTGCGCCGGCCTCCACCGCGCGGTTGCAGGCGATGCGTTCGGCGGCGGCCATCGCCTCGGCCCGCGTCAGTCCTTGGAAGACCTGGTCGGCCTCGCCGCTGACTTGTGCGATGGCGGCGCCGACCGCATTGGCGACGGCGGCGTGGGCCGGGCGCACGACCTTCGAGGCGCCGGGCAGGCGGTCCGGCACCAGGAAGGCACCACCGCCGACGGCGAGCAGCGGAACCTCGGCCGCTTCGGTCTTCATGCGATCCACGGCTTCCTCCAGCATGCGGGCGGCCTCGGCCAGCGTGTCGCGCGTGAAGTCCTGGGCGATGTCGGCGACGCGCGATGCATCGCCGAGCGATAGAAGGCCGGCATGCACCGCGATGTCGCTGGTGGTCAGTTGCGGCCCGCCGAAGATGCGGGCGAGCTCCGGCAACCGGAAACCGACGCTGCGCGGGCCGATGGCGACGCGCCCGTCCCGCAGTTCGACATGTGAGCCGCCGCCGAGGCCGATCGACAGCAGATCCGGCATACGGAACAGCGTGCGCACGCCGCCGACATGCACGATGGCATTGGCCTCGCGCGGAAAACCGGCCTTGAGCGCTCCGACATCGGATGTGGTGCCGCCGACATCGACGACCAGCGCATCCTTCAGCCCGGTGAGGAACGCCGCGCCACGCATGGAATTGGTCGGGCCGGAGGCGAAGGACAGCACCGGGAACCGCGCCGCCAGTTCGGCGCGAATCACCGTGCCGTCATTCTGGGTGATGAAAAGGGGTGCGGCGATGCCGGCCTGGCGCAGTGCCTCCCCGAAGGCCTGGACCGTGTGGTGCGCCAGCGGTGCGAGGCAGGCGTTCAGCAGCGCGACATTCTCGCGTTCAAGCAAGCCGATGCGGCCAAGGTCATGCGACAGGGTGATCGACGCGCCCGGCATTTCGGTGTGCAGGATCTCTGCGGCACGATCCTCCATGGCGGGGTCAAGGGGCGAGAAGATGCTGCTGATCGCGACGCAGGAAATCCCCGCCGCCGCCATCGCACGCCCGGCGGCGGCGACGGCACGTTCATCCAGCGGCATGATCGGCCGGCCGTCGTAGTCGTGCCCGCCTTCGATCATGTGCACCTGGCCGCGCACGATGGCGGCAAGGTCCGCCGGCCAGTCGCAGAAGGGCGGCAGGGAAGCCGATGCCGGCAGGCCTATGCGCAGCGCGCCGACCGGTGCGAGATCGCGGCGCTGCACCACCGCATTCACGAAATGCGTGGTGCCGATCATCACCGCCTGCACGGGGTCGTCGCCCATCGCGTGCGCGGCACTTTCCAAGGCAAGGCGCACGCCGGTCAGCACATCGGCCGTGGTCGGCGTCTTGACCGCGTGCAGCACGCGGTCGTCCTGCAGCAGCACCGCATCGGTATTGGTGCCGCCGACATCGATGCCGATGCGCCGCTTCATGCGAACACCGAGCGGAAATCCAGGTCGTAGCCGAAGGCACGCGGCCCGACGAAATCCAATCCGCGCGGTGAGAGGAACACCGGCGGCGCCGGCAGCGCGACCACCGTCACGCGCTGGCCGTAGCGCGCCACCTCCGTTCCGATCGCCTCCCCGCTGACGCTGTCGAGCACGCAGATCAGGTCCGGGGTCATCACCTGTGCCACGCCGTCGAGCCAACCCACCGCCCATTCGTTCTGGAAGGCGAGTTCGAAACCATGGCCGCGCGATTCGTCCAGGCCTTCGAGCTTTACCGTGCCGCGCAGGAAGCCCTCCGTTGTGCGCCGTGCGATGTCGGCGATCTTGCCGCGGAACAGGAGCATGCCCCTTTCCTGTGCCAGAATGGCCTGCACCGGGTCGCGGTGTTCCTTCTGCGCCAGGCGGATCGCCTGGCCGAGCTTGATCGCCTGGGTCGTGGTGCGCGGGATCCCCCAGCGCTTCACTTCTGCCCCAGTGCGCGGGGCCTTGCAGGTGGCGGCGATCGAGCCGACCTCGACGCACATCTTGCGAGACAGGCGTTCCATCCATTTCCAGGACGGCACTTTCGCCACGATACCTTCAATGCCGCGCGGATCGACGAGCGACAGCGGCCAGGGCTTCAGGTCGCCCACCGCGAAGGATGTCATCTGCGCTTCCGGGTAGGCGCGGCCCATCGCGTCGGCATCAACCACGGGCTTGCCGGTCTCCGCGGCGGCGAGGAAGGGTTGCACGCCGTTGTTGCCGCCGATCTCGACGGACATGATCGCGCGGAAGGGGCGGCCGAGATACTCCTCCATCAGCGTCACGGCGCGGCCGATATTGGCGCTGTCCACCAGGCGTTCCTGGCCGACCAGCGGCGCGCCCATGTTGGAGACGACGGCGACCATGTCGTCGTCGGCCAGTTCATCCGGGTCCATCAGCGATACGCGATGGCCCGCGTCATACAGTCGCCGCATGTTGAGCAGGCCGAGATAGGGCGAACCGCCACCGCCGGTGCCCAACACCCAGGCGCCGACCGCCAGCGCCTCGATCTCGTCGATCGTGATCTCGCGCATCAGGGCTCCGGCAGCAGGGATGCGGCAGCGCGGGCGGCCACCGCGACCGAGAGAAGGACAGGGCAGGACATCACTGCAACCGCTGCCGCCTTGTCCGCCCGCGTATAGGAAATGCAGTCCAGCAGGACGAGGTCGGGCGCTTCCGCCGCCATGGCGCGCATTGCTGCTTCGCGTGTCGCATCGTCCGAATGCGGGCGCAGTGCATGGACCACAAGCGTCAACCCATCCCGCGCACGTGACGCACCGAGGGCCGCCGCCTGCTCCGGCAGCGGCACGAACAGGCCCAAACGTCCACGTGGCAGCAACGCCTCCGCCATGCCGTTCAGCACGGCGGAAGGCTGCACGAGGTCCGGCCGGTTTGGAAGGCCCTTGAAGGCGCCGGTGCAGGCAAGCAGCACCGGGCCGCTGGCTTCTGCCAGCATCGCCGTAATGCGCGTTGTCACGGCGGCCTTGGAGATGGACACCGCTTCGCCGGACGGCAGCATGGTGAACAGGGTGTCGGCGCCGTCATGCGGCGGAATGGCGGCGATGTCCTCCCGCGTCAGGCCGTCCAGCGCACCGCGCATGGCGATGTGAAGGCCAGGCGCGGCGGCGGCGATCTCGGCGACGAGGTCCGGACGCGGCGCCTGGCCGATGACGAAGACGGGAAGCGCCGTCATGCCTGTCCCCTGTGAAGCGACGCGCCATGATGAGGCCTGCGCCACCGGCTGCAAGCCCCGCCGGCTTGCAGGGGCGCCGCCCGCGGCTTCTACTGCCGTGAACGGAGACGGAAGCTGCCCATGTCGCCTGAGATCATCGCCCAGCTCGCGCCGCATGGCGTGCTGCGCGCCGGCATCAACCTCAGCAACTTCCTGCTTGTCACCGGGCGGGATGTGTTCGGCAGCCCGGAAGGCGTGTCGCCCGACATGGCCCGCGCCGTGGCGGAACGCCTTGGCGTGGCGGTGCGGCTGGTGCCCTATGCCTCGCCCGGGCTGGTGGCCGACGCGTGCGGAACCGATTCCTGGGACATCGCGCTGATCGGCGCCGAGCCACAGCGCGCGCAGACGATAGCCTTCTCCGCCGCCTATGCCGAGATCGAGGCGACCTACCTGGTGCCGGCGGGTTCGCCGATCGCGACGATCGCCGACGTGGATCGGCCTGGCGTGCGCATCGCCAGCACCGCGCGCGCAGCCTATGACCTTTGGCTTGAGCGCAACATCGCGCAGGCGACGCTGCTGCGGGCGGAAGGGCTCGACAGTGCGCTGACCCTGTTTACCGCACAGAAGCTGGAGGCCCTCGCCGGTCTGCGCCCGCGACTGTTGAAGGACGTCGAGGCGCTACCCGGCGCGCGCATCCTGGACGGCCAGTTCAGCGCCGTGCAGCAGGCGATCGGGACAGCCCGCGCGAATGCCGCCGCCGCGGACTTCCTGCGCAGCTTCGTCGAGGAGGCGAAGGCGAGCGGCCTTGTCGCCCGGCTGATCGAAAAGCATGGCGTGCGCGGGCTGTCGGTGGCGCCGGCGGCGTAGTGTCGCGCCGGGGCGGCGCCAGGCCACCGGTCACGCCGCGCGCGGGCAGCGCAGGCGGTGTCCATCGCCGCGCGTCGCCAGCGCCGGCATCGCGGCGCGACATTCGGGTGCCACGATGGGGCAGCGTGGGCTGAATGCGCAGCCGGGCGGCGGCGAGGCCGGGTTTGGCGGCTCGCCCGGTGCGGCCGGTGGCACGCCGCGCGCCTCCAGCCGGGGCACGGAAGCGAGCAGCGCGGTCGTGTAGGGATGGCGCGGTGCGCCGAGCACGTCGGTTGCGCTGCCTTCCTCGACAATGCGGCCGAGATACATCACCGCCACGCGCTCGCAGACCTGACGGACCACAGCGAGGTTGTGGCTGATGAACAGGTAGGCGAGGCCGCGGCGCGCCCGCAGCGTTTCCAGCACATCGAGGATCTGCGCCTGCACAGATACGTCGAGCGCGGAGGTCGGTTCGTCCAGCACCAGCAGGTCGGGTTCCAGCGCTAGAGCGCGCGCGATGCAGACGCGCTGTTTCTGCCCGCCGGACAGTTCATGCGGGAAACGATGCAGGAAGGCGGAAGGCAGGCCCACCTCGGCGAGCAGCGCGGCGACGCGGTCGCGCAGCACCTGGCCGGTGGCAACGCCATGGATGCGCAGCGGCTCGGCGACGGCGTCCTCGGCGGACAGGCGCGGGTCTAGCGCCGCGGACGGATTCTGATGGATCAGCTGCATGCGCCGGCGCAATGGACGCATCCGCGATTCGTCGAGGCTGGTGATATCCTGACCATCGAACGTGATGCGACCCGCAGAGAGCGGAATCAGCCGCAGCAAAAGGCGCGCCAGGGTGGATTTTCCGCAGCCGCTTTCCCCCACGATGCCGAGTGCGGCGCCACGGTCGAGGGTGAGATCAAGTTCGGCCACCGCACGCACCTGCGGCGTCTGGCGGAACATCCGGCGACGGCCCTCGAAGCTGCGGGAGAGGCCCTCGGCGCGAAGCAGCGGTTCCGTCATGGCGTGGCGTTGTGGCAGGCGACGCTGCGGCCCAGCAGGATGTCTCGCCTCAATGGCTTCTCCTGGCGGCAGCGATCGGTGGCGGCGGGACAGCGTGGATGGAACCGGCAGCCCGATGGCGGCGTGATCAGCCCGGGGATGCTGCCGGCGATGCCCTGCGGGCGATGCTCCGGCCGGTCGAGATCCGGCACCGCCGCGATCAGCCCGCGCGCGTAGGGATGCAGCGGACGGTCGAGCAGCTCGGCGGTCGGCGCTTCCTCGACCACCGTGCCGGCATACATCACCGCGACGCGCGCGCAGGATGCCGCGACGACGCCGAGGTCGTGGCTGATCAGCATTAGCGCCAAGCCGCGTTCGGCCACCAGCCTCGCGATCAGCGCCAGCACCTGCGCCTGCACCGTGACGTCCAGCGCCGTGGTCGGTTCATCCGCCACCAGCAGCGCCGGATCGCCGGCCAGCGCCATGGCGATCAGCACACGCTGGCGCATCCCGCCCGAGAGCATATGCGGATGGCTGTCGAGCAGCCGCGCGGGTTCCGGCAGCCCCACCGCGGCCAGCAGTTCTGCCGCCCGTTTGCGCGCGGCGGATCGCGGTCGCTTCGAAGCCCCCGCGGCCGCGTCCTGGCCGCGGATCGCATCTTCCATCTGCGTGCCGATGGCGAGCAATGGGTTCAGATACGACGCGGGGTCCTGGAAGATCATCGCGATGGCACGCCCGCGCAGCCGGCGCATGCCGCGTTCGGGCAGGCGCAGGATGTCGTCCTCACGAAAGCGGATCGCACCGCTGACCACGCGCGCGGGCGGCGAGGGATTGAGGCCAAGCAGGCTGCGCGCCAGCACCGACTTGCCGCAGCCCGTCTCCCCCACGATGCCGAGCGTCGCACCCGCTTCCAGCGTCAGGTCGATGCCGTCCAGCACCTGCGCCGTGCCGTCGAAGGTGTCGAAGGCAAGCCGGTAGTCCTGGATTTCCAGCAGCGCGCTCACCCGCGGTTGCTCCGCGGGTCGAGGATGTCGCGCAGCCCGTCCCCCAGCAGGTTGAAGCCGAGCACGGCGAGGTAGATGAACACCCCCGGCGCCATTGCGTACCACCACCAATCCGGCAGGTAGCCGCGCGCGATGGAGATCATCGCCCCCCATTCCGGCGTCGGTGGCTTGGCCCCCAGCCCGATGAAGCCGAGCGAGGCGACGGCGAGGATCGCCTGGCCGATATCCATCGACATCTTCACGATCAGCGGGGAGATGCTGTTGGGCAGCACATGCCGGCGCAGGATGCGCGCGCGCGATGCGCCGGCGACGCGCGCGGCCTCGATGAAGGGTTCCTCGCGGATTGACAGCGCCTTGGATTCCGCAAGGCGCACATAGCCCGGCCACCAGACCAGGATCAGCGCGATCATCGCGTTGCCGATGCCGGGGCCAAGGGCCGCCACCAGCGCGATCGCCAGCACCAGGCCGGGGACGGACAGGAACAGGTCGGTGAAGCGCATGATCACTTCGCGCAGTCGCCCACCCGCGAGGCCCGCCAGGATGCCGAGTGGCACGCCGATCACCGCCGCCGCGACAGTGATACCGATGCCGACCAGCAGCGAGATTCGCGCACCGATGATCACGCGGGTGAGGATGTCGTTGCCGACCTCATCCGTGCCGAGCCAATGCGCCGCCGAAGGCGGCTGCAGCTTGTTCGCGAGATTGATCGCGCCCTGCACATGCTCCGGATAGGGCACGATCCACGGCCCGGCCAGCGCGAGGGCCACGATCACAACGACCAGGAACAGGCCGAGCATGGAGGAGAAGGACCGCGTCAGCAGCCACAGCGCAAGACGCAGGCGGCGGCGGGGCGGGGCGGCGACGGTTTGTTCGGCGGCGGCGGACATCACGCCCTCCGCAGGCGCGGATCGAGCACGCCATAGAGGAGATCGACGATCAGGTTCGCCACCATGAAGTTCAGCCCGACGATCAGGGTGACGCCCATCACCGGCTTGAAATCTCCCGCGATGGCGGATGAAACGGCATAGAGCCCGATGCCCGGCCAGTCGAAGACGGTTTCCACCAGCACGGTGCTGGACATCATCCAGCCCCAGCGCAGGCCGATGATGGCGAGCGTCGGCAGCATTGCGTTCTTCAGCGCATGCACCATGACGATGCGCCAGGGTGTGACGCCATGCGCGCGGGCGGCGACGACGTAGTCCATCCGCAGCGCTTCGACCATCTCGCTGCGGTTCACGCGCAGGATGGAGGCCAAGCAGGGCAGAGACAGCACGATCGCCGGCAGGATGACGTGGGACAGCGCCTCGGTGAACAGCGCTGTGTTGCCGCGCAGCAGGCTGTCCACCAGAAGCAGGCCGGTAATCGGGTCAGGTGGCTCGGTGAAGACCGACAGGCGGCCGCTGGTCGGCAGCAGGCCCATCCAGGTGGCAAAGGCCAGTTGCAGCAGCAGGCCGAACCAGAAAGGCGGCAACGCGATGCCCGAGACGGCGAAGATGCGCGTCACGTGATCCGCCGGCCCATCTTTGCGCAAAGCGGACAACACGCCGAGCGGCACGCCGACCAGCACGCCCATCAGCATCGCCAGGATTACCAGTTCCAGCGTTGCCGGAAAGTATCGCGCGAGATCGGTGCCCACCGACCGACCCGTGGCGATCGATCGTCCGAAATTCCCCTGCGCCAGGTCGGTGACATAGCGCAGGAACTGCTCGGGCAGCGACTTGTCGAGGCCATAGTCGCGTCGCGCCTGTTCGATCTGCGACCGCCCCGCATCCGGCCCGGCTGCAAGCGCGGCCGGGTCCGAGGGCGCCACATTGGCGATGACGAAGGTCAGGCAGACCAGCCCGAACAGCATCAGCCCCGCAAGGGCGATGCGGCGAAGGACGTAGCCGATCAACCGACGGCCCAGAGCGGGTAGAGGTCGATCTCCCCGGTGAATCGCACGGGGCTGAAGGCAAAGCCGCGCACATAGTCGCGCCGTGCCCAGTGCCGGTTCGCCACCATGCCGAAGATCTCCGGCTGGTCGGCGACGATCTGCGTCTGGATGCGCGCATAGAGCGCCATGCGCTTGGCATTGTCCGTCTCGCCGCGCGCTTCGTCGATCCAGCGCGACACCTCGGCGTTCTCGTAATGCGCGGTGCCGTAGTACAGGCCCCAGGAGGCGCGGTGATACTGGTAGGCCACGGTATCCGGGTCGGTGCCGACCGGCGTGACGTAGATCGACATCATGTTCGGCGCCGTCTCAGGCTTCGATCCGCGGCTCGTCATGGTGGGCCAGGGCTGGCCGACGATGTTCACGCGGATGTCCAGCGCGCGCAGGCTGTCGAGCAGCGCGAGGCCGATGCGCCGGGCCTCTTCAAGCCCCTGGACGTGGACGTATTCGAGTTCGATCCCGCCATTCGGCGTGCCGGACCGCTTGAGGAAGTCGCGCGCCTTGTCGAGGTCCTTCCGCGGGATCCCCGGCACGTCGATATGCCCGGCCATCGACGCCGGGAAGGGGCTCGTCATCAGCACCGCCGCGCCGTTGCTGACGGCCAGCAGACTGTCGTAGTCGAAGGCATAGGCGATCGCCTTCCGCAGGTTGATGTCGGCGGTCGGTCCCTGCTGGCAGTTGAACTTGATGCCGAAGGTGGTCGATCCCTTGTGGTTCTCGATCACCACGCCCGGCACGCGGGCGAGCTGCTCGGCATCGTCGGGCGTGATATTGGTGATGATGTCCACCTCGCGCCGCTGCAGCGCGGCCTTGCGCGGTGCCGCCTCGCGGATGATGCGGTAGATGATGCCCGAGACGCGTTCCCCATCCGCCATCGGCCAGCCCTTCCAGTAGTCGGGCACGGCATCGAGGTGGATCAGCGCATTGCCATCGAAGCGGCGCAGCTTGAAGGGGCCGGAACCGGCGCCGTTCTCGGTCAGCCATTTGCGGCCGAGATCGTTGCCGTCCTGGTTCGCCATCACCTGCTTCGGATTCACGATGTACCACCAGGGCACATAGGAAATGAACGGCGCGAAGGGCCGGTCGAGCGTGAAGCGCACGGTGCGCGCATCGACCGCCAAGATGTTCTCGGGCTTCAGGAAGTCCTTGAGCATCCATGCGATGCCGGCATTCAGGCGCAGGCCGCGCTCGAAGGAGAAGCGCACCGCCTCGGCATCCACCGGATCGCCGTTATGGAACTTCGCATTGCCGACCAGGTGGAAGGTGTAGGTCAGCCCGTCACCCGAAACCTCATGCCGTTCCGCCAGCCAGGGCACGATGCGCGGCGGATCGCCTTCGTACTTCAGCAGCGCGTCATAGACGCCCTGCTGGATCATGCGCGTGGACCAGTCGTAGCGCACATGCGGGTCGAGCACCGGGACCTGTTGGTTGCCCGAGAAGACCAGCACCTTGCGGCTGCCGTCGCGTTCGAACGCCCAGGAGACTCCCGGCGCCGCCAGGCCAAGCGCCGCGGCGCCCGCCAGCAGCCCGCGTCGAGAAGGATGATCGTTCATGCTGAACCCTCGGTCGTTGCCGCCATGTCCCTGTCTGCACTCGCCATCTTCGCCCGTCGCCGGGCGGTGGCGACGGGATCTATCCGCCCGTCGGCGCCGAGCACGACACCATAGTCCTGCATCGCGCCTTCAGGGGTGATGTAATCATCGTCGAGATCGGCCTGCACGGCCTCGATCGCGCGGTCGCGCGGATCACCGAAGCCGGAGCCGCCGGCGATCCGCCCCTCGATCTCGGTGGCAGGGTCGAACAGCGCGACCATCTCGCCATTGCCGACATCGCGGAAGGTGATGTCATCCGGCCCCTTCACGCTGCCGCGCCCGGGGGCGCCGGGGCGGCCGCCGAACAGGCCCTCCGGCTTCAACCCGACGCCTTCGGGATACAGCCCGACCATGATCGGGTCCGCGGCACCTTCCAGCCGCCGCGCGCGCATCCGCTGGCCAAGGCCGCCACGTTGCCGGCCCGCGCCGCCGGTATCGGCGACCAGGCCCTTTTCCATCACCAGCACCGGCATGCGGGATTCCAGCAATTCGACCGGCGTATTCGCCGCGCTGGTCGGGAACAGCAATCCGGATTTGCCATCGGCCTTCGAGGACGCGCCCTGCCCGCCGCCCATGAAGAAATGGTCCGAGGCGACGCGTCCCTGCCTGTTGCGCCCATAGAAGGCGTAGGATTTCGGCAGGCCGGTGAAGGCCTGCACCTTGTCGGGGATGGCCGGGGCAAGCGCGCGGTACAGGTTCGGCCCGATGAACCACGACAGCCGCGTGCGATAGGCGACGGCCGCCGGCGGCTTGCAGTTCAGCGCCGAGCCCTCCGGCGCCGTTACCGTGATCGGCGCGTAGCAGCCGGCATTGCCGCGCACGCCCGGCGTCAGCATGCATTTCAGCGGATAGGATGAATGCGCCGCCGTGACGTTCATCGTGCAATTGAGCCCGCCGCGCGGCAATGTTGGCGGGGCCTCGACATGCTCGACGTAGATGTCCTCGCCCTTCTTGTGGACACGCACGCGATAGCGCAACGTTTCGCCGAGCGGGCGGTTCTCGATCTCGCTTTCATAGACACCGTCGGGCACGGCGCGGATCGCGGCGCGCGTCGCGGCCTCGCTGCGGCCCTGCACCACGGCGGCCAGGGCCGCGAGGTCCTGCAGGCCGTATTCCTCCATGAACGCCACCAGCCGCTGCGCGCCGAGCGCATTGGCCGTCACCATCGATTCGACGTCGCCCAGCACCTGGTCGCTGTTGCGGATGTTCTGTGCCATCAGGCGGAACAGCGACCGGTCCGGCACGCCGGCCTCGTACAGTTTCATCGGCGGGATCTGGAATCCCTCGTCATAGATCTCGCGCGCCGCCAGCGGGTCCTTCACCCCACCGATGTCGCTGACATGACCGACCGTGCCCATCAGTGCGACCACGCGGCCTTCGTGGAACACCGGCGTGACGAGCGCGATGTCGAACAGATGCCCCGCGCACAGCCAAGGATCGTTCGTCACCAGCACGTCGCCCGGCCGCAGCGTGTCCGCTGGGAAATGCTCCAGCAGCGCCTTTACGCAGCGGGTCAGCGTCAGGTTGAACAGCGGCATCGCGCGCGGCGAATGCGCCAGCGGATTGCCCTGCGGATCGAGGATCTCATTTGCGAAATCCTGTGCCTCCGCAATGATCAGCGAATAGGCGGTGCGGCAGACCGTCTGCCACATCTCCTCCACCACCGAGATCAGCCGCGACCACATGATCTCGAGCCCGATCGGATCGGCTTCGATGCGCGCCATTGCCTGTTCGAGCGGCATGCCGGGTGTGACCAGCGCCTCGGCTTTGCCGGTTGCGGCGACGGCAATGCGCAGGTTCATCACGGCATCGACGGTCAGCGCATCGCCGGGGCCGATGATCGTGGTGGCCTCACGCTCCTCGATGATGGCCGGGCCGGCAATAACGTCGCCGGGCCTGAGGCGATAGCGGTCATGCATCGCCGCGTCGTGCCAGGCGCCGTCGAACCAGGCGCGGCGATGACCCTTCAGGGAGGCGCCTTCGCCGGCCGCGCCGCCCACCGCGCCGGTGACGCTGATCTCGGGCTCCGGTCCCAGCACGCGGACGCGCAGCGACAGCAACTCGATCTCGGCGCTCTCGACGACGCGGGTATAGAGCCGCTGGTAGGTCTCGACGAAGGCCGCGCGGATATCCGCCAGACGATCCGCCGTCAGCGCGCCGTCCGGCAGCGCCACCGTGATCTGATGCAATTGGCCGATCAGCCGCATCTCGGCGCTGCGTTCCACGCGCATCGCGGTGTCTGCCACCCCGGCGCTGCGCAGCCTGGCGCGGGCTTCGGATTCCAGCCCCGCCAGGCCGACATTGACCGCGCCCCAATCCGCCTGCGCGCCGAGCGGCGCGATCAGGCTGCGCGACTGCTCGAAGGCCAGCGGCGCGGCGAGGAACCCGAGTGCCGAGGCAACCCCCGAGGCCGGCGGCACCAGCACGTCCCTAATGCCCAGGATACGCGCGACGCGCGCCGCATGGCACGGCCCCGCACCGCCGAAGGCGACCATAGCATAGGCGCGCGGATCGCGGCCCTTCTCGACCAGATGCACCCGGGCCGCACCGGCCATCGCCTCGCACACCACCGCGTGTACGCCCCAGGCTGCTTCGATGGCCGACAGGCCCAGCGTGCCGCCCAGCCGCGTCAGCGCGGCTTCCGCTGCCGCGAGGTCGAGCGACATGGCACCGCCGAGGAAGAAGCTTGGGTCATAGTAGCCGAGCAACAGGTTCGCGTCCGTCACCGTCGCCGCCATGCCGCCACGGCCATAGCAGGCGGGACCCGGATCGGCGCCCGCCGAATGGGGGCCGACCTTGATCAGTCCGGTTTCGTCCACGCCTGCGATGGAACCGCCGCCGGCGCCGATCTCGATCATGTCCACGACCGGGGACCGGATCGGCAGGCCGGACCCGCGCTTGAAGCGATGCACGCGCGCCGCTTCCATCATCGGCGCCACCTCGGCGCGACCATGTTCGATCAGGCAGGCCTTCGCCGTCGTGCCGCCCATGTCGAAGGCGAGCGCGTCGGGTAGACCCGCCGCGCGGGCGAACAACACGGTCGCCAGCGCACCGCCGGCCGGGCCGGATTCGAGCAGACGGATCGGGAAGGCGCGCGCCACCTCGGGCGCGCAAAGCCCTCCATCGGATTGCATCAGCCGCAGCGTGCCGACGAAGCCGAGCGCGTCCAGTTCCTTCAGCAGCCGCCCCAGATAGCGGTCCATCAGCGGCTGCACGAAGGCATTGGCACACGTCGTCACGCTGCGTTCGTATTCGCGAATCTCGGGTGCGACCTCGCTCGACAGGCTGATCGACAGCGTGGGGAAGGCTGTGCGCAGGATGGCAGCGGCGGCCTTCTCATGCGCCGAATTCGCATAGGCATGCAGGAAGCAGATGGCGATGGCGGTGCAGCCCTCGGCAACCAGCTTCGCACCCGCCGCGCGCACCGCTTCGCTGTCCAGAGGCGTCACAACCGCGCCGTCGCTCGTCAGGCGCTCCGCGATCTCGATACGGTGGCGGCGCGGTACGATCGGGTCGGGAAATTTGAGGAACAGGTCATAGATGTCGTAGCGTTGCTCGATGCCCAGTTCGAGCACGTCGCGGAAGCCGCGGGTCGTCAGCAAGCCGGTGGCGGCGCCACGCCTTTCGATCAGCGCGTTCGTGACCAGGGTCGTGCCGTGCAGCACCTCCGACAAATCGGCCACCGCGATGCCGGCCTGTTCCGTGATGGCACGAATGCCGGTCAGCGCGCCTTCCGCGGGGTCGGTGGGCGTGGTCAGGCATTTGAACAGCCTGATACCGCCCGTCGCGGCATCGAGCAGCACGAAGTCCGTGAAGGTGCCGCCGATGTCGAAGCCGAGGCGGTAGCGGCCGGAAACAGACATCACGGAAACCTCGCAGCATCAGAAGGGCGCGAGGCTATGCGCGGTGCCACGATGCAGCAAGGCCAGGGCGGGCGCCTGCAAACAAGGCAGGTGATGCCCATGCCGCGTGCCGGTCAGGCTTGGCATGCGATCCCTGCCAATACGGCCATCCGGACACCGGTAACACTGGTGCCCGGATGCAGCAGCATGGCCTGGACACCCGCCCCAAGCGTGTGTCCAGGCGGACGATCAGGCCGGTGGCATGGTCTGCGCCATCGGCGGCAGCTTCACGACGCGTTCGTACCACGCAGTGAGCTTCGGATGCCCCGGGCGCCACGGTTCGTTCGGATAGCGGAAATCGAGATAGCCCAGCGCGCAGGCCACCGTGATGTCGCCGATCGTCTCGAGGTCGCCGAGCGTCTCCTTCTCCAGCGCGTCCAACGCGCGCGTCACCTTGGCCTGCTGGCCGGCGATGTATTCCTTGCGGCCGTCATCCTGCGGCAGCGCGATCTCGCGCCGGCGCGGCTGCGTCGCGTCCAGGATACCGTCGCCCAGCGCCGCCAGGGTCAGCGCGCGCCAGCGCGCCGGGCCGGAGGCCGGGATGCAGGGCGGCGCATCGCCCAGGCTGTCGATGTATTCGCAGACCACCGGGCTGTCATACAGGACCTGGCCGTCATCGGTGATGAAGGTCGGGATCTTCGACAGCGGGTTGAGCGCGGCGAGTTCCGGCGAGGAGGTGGCGATCGTCCACATCTCGATCCGATCCGCCACGCCGCGCTTGATGGCGAGCGCCCGGGCCTTGCGGACATAGGGGCTGGCGGGCGACATGGTGAGCTTCATGCGGCGTTTCCTCTGTTGCGGATGGCGAGACTGTCCCCCGCCCATCGCCATCCGTCCAGACGGGGGCTAGCCTGCCCAGAACGGAGGGTGCGGCATGATCGAGACCATCGAGGACGTCCCGACGCGCGACGGCGCGATGGAGACCTTCATCGTCCGCCCCGAGCGCGGCGGCCCGTATCCCGCCGTGCTGATGCTCATGGACGCGCCCGGCATCCGTGAGGAGCTTTTCGACATGGCCCGACGCCTCGCGACGTCGGGCTTCTGCGTGTTGCTGCCGAACCTGTATTACCGCGCCGGGCGCGACACGAAGTTCGGCCCCGGCGTGCTGGTGATGGGCGACCCGGAGCGCGATCGCATGCGCGCCATCCGCACGAAGATGACCATTCCGCCCGTGATGGATGATGTCGCGGACATGATCGCCCATCTCGATCGCACCGGCATCGCCGCGCCCGGCCCGATCGGCGTCCATGGCTACTGCATGAGCGGCCCCTTCGCGCTCGCCGCCGCCGCGCGGTACCCGGGGCGCATCGCCGCCGCCGCGTCCTTCTACGGCACCTGGCTTGTCAGCGATGCCGAGGAGAGCCCGCACCTGACACTCGGGAAGGGCCGCGCAGAGCTCTACATCTCCTGCGCCGAGCATGATGAGCTCGCGCCACTGCCGATGGTCGCGGAATTGCGCGTGCTGTTCGATGCTTCCGGCGCGGCGGGCGAGTTGGAGATCCATCCCGCCGTGCATCACGGCTTCGCCTTCCCGCAACGCCACTGCTACGACAAGCCGGCGGCGGAACGGCACTGGGAAAGACTGATTGCGCTGTATCGCCGGCGGCTGGGCGGGGGCTGAGGCCGCCTCGTGCCGGGCATGCCCTGGGCGCTGCTCGCGGCGGCCTGCCTTGGCATGTTCGCTGCCTCCTCCTCGGGCACCACGCGCGCACCGTTCCTGCTCGACATGGCGCGCGACCTGTCCACCAGCCTGACCATGGTGGCGAACCTGATGGCGGCGACCTCGATCGCCTGGGGCATCTCCTCGGTCTTCGCCGGGGCGGCGTCGGATCGCTGGGGGCGGCGCCCCTTCCTGGTCGGCGGGCCACTTGGCCTCGCCGCCGGGCTGGTCAGCCTGTCGCTGGCGGACACCTATCTTGGCGTAGCCCTTTCCGCGACCGCGGCCGGCGCCTGCGCGGGCGCCTTCACCGGCGTGATCATGACCGAGGCCTCTGCCCGCACGGTGGACCGCCAACGCGGGCGGGCACTGGGCTGGGTGATGTCGGGGCAGTCGCTCGCGTTGCTGGTGGGCGTGCCGCTGGCGGCCTGGATCGGATCGTCGATCGGATGGCGTGGGGTGAACCAGGCGGTGGCAGCGGTGGCGGTGCTCGCCGCCCTTGGGCTGTTCGTCACCACGATGCGCCCGACCGATGGGCCGGCATCGGCCACGCGGGCGAAGCAGGCGGGGATGCGCGGCGCGATGACGGGGCCGGTGCTGCGGCTGCTGTCGATGGGTGTGGCGGAACGCGTCTGCTATGGCCTGACAGTCGTGTATTTCGCCACCTTCCTGCAGACGACCTACGGGCTGACGCCGGCCGGCGTGGCGATCCCGCTGGGCATCATGGCGATCGGCAACATCCTCGGCACCATCCTGGGCGGCCAGGCGGCGGACCGGTTGCCGGATCGCTCGCGTACCTTTGCCGTCGCCATGGTCGCCTCGGGCGGCGCGGCGGTGGTGTTGTTCGGCTGGACGCCGAGCCTGGCCGGCACGGTGGCGCTCGGCTTCGTCTATGCGACCTGCAGTGCAATGTCGCGGCCCAGCCTGATGGCGTCCCTCGCCAATGTGCCGGAGGAGGTGCGCGGCACTGTTCTCGGGCTGAACGTGACGGCGGCGAGCCTCGGCTGGCTCGGCGCGGCGTCGCTCGGTGGCTGGCTCATGGCTGAGATCGGCTTCGCCGCCTTCGGCCCCTTCGCCCTGGCCGTGGCGCTGCTTGCGGCAGTGCTGGCACTGACGGGGCGCAACCTTCGCGGGGTTTGACGCGTCATACGGCAGCGGGACGGGCTGTTGCCTGCCGGAATGGCAGCTCCGGCCGACGATCCGCCGATACAGGGCAGGATCATCCGCGCCCATGGCATGCGCCGTGATACAGTGTCCCATCGCGCGCCAGGATGATGAAGGTCCGCGTCCCCGCCGCCGGCCGTTGGTTCCGCCATCGCCGATTCCACCCCGAAGGACTTTGCGATGCATATCAGCGCAGGCTGCCAGATCATCTACGACTGCCCGCAACCGACGCCGATGCTGCTGATGGTCAGTCCGCATCCGTCGCGCCTGCCGGACCTGATCGGCCCGCACCGCGTTGCCTTCGATCCGCCGCTGCCCTTCCTCGACTACACCGACGCCTTCGGCAATCGCTGCACCAGGATTGTCGCGCCGCAGGGTCGTACCACCATCTCGACACAGCTGCTGATCCAGGATTCGGGCATGCCGGACCGGCACGTGCCGGCGGCTTGGCAGCGGCCGGTCGAGCAATTGCCGGATGAGATCCTCGTCTACCTGCTCGGCAGCCGGTACTGCGATACCGACAAGCTGACGGAGGTCGCCTGGTCGCTATTCGGCCATGGCCCGACCGGCTGGGCGCGTGTGCAGGCGATCTGTGACTTCGTGCACAACCACATCGTCTTTGGGTACGAGCATGCCAGCTTCACACGCTCGGCCTCGGAAGCCTTCGCGGAGCGTCGGGGCGTGTGCCGCGACTATGCGCATCTGGCGATCGCGCTGTGTCGCTGCGTCAATATCCCGGCCCGCTACTGCACCGGATATCTCGGCGATATCGGCATGCCGCCACCCTATGGCGTGATGGATTTCGCCGCCTGGTTCGAGGTGTATCTCGACGATCGCTGGCACATCTTCGACGCGCGCAACAACGAGCCGCGCATCGGACGCATCCTGATGGCGCGGGGGCGCGACGCGACGGATGTGGCGATCGCGACAACCTTCGGGCCGTGCACGCTGGCAGGGTTCACGGTGTTCACGGATGAGGTGGTAGGCTGAGGTGGAAGAACCCGAGAGGGCCTTTTCCCCTTCGGACCGCTCCCAAAGGCCCGCTGGCCTCTAGTCGGGTGGCTTGGAGGAATGAAGCCCCATAAGCGCGCAGATTGGAGGGGCGCTGCCCCTCCAAACCACCCCGCCAGGAGCCAACGGGCTCCTGGACCGCGGGATTTTGACGCTTTGCATGGGGGACAGAGCGGGGCTGGAGGGGCGCGAAGGATGGCACCGCGGTGTTCAGCGCCAAAACCGAGGTTTCCAAAGGCCTTAAGCCTTTGGTGGGGAGAGGTTCGGAGAGGGGCAAAGCCCCTCTCCGAGGCGCCACGGCGCCCAAACTTTGCGCGAATGGGGCGAAACCCCTCCAGCCTTGATCATTCGTCGAGAAACGCCCGCACCGCCCGTTGCAGAAACCCTGCATCCTCCCGGTTCGCCACCGGATTACCCGCGCGATGCCCCCAGATCGATGGGATGGGCGCCAATGTCCCTTGCCTCAGATCCGGCAATTCGGCCGCGTTGTCAGCCACCCGGAAATACAGGTCGGTTTCGGACGGCATAAGCAGCACCCGTGCCGTGATGGCGCGCAGCGCGGCGGCCAGGTCACCGCCATCGGCGATGTCCCCCGCATCCCAGCAGCGCAGCTGCGCCAGCAGGTCGGCGGCGGCGCGCCGCGCGAAGCGTTCCTCCCAATCCGTGCGCAGGAAGGTGTCGAGGTCGGGCGCGCCCAGTGCCGACAGGTGCAGCCCGGCGCGATAGAAATCCTGGCTCAGCGCCCAGCCGGCATAGAGTCGGCCGAAGGCACGCAACGCCGCCGCCGGCTGGGCCGAGAACAGCGCCGTGCCGTCGTATTCCGGAGCTGCCTCCAGCACCGCCATCATGCCCTTAAGGAAGACGCGGTTGTGCACGCTGGTGCGTGCGCTGCCGCAATTCACCACGATGCGTTGCACGGCATCGGCGAAGGTCGCCGCCCAGTGATAGGCCTGCTGCGCACCCATCGACCAGCCATAGACGGCGTGGACGCGATCGACGCCGAACACTTCGGACAGCAGGCGGCGTTGCGCGGCGACGTTGTCCCAGGCGGTGACCAGCGCGGGCCAGGGCTTGGTATTGCTGGGTGACGACGAAAGCCCGCTGCCGAACATGTTCGGGATGACGATGAACCAGCGTGTCGGGTCGAGCACGCTGTCCGGCCCGATCAGCCATTCCAGGTCCGGATGCTGTGCCCCGTAGCTGGTCGGATAGACGATGACGTTGTCGCGCGTTGCGGACAGCGTGCCATGCGCGCGCCAGACAATCCGCGCACCCGGCAGCGTGCCGCCCTTGCGCAAGGCGATGTCGCCGAGCTCGAAAACGCCGTCCTGCACCGGCCAATCCATCGCGCGCCCCTGAAACTGCCGCGCGTAGCCTGCCATCGCGGCGACGCGCCGCCTACCGTCAACCGCGCTGGCGCAGCAGCAGCGGCAGCACCAGCAGCGGCAGCGCCCCCGCCAGCAGGAAGGCCAGGCCGAAGGCGGTGAGGAACGCCTCGGGCGCAGGGCGGCTCTGCGCCAGCATCGTCGCCTCGGTCGCGCCGAAGATCAGCGTCAGCAGGGATGCCGCGGCCACCACGCCGAAGGTGCGCGTCAGCATGGTCAGGCTGCCCGCGACGCCGCGATCCTCCCGCCGCATCGTGGCCGTCACGCGGTCGGTATACGCCAGGGTGAACAGCCCGACGCCCACGCCCTGCAGCAGCAAGGCCGCAACCAGCAGCGGCGGTGACGTGCCGATACCCCAGGCCGCAATCGTGAAAAGCCCCGACGCCGTGATGGTCGCGCCCACGATCAGCACCGCCCGCGCCCCGAAGCGCCCCACCGCCGGCCCACCCATCCATGCCCCGGCCATCCCGCCCGCCGGCCCGGCGGCCAGCACCAGCCCGAGCAGCACCGGCGGCAGGCCGGCGATGCGGGCCAGGTAGAAGGGCACCAGCAGCAGCACGGAAAAGCCGGCGAAGCCCAGCACCGCATTGGACAGGTTCAGCGCCGCGAAGCCCGGGCGTCGGAACAGGCCGAGATCGATGATCGGTCGCGGCGCATGGCGGCTGCGCCAGACGAAACCGCCGGCGGAAGCCACCGCCACCGTGGCAAAGGCCAGGGCGATCGGGGCGGGCGCGCGGTTCACGGCCAGCAGCGCCGTGGCGACCGCCGCCACCAGCAGCGCCGCGCCTGGGGCATCGAAGGGTTCGCGCGCCCCGCTGCGCGGCGCGGCGGGCAGCCGCCAGGACAGCAGCAGCGCCGCCAGCGCGATCGGTGCGCGGAACCAATAGACCGCCTGCCAGCCAAACCCCTCGACCAGCATGCCGCCGAGCAGCGGGCCGATCGTCGATCCCGCCGCCAGCGTCGTGGCATAGGCGGCCAGGGCGCGGGCGCGCATTGTCTCGGGGAACAGCCCGGTCGCCAGCGCCGGGCCGCAACCGAGCACCAGCGCCGCCCCGACGCCTTGCAGCACCCGGCAGGCCAGCAGCGCCCCGAAGCCCGGCACCAGGGTCAACAGCAGATAGGCCACGGCACTCCAGGCCAGGCCGAAGCGGAAGACGCGGGCATGGCCGAAGATGTCGCCCAGCCGCCCGACCGCCAGCATCAGGCTGCCATAGGTCAGCACATAGCAGATCACCACCCACTGGATCTCGGGCACCGCCAGGCCGAAGGCGGCGGCGATGGCCGGGAAGGCGATGTTCACCGCGCTGTCCAACGGCACGATCAGCGTCCCCAGCGCAACCGGCGCCAGGCGCAGCAGGGCCTGACCCGTCATATGCGCGTTCCCCCTCGCTTCGGGCGGCAGCATCGCCGATCGGTGGGTTCGGCGCACCCCTCCCCGGCTTAACGGCCGCGTAACGGGCCCGCGCCTAGCATCGCGCCGGATCCGGGCCGGACAGGATGTTGGCACCAGAACACACAGCGCTGCGGTGCCTGTTCCTCCTCGCCATGCATCACGGCTTGCACCTGGCGCCGGAGGAACTGCCGACCGCCCAGGGGCCGGAGATGCTGCCGGCCGTGCTCGGCACGCTGCGGCGGCTGGGGCTGAAGGCGCGCGCGCTGACCGGGCGCGGGTGGGATACGGCGGCGGGGCTCGGCAGTGCCTATCCGGCGCTGGCGGTGCGGCGGGACGGGTCCTGGGTGGTGCTGGTGCATGTCATACCGGGGCCGGATGGCGCGCCGATGGCCGCGGTGCTCGACCCGGAGGATGAGGCCGCCGGCGTGCAACTCATCCCGCGCGACCGCTTCGTCGCCGACTGGTCCGGCACGCTGGTGCTGTGCCGCCGCCGCGCGCAGGCGACGACGGATGCCGACCGCCCCTTCGGCCTGTCCTGGTTCCTCCCGGAGATCGCCCGCCACCGCGCCTTCTTCGCCGGCATCGCCGTCGCCGCGCTGCTGTCCAACCTGATCGGCTTCGCCATCCCCCTGCTGTTCCAGGTGCTGATCGACAAGGTGGTGCCGCACCAGGCCTGGCAGACGCTGACGGTGGTGGTCGGCATCTTCGTGATGCTGGCGGTGTTCGACGGATTCTTCGCCTATGCCCGGCAAAGGCTGATGATGCTCGCGACCAACAAGGTCGATGCGCGGCTGGGGTCGCGCACCTTCGCGCATCTGCTGTCCCTGCCGCTGGCCTTCTTCGAGATCCATGCGGCCGGCGTGCTGGTGCGCCACATGCAGCAGACCGAGAAGCTGCGGCATTTCCTCACCGGCCGGCTGTTCCAGACGATGCTGGATGCGGCGCTGCTGCCGGTGCTGCTGGTGTTGCTCTCGGTCTATTCCGGCGTGCTGACGCTGGTGGTGCTGGGGTTCTCGGCGGCGATCGCGGCGGTGATCGGCACCATGGTGCCGGCCTTCCGGCGGCGGCTGAACACGCTCTATGCCGCGGAGGGTGCGCGCCAGGCGCATCTGGTCGAAACCCTGCACAACATGCGCGCGGTGAAGTCGCTGGTGCTGGAACCGGTGCGTCGCCGCGCCTGGGATGGCCAGGTCGCGACCGCCGTGCGCGCCCATGCCGAGGTCGGGCGCATCTCGGCGGCCGGCTCGGTCGCAACGGTCGTGCTGGAACGGCTGATGCAGATCAGCGTGCTCGGCCTGGGCGCGGTGCAGGTGTTCGATGGGCACCTGACCATCGGCGCACTGGTCGCCTTCACCATGCTGTCGGGCCGCGTCACCGGGCCGTTGGTGCAGATCGTCACGCTGATCAACGAATATCAGGAAGCCGCGCTGTCGGTGCGCATGCTCGGCACGGTGATGAACGCGCCGCCCGAGGCCCGGTCCGGCCAGCGCCTGACCCGCCCGCCCATCACCGGCGCGCTGCGCTTCGAAGGCGTGACCTTCCACTATCCCGGCGCGGTGACGCCGGCTCTCGACCGCGTCTCCTTCGCCGCCGAGCAAGGCCAGGTGATCGGCGTGGTCGGTCGCTCCGGCTCCGGCAAGACCACGGTGACGCGACTGATCCAGGGCATCCATGCACCGCAGGACGGCCTGATCCGCTTCGGCGATGCGGATATCCGCACCATCGACCTCGAACACCTGCGCCGCCATGTCGGCGTCGTGCTGCAGGAGAACTTGCTGTTCCGCGGCACCCTGCGCGACAACATCGCCGCCGCCCGCCCCGAAGCCAGCCTGCCCGAAGTGATCGAGGCCGCCCGCCAGGCCGGCGCGCTGGAATTCATCGAACGCCTGCCACACGCCTTCGACACCATGGTCGAGGAAGCGGCGAGCAATTTCTCCGGTGGCCAGCGCCAGCGCATCGCCATCGCCCGCGCGCTGATCACCCGGCCACCGCTGCTGATATTGGACGAGGCAACCAGCGCGCTCGATCCCGACAGCGAGGCGATCATCCAGGCCAATCTCAAGGAGATCGCGCGCGGGCGGTCGCTGATCGTGGTGTCGCACCGGCTGTCCTCCCTGGTCGGATCGGACGCGATCCTGGTACTGGAACAGGGGCGCGTGCTGGATTTTGCACCGCATGCGGCGCTGCTCGACCGCTGCGACGTCTATCGCCATCTTTGGCAGCAGCAGACGCAGCATCTGCGATGAGCGCCATGCCCCGCAGGCTGCCGCGCCGCCGCGCACCACAGCACCTGACCGCCGATGCCGTACCCTTCCAGGACCCGCTGGAGGCGCTGATCGCCGAGCCGGCACCGGGCTTTCTGCGTGGCATGCATTGGCTGGTCGCGGGCATGTTCCTCGGCCTGATCGCGCTCGCAGCGCTGGCGCGAGTGGATGTGGTGGTGACCGGGCCGGGTCGCCTCGCCCCCGATGCGCCGCCCATCGTGGTGCAGCCGATGGAACGCGCGGTGATCCGCGAGATCCGCGTCCGGCCCGGCGAGGTGGTGCGGCGCGGCGATGTGCTGGCGTTGCTCGACCCATCCTTTGCCGAGGCGGATCGCGCCGCCCTTGTCGCCCAGCGCCGGGGCCTGGCGGCGCAGCGCGCGCGGATCGAAGCGGAACTGGCCGGCCATCCCGCCCCGCCGGCCGAAGACCGCGATGCCGCCCTGCAAGCCGGCTTGCAGGCGCAGCGTGCGGCCTTCCTCGCCGCGCGACAGGACGCGCTGGGCGAGGAGATGCGCGCCCAGGAAGCAGCCATTCGCACGCTGGAAGAAGCCGATGCCGCGCTGGCCGAACAGGTGGCGATCGCGCGCGACGTGGAGACGCTGCGCGTCCGGCTGCTGGAAGGCCAGGTCGGATCGCGGCTGCAATACCTTGAAGCGCGTGCACGGCGCATCGCCGCCGAGCAGCAGCGCGACCAGGATCGCGGCCAGCTTGCGGGGCTGCGCCACGCGCTGGCGCAGAAGCGCGCGGAGCGGCAGGGTTTCCTCGATGACTGGCGGCGCCAGCTGATGGAGGACCTCGCGCGGTTGCGCGGCGAACTGGATCGGGTCGAGGAATCCCTCGCCAAGGCGACGCGCCTGGCGGAGCTGACCGTGCTGACCGCACCGGCGGATGGCACGGTGCTCGAGGTCGCGCGCCGCTCGGCCGGATCGGTGTTGCGGGAGGCCGAGCCGCTGGTCACCCTGGTGCCCGCCGGCACGTCACTGATCGCCGAGATCCTGCTGCGGTCGGCCGATATCGGACAGGCGCACATCGGCGATCCGGTGGTGGTGAAGGTCGATGCCTTTCCTTTCCAGCGCCATGGCACGCTGCCCGGCACGCTGCGCGCCGTTGCTCAGAATTCGCAGCAACCACGGGCGGAAGGCGAGCCCGTGGGCGCGCATCACCGTGCCCAGGTCGCCATCGGAGACGCGGCCATGCCCGGGTCGCGGCCGCTGCCCGGCATGACGGTCACGGCGGAGATCCATGTCGGGACACGCAGCGTGCTCGCCTATCTGCTGCTGCCGCTGATCCGGGGCGTACAGGAAAGCTTGCGCGAACCCTGACGCCGACGGGCCGTTTACCGTCGGGAAAGTGGGCGCGCCGCATCCTGCCGGGAACACCAGGCCGACAGGACGTCCAAGTCAGGTGCCAAAGCCGCCGCCCGCCCCCGCGGGCGGTTGCCGCTGTCCGCCACGGATGCCGGCCTCCTGGGAGTCTGCGATGCCCGTCATCTCCGCCCTCAACACGACCCAGATCCAGGGCCTGACCACGACGACGATCGCGGGGCTGACCACCGCGAACATCGCCAGCCTGGCGACCACGCAGATCGCGGCGCTCACCACCACGCAGGTGGCGGTGTTGAAGGCCACGCAGGTCGCGGCGCTGAGCACCACGCAGGTCGGGGCGATCGAGACCACCGACCTGGCAGTTCTGAATACCACCCAGGTGCGGGCATTGGCGGCGACGCAGATCGGCGCACTGACCACGACCCAGGTCGGCGCACTGACCACCACCCAGGTCGGCGCCCTGTCCGGCACGCAGATGCTGGGCATGGAGACGACGGACATCGCGGCTTTGTCCACCACGCAGATCGGTGCGCTTTCCACAACGCAACTTGCCGCGCTGAACGCCGCACAGGCCCGCGCGATTGAGACGACCGACCTCGCCGTGCTGACGACCACGCAGATCCGCGGTCTGTCCTCGGCGCAGATGGCGGCGCTGACCACCACGCAGGTCGGTGCGCTCACCACCACGCAGGTCGGCGCGCTGACCAATACGCAAGTCGCTGCGCTCGGCACCGCGCAGGTTTCGGCGCTGACGACGACGCAGCTTGGCGCACTGACCTCGACTCAAGTGGGCGCGCTGGCGCCGGTGCAGTTCCGCGGCTTCGACACCACCGACATCGCCGCGCTGACCACGACGCAGGTCGCCGGGCTGCGTAGCAGCCAGATTGCCGGGTTGACCACCACCCAGGCCGCGGCGCTGGAGACAACCGATCTCGTCACGCTGACCACGACGCAGCTGCTCGGGCTGACCACCGGGCAGGTGGCGGCGCTGTCCAGCACCCAGGTCGGCGCGCTGACCACCACGCAGGTCGCCGGGCTGACGGTGACGCAGGTCGCCGCGATCGACACCACGGATATCGCGGCGCTCACCACCACGCAGATCGGCGCGCTGTCCAGCACACAGCTGGGTGGGCTTGGCACCGCGCAGGTCCGCGCATTGGAGACGACCGATCTTGCGGTGCTGACCACGACGCAGATTCGCGCGCTCGGCGCCACCAGGATCGCGGCGCTGTCCACCACCCAAGTGGGGGCCCTGACCACCACGCATGTGGCCGCGCTGACCACCACGCAGTTGACCGGGCTGACCACCACGCAGGTGGTCGCGCTGACCACGATGCAACTTGGCGCGCTGTCCTCGACCCAGGTCGGCGGTCTGTCCACGGCGCAGCTGCGTGGCCTCGACACCACGGATGTGGCCGGGCTGACCACAACGCAGGTGACGGGCCTGAGGGCGGCGCAGATCGGGTCGCTGACCATCACGCAGTTGGCTGCGCTTGAGACGACTGATCTTGCGACACTGAACACGACGCAGATCCGCGGCATTGCCGCATCGAGCATCGCCGCGCTGACGACGACGCAGGTTGGTGTCCTGACCACCACCCAGGTCACCGCGCTGACCACGGCACAGGTCGCCGGGCTGGAAAGCACCGACCTCGCCGCGCTGACCACCACGCAGATCGGTGCGCTGACCAGCGCCCAGGCGCGCGCCCTGGGCACGGCGCAGCTGCGTGGGCTCGAGACCACCGACCTCGCCGTGCTGACCACGACGCAGTTGGCCGGTCTGCTGCCCAGCCAGCTCGCCGTCCTGACGACAACGCAGGTCGGCGCGATGACGACCACGCAGATCAGCGCGCTGACGACGACGCAGATTGGCGGGCTGACCTCCACCCAAGTCGGCGGGCTCACCACGACACAGCTGGGGGCAATCACCTCCACCCAGATCCGAGCGCTGTCCACCGCGCAGCTGGCCGGACTCAACACCACCGATGTGGTGGCGCTGACCACGACGCAGGTGGGCGGGCTGGCGGCGACGCAGATCGCCGGCCTGACAACCACGCAGATGGCGGCGCTGGAGACGACCGACCTCGTCGTGCTGACCACGGCGCAGTTGCAGGGCCTCACCGTCTCCCAGGTCGCGGGGCTCAGCACCACGCAGGTCGCGGCACTGACGACCACGCAACTATCGGGCCTGGCCACGACGCGCATCGCTGCCTTCGAAAGCACCGATATCGCGGCTTTGACCACCACCCAGTTCGGTGCGCTGTCCAGCACGCAATTGGGCGGCCTGACCACCTCGCAGATCCGCGGATTGGAGACGACCGACCTCGCGGTGCTGACAACGACGCAGATCCGCGGCCTGTCCTCGGCGCAGCTGGCCGGCCTGAACGCCACCCAGGTCGGCGCGCTGACCACTCCCCAGGTCGGGGCTTTGACCACGACGCAGATCGCCGGGCTGGATTCGGCCCAGGTGTCGGCGATGACGACGACGCAGCTGGGCGCGCTGTCCTCGACGCAGATCGGCGGGCTGACCACCGCACAGCTGCGCGGCTTCGACACCACTGACGTCGCCGGGTTGACCACCACCCAGGTGGCCGGGTTGACGGCGTCGCAACTGGCCGGGCTGACCACCACGCAGCTCGGCGCGATGGAGACAACCGATCTCGCCACGCTGTCGACGACGCAGGTGCGTGGCCTTGGCGCGACGCTGGTGGGGGCGCTGATAACCACCCAGGTCGGGGCGCTCACCACCACGCAGGTGGGGGCGTTGACCTCCACGCAGATGGGCGGGTTGACGACCACGCAGGTCGCCGCGCTGACCACCACGCAACTTGGCGCGATCGGCACCACGGCACTCGGCGGCCTGGCATCCAGCCGTATTGCGGCGCTGACCTCGACGCAGGTTGCCTCTCTGGCCACCACGCAGATCGGCGCCTTGACCGCGGCGCAGGCCAGTGGGCTTGAAAGCACCGACATCGCGGCGCTGACCACCACCCAGATGGGCGCGGTCACCACTACCCAACTCGCCGCGCTGACCACGACCCAGCTGCGCGGCTTCGAGACGACCGACCTCGCGGTGATGACCACGACGCAGATCCGCGGGCTTGGGGCGTCCCAACTGGGCGGGCTGACCACGACGCAGGTGGGCGCGCTGACCACCACCCAGGTGGGGGCGCTCTCCACGACGCAGATCGCCGGGCTGACCTCGACCCAGGTCTCTGCGATGACGACGACGCAGCTGGGCGCCTTGACGTCGACCCAGGTCGCCGGGCTGACCACAGCGCAGCTGCGCGGCTTCGACACCACTGATATCGCGGGGTTGACCACCACGCAGATCGCCGGCCTCGACAGCACGCAGGTGGCGGGCCTGGCCACCACCCAGGTTGCGGCGCTGGAGACGACTGATCTCGTGACGCTGAGCACGACGCAGGTGCGTGGCCTGACCACCACCCAGATCGCGGCGTTGAGCACGACACAGGTCGGCGTGCTGACCACCACGCAGATCGCCGGGCTTGCCTCGGCGCCGGTGGCGGCGCTGACCACCACGCAGATCGGTGCGCTGACCACCACCCAGATCGGCGCGCTGACGCGCACTGTGATCGGGGGGCTCAACACCACCCAGCTCCGCGCGCTGGAGACGACCGACCTCGCCGTTCTGACCACGACGCAGTTTGGCGGCTTGACCGGCAGCCAGGTGGGTGCGCTGACCACCACCCAGATGGGCGCGCTGACCACCACCCAACTGGCCGCGCTGACCAGCACCCAGGTGACGGGACTGACCACGACGCAGGTCGGCGTGCTGACCACGACGCAGGTCGGCGGCCTCGGCACCACGCAGGTCCGGGCGCTGAGCTCATTGCAGGTCGCGGCGCTGACCACCACTCAGGTTGGCGTGCTCACCACGACGCAAATCGGCGCGCTGGGCGTCACCCAGGTGCGCGGCGTCGAGACGACCGACGTCGCCGTGCTGAACACCACGCAGATCGGCGCGCTGACCTCGACTCAGATCGCCGCGCTGACCGGAACCCAGGTCGCCGCGCTGACCACGACGGGCATCGGTGTGCTGACCACGACGCAGGAGGCAGGGCTCGGTTCCAGCCAGCTCGCTGCGCTGACCACTGCGCAGGTGACGGCGCTGACCACGACGGCGGTCGCCGCGTTGACCACAAGCCAGGTTGCCGGGCTGACGACAACGCAGATCGCCGCCTTCACCACGACGCAGATCGGCGCGCTGGAGACCAGCGACATCGCCGCGCTGACGGATGCCCAGGTCGCCGGCTTCACCACCACCCAGATCGGCGCGATGGGCACGGCGCAGGCCAACGCGCTGTTCGCCTGACAGTGCAGGGCCCGGCGCGGCCCCGCGGAGACCATGAAGGGAGACCACCGCATGGCCAGAATGGGCATCGCCGACTTGGTGGGCAGCGCTCAGGCGTTGTCCGCCTCGGGGCAGGGGGCGCTGGCGGCAGAGCTGTACCGCGACTGGGCGTCGCTCAATCCGGATGACCCGCTGCTGCATGCGGTGCAGTTCAATCGCGGCGTGCTGCTCGCCGATGCGGGTGAACTGCCCGGCGCGGTGGAAGCCTTCACGGCCGCGATCCGTCGCAAGCCGGACTTCCTGCCGCCTTACATCAATCTCGGCGCGGCGTGCGAAAGGCTCGGAGCCCGGGCGCAGGCCTACGACCATTGGGCACATGTCTCGACCAGCCTGGGCGGCGTGAACGGCGAGACCGTCGCTTACAAGGCCGCCGCACTGAAGCAGATGGCGCAGGTGTTGGAAGGCGGCCGGCAGCTCGCGGCGGCGGAGGACGCGCTGCGCCAGGTGGCCGAACTGGCACCCTTCCAGCGTGACGTGGTGCAGCACTGGATCAGCCTGCGGCAGCGGCAGTGCCAATGGCCGCTGTTAACGCCGATTGCCGGGCATGACCGCGCGGCGCTGCTGCGGCGGATCGCGCCGCTGTCCATGGCCTGCCTGGCGGATGACCCGTGGATGCACCTTGCCGTCGCTGCGGCGCATATGCGTGAGGATGTCGGCCAGCCCTCGACTTTCCGCACCGATGCCGACTTTGCGGCACGCTGCGCCGAAATCCCCGGGCGGCGACTGCGCATCGGCTATCTCTCCTCCGACCTGCGGGAACACGCCATCGGGTCGCTGATGGCGGAAATGTTCGGCCTGCATGACCGCGATGCGGTCGAGGTCTTCGCCTATTACTGCGGCATCCCGCAGGAGGATTCGACCAAGGCCCGCATCCGCGGCGCCGTCGAGCATTGGCGCGATATCGCCGCGCTGGACGATGCGGCGGCGGAGGCGATGATCCTCGGCGACGGCATCGACATCCTGGTGGATGTGAATGGGCATACGCGTGGCGCACGGACGCGGCTGCTGACGCGCCGGCCGGCGCCGATCATCGTCAATTGGCTCGGCTATCCCGGCAGCATGGGCAGCGCCTGCCACCACTACATCATCGCCGATCCGCATATCGTGCCGGAGGGCAGCGAGGGCTTCTACTCCGAGCGTGTGGTCCGCCTGCCTTGCTACCAGCCGAATGACCGCCGGCGCCCGACGCAAGCCGCCACCGACCGTGTCGCACACGGGTTGCCCGCGGATGGGACGGTGTTCTGCTCCTTCAACGGCACGCAGAAGGTCACGCCCTTCGTCTTCGCGCGCTGGATGGCGATCCTGCACGGCGTGCCCGACAGCGTGCTGTGGCTGCTGAAATCCTGCGAGGAGGTCGAGGATCGGTTGCGCGCCCGCGCCATCAAGGCGGGGGTCGCGCCGGAACGCCTGGTCTTCGCGCCGATCGTCGGCGCGCATGACCACCTGGCGCGGTATCCGCTGGCCGACCTGTTCCTCGATACGCTGCCCTATGGCGCGCACACCACCGCGTCCGATGCGTTGTGGATGGGCGTGCCGGTGCTGACGGTGCCGGGCCGCGGCTTCGCCGGCCGCGTCTGCGCAAGCCTGGTGCAGGCGGCGGGGCTACCCGAATGCGTGTGTGCCACCGCCGAGGACTATGTCGCACGGGCCATCACCCTCGGTCGGGACCGCGCCACCTTGGCGCCGCTGCGAGACCGGCTGCTCGCCGGACGCGACAGCGCGCTGCTGTTCGATACGCCGCGCCTGGTGCGGGAACTCGAATCGCTGTTCCGCGCCATGTGGGGCGATTTCGCCGGCGACCGGCTGCCGCGACCGGATCCAGTGAACCTCGACACCTATCTGGAACTCGGCGCGGCCATGGACCATGGCGCGGAGGAGACATCCTTCCTGCCGGACTATGAGGCCCGATGGCAGGCGGCGGTGGCGCGCCGGGATGCCTATGCGCCGCTGCCGCCGGACCGGCGCCTGGCCAGGGGGCGTTGACCATGGCACCGCTCGACGCCGCATCGCCCGTGACGCCGGCGAACCTGCCGTTGGAGGCCCTGATGCCGGGGCTCGAGGTCCTGCCACCCATCCAGGCGGTGGCGGCCTATCGCGCCTGGTTGGCCGCTAACCCGGCCTCGCCGCAGCGTTTCGCGGCCTGGTTCAATCTCGGCGCCCTGCTCGGCGCCACCGGCGACCGCGCGGCGTCGATGATCGCCTATCGCCAGGCGCTGGCACTCAAGCCGGACCTGCACCAGGCGGCGGTGAATCTCGGCCTGGCGCTGGAAGCGGAAGGTCGGGCGGAGGACGCGCTGGCGCTGTGGACCGACGCGCTGCAATCCGATGCGGCGCGCACCGCGCTGCTGAATCAACGCGGCCGCCTGCTGGAATCCCGCAAGCAGTATGCGCAGGCCGAACGCGCCCTGCATGCAAGCCTGTTGACCGATTCGCGGCAGCCGGACGTGATCCAGCACTGGGCCCATCTGCGCCAAAAGGGCTGCCTCTGGCCCCTGTATGGGGAGGGCATACCGGGCCTGAGCGAGGACGCGCTCGCGCTGCAGGGTGGGCCGCTCGGCGCCCTGGCCCTGACCGATGATCCGGCGCTGCAGCGGCGCATCGGGGAGGCCTGGATCGCCCGCAAGATCCCGCCCGCGCCGGAACACCTAGCGCCGGTGCGGGGCTATGCGCATGACCGTATCCGGCTTGGATACCTCTCCTCGGATTTCTGTCGCCACGCGATGGGGTTCCTGATCGTCGAGTTGCTGGAACGCCATGACCGTACGCGCTTCGAAGTGTTCGGCTACTGCTCGACGGTCGAGGATGGCAGCGCCTTGCGGCGGCGCATCGTCGGCGCGCTGGATCATCATGTCCCGATCGGGCATCTCCCCGAGGAAGACGCGGCGCGCCGCATCCGCGCGGACGAGATCGATATCCTGATCGACCTGAACGGATTGACCGCAGGGGCGCGTCTTGGTGCGCTGCGCTGGAAGCCGGCGCCGGTGCAGGCGACCTATCTCGGTTATGTCGGGCCGGTGCCGCTGCCGGAACTCGACTGGATGATCTGCGACGCCGTGGTCGTCCCGCCGGACCAGGCCATGCACTACGCACCGCGCCCGTTGCCGATCGCGGGCTGCTACCAGGCGAATGACGGGTGTCGGCCAGCACTGCCGGAGGTCACCCGCCCGACGGAAGGGCTGCCGGACGATGCCGTGGTGTTTTGCTGCTTCAACAATTTCTACAAGATCACGCCCCCGGTCTTCGCTGCCTGGCTGTCGATCCTGCGGGCGGTGCCGCGAAGCGTGCTCTGGCTGACCGAAGACAATGCGACCGGCATCTGCAATCTGCGCCGCGCGGCGGCGCAGGGCGGCATCGCACCGGACCGCCTGGTCTTCGCGTCGCGCTGCGACCCGCAGCTCTATCTGGCGCGGCTCGGCTTGGCGGATCTTTTCCTCGACACCTTTCCCTACAATGCGGGAACCGTGGCGTCGGACGCGCTGCGCATGGGGCTGCCGATCGTCACGCTGCCGGGGCGCGCTTTTGCGTCCCGCATGGCGGCCAGCCTGCTGACGACGGTCGGCGCGACGGAAGGCATCGCGACAACGCTCAGCGACTACGTCGCCAAGGCCGTGACCCTGGCGGCCGATCCGGCCCGGCGGTCGGCCGCGCGCACGCGCGATGCGTGGGCGCGCAGTCTTGGCGACACGGCAGGCTTCGCGGTACGGATGGAAGCGGCATACGAGACGATACGGCTGCGCCCGTCCTGAAGCGGTTGGCGTGCGACTGCGCGGACCCGGCCCACGCAAGCGCCTGTCGCTCGCCTGCGTGTGTTCCTTCGGGCGGGGATCTGCTCAGTCGCCGGTGCGGCGTTGCGTCGCCGCGTTCACCAGCCGTTGACGCGGTCCCAGGTGGCGATGACCTCCCGCCCGCCATCGACGACGTGATACCGGTCATGCGCCGCGACTGTCAGGCAGGTGTGGTTCGGGGCGATGCGCACCAATGCGCCGATCGGAAGGCTGCCGAAAGGCAGCGGACCGTCGCCGCGCACCTCGCCGTGTTCCTGGTGCGTGCGGGTGACGATGGCATCGCCGAAGCTGGGCTTGCCATCCAGGTCCAGCATCAGCCCGAAGCCGAAATCCTTCGGCGCCTTCTCGGTGGAACGGTCCTTCGACAATGCGATGGCCCCGGCATCGACCAGCACCGCATTGCGGTCCGGCTTGCGGCCGGTGACGGCGGTGAGCACGGTGACGGCGATGTCGGCCATGCCATGGGTGCCGATCTGTGCCTGGAACAGGTCGCCGAACATGTAGACGCCGGCGCGGATGTCGGTGATGCCCGCCATGTCGCGGCCATGCAGCGCGGTCGGCGACGAACCGAGCGAGACGACATCCACCGTCGCCCCCATCGCACGCAGACGTTCGGCGGCGAGGACCGCGCCGCGATGTTCGGCCTCCGCCACCGTGGCAACGCCCTCGGTGCTGCGCTCGGCATAGGAATGCCCGGCATGGGTCATCACCCCGGCGCAACGCGCGCCGAGGTGCCCGGCGATGGCGGTCAGCAGGTTGGAATCGGGCGTGACGCCGCCGCGGCCCTCGCCGCAATCGACCTCGACCAGGGCGCGCAGTGGGCCGGGATGGGCGGCGATGGCGGTGGCGACGTCGATGTCGTCGGTAATGACCTTTACATCGCCGCCCTGCGCGTTCAGCGCCGCGATGGCATCGAGCTTGGCCGGCGTGACGCCGACGGCATAGATCTGGTCGCGGAAGCCGCCGCCGGCGAAATAGCGCGCCTCGGCCACGGTGCTGACGGTGATCGGCCCCTTGCCGGGTGCAGCGAGCGCGGCCACCGCGAGCGACTTCGCGGTCTTCATGTGCGGCCGCAGCATCAGGCCTGGATGCCGCGCCACCGCCGCCTGCATGCGGGCCAGGTTCGCCTTCAGGATACCGAGGTCGAGGACCAGGCAGGGGGTCGGCAGGTCATCAAGGGTCACGGCGCGGCGTCCCTTACCAGCGCGAGGCGATCGAGAGTTCGACGAGCGATTCCGGCACCTCCCCGCCGCCATCGGCGACGCGCAGGCCGACGATCGCGTATTGCGTCTGCCAGCGGGCCTGGCTGCCGCCGCCGCCCGGATTGACGCCGAGGAAGCTGGCTTCCGTCAGGCAGGCGCCGACCTCGCGCTGCAGGCGGGTGAAGTGCTGCTGTGCCTCGGCGGAGGGGCCGTTGTGGCTGTACATCACGGCGTAATAGACGCCATGCGGGCCGCTGGAGTTTTCCTCGACGCCGCGCCGTTCCCTGATGGAACCAGGGATGTTGCGCCCGGTCGTCGGCAGCCAGTCGAAGCGGCTTTGTGCCGCGTTGACGAGGCCTTGCAGCCCCTCGCAGAAGGCGCGGTCGGCCTGTGCTTCGATGGGCAGGCTCGCGAGCAGCGTCAGGACGAGCAGGTGGCGGCGCACGGGGCGTCTCCCGGGACGAGGGTTGGCGGACAGGGGCGCGCGGCTGAGCGCAGGCATCGCTTAAGGCCAGCGCGCCTCGGCGTCGATGGGCAGCACCGGGCGCGGCAGATGCTGCCAGTCGAAGCGCGAGAGGATGGGGGAGGTGAGGCCGGGACAATCGACTTCGACAATCCGGTCATGGTCGAAGAACTCGTCGAATCCGCCGCGGAAATGGCCGCGGGACTTCACCACGACACAGCGTGCGGCGCCGATGTCGAGGCCGAGATGCTCGAAGAACACCGGGTCGGCGCATTGGGCGCGGCCCTCGGCGACCACCACCGACAACCCGCCGATCTGCAGGCAGGCCATGCGACCCATCGTCATCGCCGTGCCGGCGTAGATGCCGCGCCGGCCGGTGACGTTGCCGTCCGAGACGGCGCGGACCACGGCTTCGGCCTCGAAGCGGCGGCTGAAAGGGTCATCGGCGGCCATGTCGCGGTTGAAGCGGGCGGTGAAGCGGGTGCCGATGCCAAGGTCATGGGCTTCTATCGCGAGCGGCGCATCCAGCATCATGCCGATCAGCGCGCCCTGCACGCCGGCCTTGTGGAAGGCGTCCAGGATCCAGGTCGTGTTGCCGCGCCCGCCGCCGCCGGGATTGTCCGCGACATCGGCGAAGGCGAGCGGCACCGTGCTGTCCTTGGCGCGGCGCACCGCCTCATCCAGCGGCGTCAGATGCGCGACGAAGCGGGCGCGCCGGCCCCAGGCCGCCCCGGCCAGCGTTTCTGCGAGGTTCTCGGCGGCCGTGGCATCCGTCGCGGTCACGATCACCGCCATGCCGTTGAACGGCGTGTCGCCGTAGGCGAAGCCGCCCATCACCGAGACATTGGCAATACGATCGTCCCTCGTCGCCAGCTCCTGCCCAAGATTGATGACCTCGGCATAGGGCCCCTGCGCCGTCAGCATCGAGACGGTGGGGGCGACGATCGGCAGGCGGCGGAAGGCGCGGGTGAAGCGCTCGCCGGCCAGCAGGCGGCGCAGCAGCTGCGCGCTTTCCGCGCCGCACTCGCGCATATCCATGTGCGGGTTCGTACGATAGCCGACGAAGGCATCCGTGGTCGCCACCATGCGATCCGAGACATTGGCGTGCAGGTCGTAGGAACAGACCAGCGGGATGTCGCCCAGGATGTCCCGGATCATCGCCTGGATGGTGCCCTCGGGATCGAGGTCCTCCGTCGTCAGCCCGGCGCCATGCATGACGCAATAGACGGCATCGACCTGGCCCTTCGCGGCCACCAACCCGGCGCGCCAGATGGCCATCATCTCGGCGAAGAAGGGTGCTTCGACCGGCCCGTTCGGCTCGGCCATGGCGAGCAGGATCGGCACCGGCTGCCAAGGCCCGGCGGCGTCCATGTCAGCGACGAATCCGGGCATTTCGGCCAGGGCGCGCGGCGCTGCGCTGCGGGCATCGGCGAGAATGGCCTCGCCCTCCAGGTAGCAGCGGCCGGTGAATTCGGCACGGCCCGCCGGCGGCGCGAAACGGTTGCACTCGATGGAGAAGCCCAGCAGGACGATGCGCGGGCCGGCCATCAGACCGCGACCCCGAGCAGTTCGGCGATGCGCGGCGTGGCCTTCAGCCCGGTGCCGGTCAGCACCACCACGGTCGTCTCATCGGCGCGGATGGTCCCGGCCGCCAGCAGCCGTGCGAAGGCTGCCGCCGCCTGCGCGCATGTGGGTTCGACATAGATGCCGCTGCGCGCAAGTTCCAGCGTCGATGCCGCGATTTCCTCCTCGCCGAGCATGACGGCGCCGCCGCCGGATTCGGTCAGCACCTGGTTGACCTCGACGGTGCGCAGCGGCTGCGCGATGGCGGTGCCCTCGGCGATGGTGGGCAGTGCCGGCACCGCCGCTTCGCCCAGGAAGGCGCGGGCGATCGGTGCGCAATTGGCCGGCTGGGCGGCGAAGATCCGCGGCAGGCGGGTGATTTCACCCGCGCGCAGCAATTCCCCGAAGCCGATGCCGCAGCCCAGCACGTTCGACCCCGCGCCGCAGGGCACGATGACGTTGTCCGGGGCGACGAAGCCGAGGTCCTCCCACAATTCATAGGCCAGCGTCTTGGTTCCGTGCAGGAAGAAGGGATGCCAGTTGTGGCTGGCGTAGAAGATCCGCGCGGATTCCGCGAGCGCCGCATCGGCGCAATCCTGACGGCTGCCGGGGATCAGCCGGATCGTCGCGCCGGATGCGCGCGACTGCACCGTCTTGGCCGGCGATGTGCTGGCGGGGACGAAGATCGTCGCGGCCATGCCCCCCGCGGCGGCATAGGCGGAAACCGCCGCGCCGCCATTGCCCGAGGAATCCTCCAGCACATCCGAGACACCCTGGGCGCGCAGCAGGGACAGCATCACCGAGGCCCCACGGTCCTTGAACGAGCCGGTCGGCATGAACCATTCGCATTTCAGCAGCGCCGACGCCCCACCGATCACGCGCGGCACCAGCGGCGTGCAGCCTTCCCCCATGCTGATCGGATCGTCCGGGATGAAGGGCAGGGCGGCGGCATAGCGCCACAGGGACCTGTCCTCGGCGCGGATCGCGTCGCGGGTGATGCCCGGCAGCGGCGTCAGCAGCAGCGGCGCCTGGTCATCGCCGCACCAGCGCGGCGTTTCGAGGGGATAGGTGCGTCCCGTACGGGGGTCGAGATAGGCGATGTCGGTCATGGTGGGCGGAGCCTCGCTTGCCCCGGCCCGCACGGCAAGGGATGCTGCGGGCCATGAGCGCAGATGCCGATGCCGTCCTTCGTCTCGCCGCCGACCTGGTGGCGATCGACAGCCGTTCCTCCGTGTCGAACCTGCCCGTTGCGGACCGTATCGAGGCCGAACTGTCTGGCTTCGAGGTCGAGCGCGTGGACTATGCCGACGCCAATGGCGTGGCCAAGCGCGTGCTGATCGCCCATCGTGGGCCGAAGGGCGGTCATGCCCTGTCCGGCCACATGGACACGGTTCCGGAGACGGGCTGGACCGACCCGCCCTGGACACCGCGCGTGGTGGATGGCGTGCTGCATGGGCTGGGCAGCGTGGACATGAAGGGGCCGGTCGCAGCCTGTATCGTCGCCGCGCGTGGCATGCCGGCCGATGTCCCGGTCACGCTGCTGCTCACCACCGATGAGGAGACGAGCAAGCAGGGCGCGCGCGCGGTCGCCGCATCGGCCCTTGCGCGGTCGCTGGCGTTGAAGGGCATCGTGGTGGCGGAACCGACCGGCCTCGCGCCGGTGCGCGGGCATCGCAGCCATATCGAATACACGGCAGTGGCGAACGGCGTGCAGGCCCATTCCTCGACCGGGCAGGGGATGAATGCCAACTGGGCGCTGATTCCGTTCCTCGCCGAGATGAAGTCGGTGTTCGAGCGGCTGCGCCACGACCCGGCCTTCCACGATGCGGGGTATGATCCGCCCTTCTCCGACTTCAACCTGGTGATCGACAATCACGGCACGGCGGTGAATGTGACGGTGGCCAGGGCGACCGCACGCATCAAGTTCCGCCGCAGCCGCAGCATCGACTATTCGGGTATCGAGGCGGCGGTGAAGGATGCCGCCGCGCGCGCCGGCGTGACGCTAAGCGAACGGCGCGAGGGCACGCCGCCGGAATTGCCGGTGGACCATCCGCTGATCGCGCTGGGTGTCGCGGCGACGGGCCTCGCTGCGCGCACCGCGCCCTATGGCACCGATGCCAGCGAGTTGCAGGAGTTGGCGCCGTGCATGGTATTGGGTCCGGGTGGCATCGGAACGGCGCATACACCGAATGAATGCGTCTCGGTCGCCGACCTTGTCGCGGCGATCCCGCTGTTCCGGCACATTCTTTCGGCGGGGTGAATCCCGGAGGGGCGCTGCCCCTCCAGACCTCCCCGCCAGGGGGCTACGTCCCCCTGGACCGTGGGATCTTGGCGTCCAATGCCTAGAGCAGATCGCGTTCAGATGGAATCATCTGGACGCGTCAAGATGCTCTCAAAACAATAGGCTGGAGCATGTGGCGTGAGCACATGCGAACGCAGCATGCTCTGAGGATCGCAGTCCAAAGGACCCTTCCGCCTACGCCGGCAGCGTTACCTTGACCGTGCCGACGGGATTGCCGTTGCTGTCGCGGATGTCGCCCTCGATGGCTTCCGCCAGGCTGTCCGCCGCATCGGCCAGCCCCAGGCGCCCCAGCAGCGCGGCGAAGACCCCCATCTTTGCGCGCGAGGCGCCATCGGCGAACTTCACCGCGATGCCAAGGCCCTGTTCCGGCACGAAGCCCACCACGAAACCCTCGGCGCCGCCCTTCAGCAGCACGCGCCCCTGCGTCGCGCGGACGATCTGCCCGGTGGGCGACCCGCGGCCCGACAGGTGGTCCGGATAGGCACGGATCGCGCCCTGTAGGCGGCGGATGGCGTTGCGGCGTGACTCGGTCGCCACCTTCGCCGCGGCCCAGCGTGCCGCGGCACGCGCCATCGTCGCCATGGGAAGTGCCACTGCCGGCAGGCCGCAGCCATCGGTGCCGCGCGGCAGTGCCGCCGCGTCCTGCCCGATCAGTTCGGAGAAGGCTTCGAGATAGAGGCGCTGCGCCGGATGCGCCGGATCGTTGTAGGACGCGACCGGTGCGCCGAGATGCTTCGTCAGCGTCAGGAAGCCGCAATGCTTGCCGGAGCAGTTGTGATAGATGCGCGACCGGTCGCCGCCGGCGCGCCAGATCGCCGCCTGGTCGGCCTGGCTGCGCGGCATGTCCGGCCCGCAGACCAGTGCGGATTCCGTGAGGCCCAGGCGTTCCAGCCAGCCGCGCACCAGGGCGACCTGGAAGTCCTCGGCGCTGTGCGATGCACAGGCCAGCGCCAGGTGTTCCTCCGTCAGCCCCGCCGCATCCGCCGCGCCGGTCTCGACCAGCGGGATCGCCTGGAACGGCTTGAGCGACGAGCGCGGGAAGGTGACGAAGGACGGGTCGCCCCAGGATTGCAGGATGCGCCCTTCGGCATCGGCAACCACCGCGACGCCGTGGTGCAGGCTTTCGAGGATGCCGCCGCGGCGGATCTCGGCGAGGGGGAGGAAGGTCATGGCATTGCCTCCGGTGTGGGGATGGCGGTGCTGCCGGGGCGGCCCTGCAGCACGGCGTCGAACAGCTTCACCTGCTGGGGCAGGCAATGGGCATGCAGGTCGAAGCGTTCCAGCATCGTGCGTCGCGCGGCCTTGCGCAGTGGCTGGTAGCGGTCGGGATTGGCGATGGCATCGACCACCGCATCGGCCATGCGGGCATGGTCGAAGAAGGGCAGCATGATGCCGTTCTTCTCGTGCTGCATGACCTCGGCGAGCGGTGGCGTATCGGATCCGATGATCAGCGCCTCGCAGCCCATTGCCTCGACCAGGGACCAGGAGAGCACGAAGGGATAGGTGTAGTAGACATGCGCCCTGGTCAGCCGGAACAGCGCGACCAGGCCTTCATGCGGAATGCGCCCGGTGAAGTGCACGCGGGAGAGGTCGAGCGTCTCCCCCACCTCCTCCAGCATCGTGGCCTTCCATGACTTGCCGGTTTCGGGCAGCCGGCCATAGCCGCGCTCCTCGCCGCCCACGATCACCGCATGCGCGTTGGGACGTCGCGCCAGGATCTCCGGCAGTGCGCGCATGAACACATCGAAGCCGCGATAGGGTTCGAGGTTGCGCGAGACGAAGGTGACGATCTCCTCCTGCTTCGTGGCCATGAAGCCGTCGGGCAGCTTGACGTTGGCCGGGCCATTGGGCGTGGCGAAATTGGCGTCCACCCCTTCATGCACCACCGATGTCTTGGCCCGGATGAATTCCGGATAACGGCTGCGCTGCCACAACGTGGGCGAGATGCCCCAGTCGGTCGCCTCGAGCGACTGCAACTGCGTCATGTTCAGCGTGCGCACGCGCGCCATCTCGTCCAGCGTGACTTCCTGCTTCGGGTCGAAGCCGACATCGCCGCCGGTGGCCTGGTAGTAGAACTCGCAATACTGGAGGACCTTCGCGTCGGGGAAGACATCGCGCAGGTACAGGCCTTCGCCCCAGCCCGGATGGCAGCAGATGATGTCGGGCACGAAGCCTTTCTGCTTGAGCCCGATCAGCGACCGGGCGACCGCCTGGCCGCGGCGCACCGCGGCTTCGACCGGGCGGAGGTAGCGATGGGTTTTCTCACCGGCCCCTTCCGGCGCGGGGTAGCGCAGATGGGTCGGGCCCGGCGGCGACTGGTTGGCGCGTTCGCCCAGGCCGACGACCCGCGCGCCCTTCCGCTGCGCGATCAGCGGCGCGAGGTGCCGGTATTGGCCCGGGAAATTCTGGTGAAGGAACAACGCCTGAACCACGCGCCTCGTCTCCCGTGTGCCACGCCCCTGCGCCTGAATGCCGCCAATCCCGCGGTCGGGCAACCTCGCGTCTGGCCGGCCCGGCCTGGGCGGGCCAGGATGCGCGCCATCGGGATACGGGATGGGGTGCGATGGGATTCGACTTTGCAGGCAAGCGGGTGCTGGTGGCGGGCGGCAGCCGCGGGATCGGGCGGTCCATCGCGCTCGGCTTCGCACGGGCGGGCGCCAGGGTGTCGGTCTGTGCGCGCGGGGCCGAAGGGCTGGCCGCGCTGACGCGGGACGGCATTGCCCATGTGCAGCCCACCGACCTGGCCGACGCCGGGCAGGTCGCCGCCTGGGTCGCCGCCGCGGCCGCGGCGTTGAGCGGGATCGACGTGCTGGTGAACAACGCATCCGGCTTCGGCGCGCCGGATACCGAGGAAGCGTGGAAGCGCGGTCTCGATGTCGATGTGATGGCGACGGTGCGCGCCACCCACGCCGCGCTGGCGCATCTGCGGGCGTCGAAGGGGTGCATCGTCAACACCACCTCGATCTCAGGCTATGCGCCATCGACGCGTTCGCCAGCCTATGCAGCGGTGAAGGCGCTGCTCATCAACTACACCGCATCCCAGGCGGCGATGTATGCGCCCGATGGCATCCGGGTGAACGCGGTGGCTCCTGGGTCGATCGAATTCCCCGGCGGGTCTTGGGAGAAGCGGCGCACGGATGACCCGGCGCTGTACAACCGCATTCTCGCAGGCATCCCGTTCGGCCGACTTGGCGAGCCCGAGGAAGTGGCGGATGTGGCGTTGTTCCTCGCATCGCCGTTGGCGCGCTGGGTGACGGGACAGACCATCGTGGTCGATGGCGGGCAGATGCTGACCTGACGGCGCAACCGGGGCGTGCAAACGCATTGCGAAGCATTTCGGCTGCGACGTCGTTGCGGTTCACGATAGAATATCCGCGTCGGGACAAGGAACGGCGCGGTGACGCAGCGGGGATGGGCAGGTTTGGGTGGGCTGCTGGCCGCCGCCCTTTGCATGGTGGCGCCGGCCTCGGCGCAGGATCTGGACCCCCGCATCTCCGGACCGCTGATGCAACTCATTCAAGGGGCCGGGATTCAATGCCAGGCGGGCAACCAGCAGGCCTGCACGATGGTGCCGCAACTCCAGCAGGCCGGGAATGAGCTGATCCAGGCGCAATATGCCTGCCAGCGGGGCAACCCACAGGCCTGCCAGATCTTCCAGATGGGCGCGCAGCAGGTCATGGTTGCGTATCAGCAGGCCTTCGGCGGCGCCATGCAGCCGCAAGCGCCGATGCAGCAGGGCCAAGCCTATTCCCAGCAACAACAGAACTGGGACCATCAGCAGCGCATGATGCAGCAGCAGAACCAGTTCCAGCAGCAACAGCAGCAATATCAGCAGCAGCAGCGCGCGAACGACCTGCAGCACCAGCGGTTCATGGACCAGCTGCGGCGATAGAGCATGATCGGTTCACATTCGTTCACCCATCACGCTCCAACCTATTGTTTGATCGCGTGATTCAGACCTCCGGTGCATTCGCACCTGTGGCCATCACGCTCTAAGCCGGCGCCGACGGGACGCAATCAGCCCGCCGGCCTCGAACATGCGGGCGTCGGGCACACGTCGCACGATCAGCGCGCTTCCAGCAGGCGCTTCAGCGTCGCGAGGTCGGCCGCCACCAGGCCGGCATCGCGTTTGAAATCCTCGGCTGTCATGGCGGGTTGGCGGAACAGGGTGAACAGCACCTCCGCCCCGGTCCCATTGCGCACGACGCGCATCGGCACATCCACCTCGGATCCGTCCAGCAGCGTCACCGCATGGTCCAGCACGCCGTAGTCGTTGATGGGTGCGAAACGCAGCCGCAGCCGGCCGAGCGGCGCATCCACCACCCACCCATCGCCATCGCGCGCGACGTCGCTCCCCAGCCCCGCGGCCCAGAGCGGCAGGTTCTGCGGCTGCGAGGCGAAGGCATAGACCGCGGCGGCATCGCGCTCGATGCCGATGGTCAGCGTGCGGCTTTCGCGGGTTGGCATCACTCCTCCCCGGTCCTGCCGCCGCGCAGCCTTTTGGTGGTGCCGCGGCGGGTCTTCTCATCGACGCGGCGCGCCTTGGCGGCGCGGGATGGCTTGGTGGGGCGCCGCGGCGGCGGTGGAGGCGTCGCGGCCTCGCGCAGCAATTCCACCAGGCGCTCCAGCGCATCCTCCCGGTTGCGTTCGCGCGTGCGGTGGCGCTGGGCGGTGATGACCAGCACGCCCTCCTTCGTGATGCGCCGGCCCGCCAGCGTGGCCAGGCGTTCCTTCACCGCCGTCGGCAGGTTGGGGGATGCCATGGCGTCGAAACGCAGCTGCACCGCCGTCTCCAGCTTGTTGACGTTCTGCCCGCCGGGGCCGGAGGCGCGCAGGAAGTCTTCCTGCAGCTCATCCTCGGCGATGCTGATGCGGTGGGTGATGCGGATCATGGGGCGGGCAATGCGGTGGCGGGCATCTCATCCTTCAGTGCGACGCCGGTGGCACCCAGCCCCTGCGCGGCGCGCAGCAGCCAGGCGGTCTTGGCCGCGGCGTCGTCATACCCCAAGCCGCCGGGGCGGACATTGCTGATGCAGTTGCGCTCGGCATCGGTGCGGCCGCGCCGCGGCGCCCAGGTGATGTACAGGCCGAGGCTGTCGGTGGCGGACAGGCCGGGACGCTCACCGATCATCACCACCACCGCCGCCGCGCCGATGCGTTCGGCGATGTCGTCGCCGAGCGCGACGCGGGCCTGCTCGGCGATCACCACCGGGCCGGGCGGCAGGGCGAGCAGCGGGATCAGCCGTTCCAGCACGGCAGGTGCGTGGCGCTGCACACCGATGGCGCAGAGGCCATCCGCGATGACAAAGGCGACGCTGCCCGGCGCCTGTGGCAGCGCCGCGCCATCGGCCAAACGTCGCCCGAGATCCGGCCGCAGCAGGTAGGTCCGGCGATCCGGCGCGTTGCTGTGGACGCGCGTGGCGGGCAGGCCGATTGCGGCTTCCAGGGCCGGCACGTCCAGCGCCGACCACACCGCGTCGCGCGCCCGCGCATGGGCTTCCTGGAAGTCGAGATGGGCCGCGGTCGGCACCGCCGTCCCCGCGCGCCCGAGCCCGACCCGCGCATCGGTGAAGCGGCGCAGGTCGCGCCAGAGTGCGGGGGCCTTCGTCTGGCCCGGCCGATCCGGATCTCCGCGCCCTTCGTGGGGTGCATCGGCGCTGCGATCATCGGACGTGCTCATTCCAACCCGATCAGCGCCGGCGACAGCCGCGCCGGGATGCGTTCCGCATCAAGCCCGATGCCCATGCGCGTCAGCCAGTCCTCGAATTCCGGCGCGGCGCGCTTGCCCAGCATGGCGCGCGCCGTCAGCCCATCGTGGAAGGAGGTCGATTGGTAGGCGAGCATCACGTCATCCGCCCCGGGCACGCCCATCACATAGGTCACGCCCGCGACCGCGAGGCAGGTCAGCAGTGTGTCCATGTCGTCCTGGTCGGCTTCGGCATGGTTGGTGTAGCAGACGTCCACGCCCATCGGCAGGCCAAGCAGCTTGCCGCAGAAATGATCCTCCAGCCCCGCGCGCAGGATCTGCTTGCCGTCGAACAGGTATTCGGGGCCGATGAAGCCGACCACGGTGTTGACCAGCAGCGGATGGAATTCCCGCGCGACGGCATAGGCGCGGGCTTCGATCGTCTGCTGGTCCACGCCGTGATGCGCCTCGGCGGACAGGGCGCTGCCCTGGCCGGTCTCGAAATACATGACGTTGTCGCCGATCGTGCCGCGTTTCAACGCCAGCGCCTGCTCGCGTGCCTCGCGCAGCGTGGACAGCGACACGCCGAAGGAGGTGTTGGTCGCCTCGGTCCCGCCGATCGACTGGAACACCAGGTCGACCGGCGCGCCGCGGTCCATCGCCAGCATCGTTGTCGTCACGTGCGACAGCACGCAGGTCTGGGTCGGGATATCGAAGCGGTCCCGCACCGTGTCGAGCATGTCGAGCACCCGCATCACGGCCTCGACATTGTCGGTGGCGGGGTTGATGCCGATGACCGCATCGCCCGCGCCAAGCAGCAGCCCATCCAGCACGCCGGCCGCAATGCCGCGTGGGTCGTCGGTCGGGTGGTTGGGCTGCAGGCGGATGGACAGCCGTCCCGGCAGCCCGATGGTGTTGCGGAAGCGTGTGACGACCCGGCATTTCGCGGCGACCTGGATCAGGTCGGCGACGCGCATGATCTTGGAGACCGCCGCCGCCATCTCCGGCATCAGGCCCGGCGCCAGCGCGGTGACCGCGGCCGGTTCCGCCGCCAGCAACCAGTCGCGGAACCCCCCCACCGTCAGGTGCCGCACCGGGGCGAAGGCCGCCAGGTCCTGGCGATCGATGATCAGCCGCGTGACCTCGTCGGCCTCATAGGGGATCACCACCTCTGACAGGAAATGCGCCAGGGGCAGGTCGGCGAGGGCACGCTGCGCGGCGATGCGTTCTGCCGCGCTGCCGGCCGCGACGCCAGCCAGCGCATCGCCCGACCGCAGCGGCGTGGCCCGCGCCATCAGGGTTTTCAGGTCGTCGAAGACGAAGCGTGTGCCGCCGATGGTCTGCGCGAAGGGCATGGCCGACATGATGCCGCGTCCCGGGCCTGTCTTGCCAGCCTGTCGCCTAGCCCTAGGATGCGCGCCGGAAACTCCCTGAGGAAGCAATGGACGCCGACGCGATCGACAAGGCCCCGGATGCGGCCGCCGCCTGGCCCGACCAGATCTACGAGCTGCTGAAGAAGCATGAGATCCGTCAGGTCTGCCTGGTGCCGGATGCCGGCCATTCCCGCCTGATCAAGCGCTGCCTGGCGGACAACGAGATCACCGTCACCACCCTGACGACCGAGGAAGAAGGCATCGCCCTGATGCAGGGCGCCTGGCTCGGCGGCGACAAGGCGGTGCTGCTGATGCAGTCCTCGGGTGTCGGCAACTGCATCAACATGCTGTCGCTGTCGCAGATCCATCGCTGCCCGATGCCGATGCTGGTGACGATGCGCGGCGATTTCGGCGAGTTCAACCCGGCCCAGGTGCCGATGGGCAACGCCACCCAGGTGGTGCTCGAAGCCATGGGCACGCTGGTGAAGCGCGCCGACACGCCGGAGGACATCGCGCCGACGGTCGATGCCGTGATCCGCATGGCCTTCAACACCTTCCGCCCCGCCGCGGCCCTGATCGGCCAGCGCGTCATCGGCGCCAAGACCTTCGGCAAGGACTGAGACGATGCTCGCGGAATCCGGAAAGCTCGACCGTCGCGAACTGACCCGCGCGCTGCTCGCGGATCGTGGCGAACTGGCGGTGATCGCCGGCCTTGGTGCGCCGTGCTGGGACATCACGGCGGTGGGCGACCACAAGCTGAACCTGCCGCTGTGGGGCGGCATGGGGGCGGCGGCGATGATCGGCCTTGGCCTCGCGCTGGCGCAGCCGACGCGGCCGGTGCTGGTGCTGACCGGCGATGGCGAAATGCTGATGGGCATCGGCGCGCTGGCGACCATCGCGGTGAAGAAGCCCAAGAACCTCGCCATTGTCGTGCAGGACAACGAGCATTACGGCGAGACCGGCATGCAGGAGACGGCGACGAAGTATGGCGTCGATCTGGTGGCCATGGCGCGCGGTGCGGGTTTCAAGAACACGATGTTCGTGACGAAGCCTGAGGAAGTGCCCGCCCTGCGCGCGGCCATCCATGCAGGCGACGGGCCATTCTTCGCGGTGGCGAAGATCGATGCATCGAGCAAGAAGCTGGTCCTGCCGCCACGCGACGGTGCGGCGATCCAGCATCGGATGCGGGAAGCCATCCTGGGACCGGCGGCCTATCACCAACTCTGACGCGCCATGCAAACCGGCAAAGACCGGCAGGCGCCAATACGGGAGGAACCACATGAATCGCCGCAGCCTGATCGCCGGGATCGCCGCTCTCGGGGCCGCGCGCCCGGCCCTGGCGCAAGGGGCCTGGGCGCCGGACCGCCCGATCCGGCTGGTGGTGCCCTTCGCGCCGGGCGGCAGCACCGATGTCACTGCGCGGCTGGTGGCGGAGGCCATCGCGCCGAAACTCGGCCAGCCGGTGGTGATCGAGAACCGCCCCGGCGCGGGTGGCAATATCGGGTCGGAAGCGGTGGCGCGGTCGGCGCCGGACGGCCACACGCTGGTGATGGGCACCAGTTCCACACACGCCACCAATGTCGCGCTGTATCGCAACCTGCCTTACCAGCCGCTGCGGGATTTCGCGCCGGTCAGCCAGGTGTCGTTCATACCGAACCTGCTGGTGGTGAACCCCGAACTGCCCGCGCGTGACCTTGCCGCGCTGATCGCCCTGGGGCGCGCCCAGCCGGGCCGGCTGAATTTCGGCAATGCAGGGTCGGGCACATCGCAGCATCTGTCGGCCGCAATGATCGCCTCCAAGGCGGGCATCGAGGTCACGCATGTCGCCTATCGCGGCGGTGCGCCGGCCGTGACCGACCTGCTGGGCGGGAAGATCCAGGCCATGGCCGCGCCGCTGGTCGAGGTCATCGTCCACGTCCAGGCTGGGCGCCTGCGCGCCATCGCCATCACCACCGCGCGCCGTTCGCCCCTGCTGCCCGAAACGCCCACCATCGCCGAGACCATCCCCGGTTTCGAGGTCGCGCTGTGGAACGGCTTCTTCGCCCCGGCCGGAACGCCGCCCGCGGCCGTGCTGCGGATCGCCACCGCGATCAGTGAGGTCCTGCGCACCGACGACATGCGCGCGAAACTCGCCCAGCAGGGCAGCGAGCCGGTCGGCTCCACGCCCGAAGCCTTCGCCACCTTCATCGCCGCCGAAATCCCGAAATGGGCGGAACTCGTCCGCATCTCCGGCGCCACCGTCGAATAGGAAGCCCCATGCCGCATATCGTCTGCCTCCGCCCGCTGCATCCCGATGCCATGGAGCGGCTGCGTGCCGAGCCTGGCTACAAGATCACGATGCTCGACCCTGTGACGCCGGAGACGCTGGCCGAGCCGATGAAGACGGCGGATGCCATCATCGTGCGCGCGACGAAGATCGACCGCGCCTTCCTGGCCAATGCGCCGGCCCTGCGCATCTGCGCCCGCCACGGCGTGGGATACGACGCGGTGGATGTCGAGGCGCTGACCGAACGCGGCATTCCGCTGACCGTCACGCCAGATGCGAATGCGGTGTCGGTCGCCGAGCACGCGATGATGCTGATGCTGACGACTGCGCGTCGCACCGTGGACTACAACGCTAACACCAAGGCGCTGGATTGGGGCCCGAAGCCGTCGCTGCGGACGCTCGACCTCGCGGGGATGACCGTGCTGGTGGTGGGTTTCGGGCGGATCGGCGGGCGCGTCGCGCGGCTGTGCCAGGCCTTCGGCATGGATGTGCTGGTCCACGACCCCTATATTCCGCAGAACACCATCAAGGGCGCGGGGTTCAAGCCGGTGAAGGTGCTGCATGAAGGCCTGGCCGCGGCGGATGTCGTGACCACCCACCTGCCGTCGAACACCGAGACGCGGGGGATGGTCAACGCCGCCTTCTTCGCTGCGATGAAGCCGGGTGCGGCGTATATCAACACCGCGCGCGGCACGCTGGTCGATGAAGCCGCGCTGACCAATGCGCTGAAGTCCGGGCATCTCGGCGCCGCCGGCCTCGACGTATTCTGGGAGGAGCCGGTGACGACGAAGTTGCCCTTCCTCGATTTCCCGAACGTCGTCGTGTCCCCGCATTCCGCCGCGGCGACCGACCAATCCACCCGCCGCATGGGCCTGTCCTGCGCCGAGAGCATCTTCGCCCATCTCAAGGGCCAGCTCGACCCCGACGTCGTCATCAACAAGGAGGTGCTCCGCGGCAACGCGTGAGCAGCACGACCATGACGAATCCGCTCCTGATCCTTGCCGACCACGCTGCCACCTGGAAGTCGCGGCCGCTTGATGCCGAGGTCGCGCATCACGCGCGCCGCGCGCTGGTGGATTGGTTCGCCGCCTTGCTGGCCGGTGCCTGGCGCGAACCGGCCACGCTGATGTCGGCGGCGCTGGAGGACGAGACGCGCGGCGGCGGCGGTGCCGTCTGCTACGTCACTGGCCGGCGCGTGCCTGTGCGCCATGCCGCGCTGATCAACGGTACGGCGTCGCATACGGTCGAGTTCGACGACATCTATCGCTACGCCGTCTATCACCCGGGCTGCCCGACCATCGCGGCGGCCCTCGCTGCCGCGCAGTCACGCGGGACGGACATGGACACGCTGCTGCGCGCACTCGCCGCGGGGTATGAGGTGTCCTGCCGCATCGGCCTCGCGGTGCAGCCCTCGCACTACGATTTCTGGCACACCACCGGCACGGTCGGCACCTTCGGTGCTGCGGCGGCGGTGGCGGTGCTGTTGGACAGCGATGCGACGCGCATCGCGCATGCCATCGCGACCGCCGCGACCATGGCTTCCGGCCTGCAGCAGGCCTTCCGCGGGGAGGGCATGTCGAAGCCGCTGCATCCGGGCCATGCGGCCGAAGCCGGCGCGCTGGCCGCGATGGCCGCGGCAAAAGGCATGACCGGCGCTCTGGATGTGCTGCATGGGTCGGCGGGCTTCGCGGCCGCGACCAGCGAGGACACCGGCAAGTGGGAAAAGTCGCTCGCCAATATCGGCAAGCCCTTCGCCATCACCGACATGACCTTCAAGAACCATGGCTGTTGCGGGCACATCTTCGCGGCACTCGACGCGGTGCGCGACCTGCATCTGGAAGCCGGCTTCAAGCCGGAGGATGTCGTGTCGATCGCTGTCGGCGGCTACAAGGCCACCAAGGACGTCTGTGATCGCCCGGCGGCGCAGACCGAGCAGGATTGCCGCTTCTCCACGCAGTTCACCGTGGCGACCATGCTGCTGCATGGCGGCGTGCGGCTGGTGGCCTTCACGCCGGATCGGCTGGTCGATCCTTCGATCCGCGCACTGATGGCCAAGGTGACGGTGTCGCTCGACCCGGAATGCGCCGCGGCCTTCCCGTCGAAGCGGTCAGCCAAGGTGACGATCACCCTGAAGGATGGCCGCGTGCTGAATCGCCATCAGCACACGCGCAAGGGCGATCCCGATGCGCCGCTGAGCGACCAGGACCTGTCCGACAAGTTCCTGGAACTGACATCGGATGCCGTGGGCCCCGCCCAGGCGAAGGCGCTGCTTGGGCAATTGTGGACGGGTTCGGTCCTGCCGGGGATCGTGCCGTTGGTGGTGAACCAGGCCCGCGCGGCGGAGTAGAGCGTGATGACCGAAGGGGCGCAGGCCCCGGAGGTCTGAATCGCGCCGAGGGGGAGGATCGCCCTCCCCCGGGCCAGTTACTTGCGCTTGCCGCCGACGCGGACGAGTTGCGAGATTGCCAGCGCGGCCCGGCCGGACGCCTTCGCGATCTCGTTGTCCTGTTCCTCGATGACCTTGCGGGCCGGCTCGTCGCCGTCCAGTCCGCCCAGGATCTCCGCGGGAACCTTGCGATTTGAACGCCGGCTGCCGTCTTCGTAGAACACGTCGAACAGCACGAAATTGGCTTTGCTGCCTGGTTTGGCGGCCATGTCTGTCTCTCCTCCGCGCGTCAGTCGCGCGCGGGTTCCTCGGCCTCGGTGGTCTCGGGCTCGTCGGGCTCTCCGGAAGCCTTGCGCTTGGCGACCGCTTCTTCGCGCTCGCGCTGCTTGGCTTCCTTCTTGGCCTGCTTGGACCGGTTCACGTCGGCACGCTGTTGGCCGTAATTGGGCTTTCGCGCCACGGCGATTCTCCGCGTGTCTAGAGCACATCGCAGCTGACCGAGATCAGTCAGGCGCGTCAGGATGCTCGATCAAGCAAAGGTCTGGGTTGCCGCGCCTGTGACCATGCACGCGCGCGACGACCCAAGATGGAAAGGGCGGCCCGGAGGCCGCCCCTTGGAAGTCTCAAGCGAGGCGGAGGTTGCCCGCCGAGATCTTGCCCTGCTGCCCGCGCTGCAGCTCGAACTCGACCTTGTCGCCTTCATTCAGGCCGTTCAGGCCCGAGCGCTGCACGTCGGAGATGTGGACGAACACGTCCTTGCTGCCATCTTCCGGCTGGATGAAGCCGTAGCCCTTGGTCGCGTTGAACCACTTGACGGTACCGATGCTCATGCCGATGTCTCCGGGTTGAGCGTTGCCGCCGCACGACATGCGCGACGGAAAAGCCGGCGCGCTGTAGGGGCGCGACGGGCCAGCCATCGCTGAGGCTCAACCATAGGTAAGGCACGGAGAGCAGGTCCGCGGACGGACCGGACGAGGTGACGGAGGGGATATGCGCGTTCCCTCATCCGAATGCAAATCCAATCGGCGTCAGCCCGCACGCGCCCCGGTTGCACGCAGGATCGGAAGCCAGCGATCCATCTCCGCTTTCAGGAAGTTGCGCAGGACGGTCGCATCGCCGGCGCGCGGTTCGACGCCGCGCTCGACGTAGCGCTGCTGCACGGCCGGATCGGCCAGCACGGCAAGCGTCGCTTCGCTCAGCATTCGAACGATGGCGGGTGGTGTCGATGCCGGCGCATACAGCGCCTGCCACGAGGATGTTTCATATCCCGCCACGCCGGCTTCCTGCAGTGTCGGCAGGTCCGGCACCATGCGGGATCGTTGGGCCGTCGTCACCGCCAGGCCGCGGGCGCGACCATCCTGCATCAGCGGCGCGATCAACGTCTGGCTGTCGATCATGAACTCCACGCGGCCGGCGACGAAATCCGTCACCGCCGCCGGCGTGCCGCGATACTGCACGATGGTGAAGTCCACGCCCGCGAGCGACTTCAGCAGTTCCCCCGCCAGATGCGATGCCGCGCCGATGCCGGTGGTGGCGAAGGTCGCGTCCCCGCGCTTGCCGCGCAGCCAGGCCAGCAGGGATGGCACGTCGTTCGCCGGCACGGCGGGATTCACCGCCAGGATGAAGGGCTGTTCGCCAAGCAGCGCGACCGGCGCGAAATCCGCCACGGGATCGACGCCGGCATCGGGGAATAACGCGGGGATGACGCCCTGCGCCGCACCGTTCAGCAGCAGCGTGTAGCCATCCGGCGCGGCGCGGGCGGCGTTGCGCGCGCCGATGGTGCTGCCCGCGCCGGGGGTGTTCTCGATGACGATGGGCTGGCCCAGCCGCCGAGACAGCGGCTCGGCGACGATGCGCGCCACCACGTCGATGATGCCGCCGGCGGCGAAGGGGACGACGACGCGGATGGCGCGCGATGGATAGCCACCCTGCGCCCGCGCCACGGCGGGTGTGGTCAGCGCAGCGACGAGCAGGGCGCGTCGGTCAAGCATGGCAGGGCTCCCGGTTGTCGCGGCGAGCGTAGCAGGCTACCCGGGCCGGGAAAGGCGGGATGCGGCGGGCGCGGTGCCGAAGCCCCGCGCCCGGCGCTTCAGTCCAGCCGGATGTTCGCGCCGCGTACCAGGGCTGCATAGCGATCGGCGTCGCCGGTCAGCATGCGCGCCGCGTCCTGCTGCGTGCCGCCACCGATGACGAAGCCGGCATCGCTGATGCGCTTGCGCAGCGTCTCATTGCCATAGGCCTTGTTCACCGCGGCCACCCAGCGATCGGCGATCGGCTGCGGGATGCCAGGCGGCGCCACCAGCATGTACCAGACCACGGCGTCGAAGCCGGGGAAGCCGAGTTCGGCCACGGTCGGCACGTCGGGCAGCCATTCCACGCGCTGCGGCATCGTCACCGCTAGCGCGCGGACCGCACCCGAGCGGATATGCGGCAGGTAGGTCGGGAAGGTGTCGATCGCGAGGTCGATGCGCCCCGCGAGGATCTCGTTCACCGCCTGGCCGGTACCGCGGAAGGGCACATGCGTCATGCGGACCCCGGCCTGGGAGGCAAGCAGTTCCGCCGCCAGATGCTGCTGCGTCGCGACGCCGGAGGAGGAGTAGTTCAGGACGCCGGGATTCTCCTTCGCGCGCGCCAGCAGTTCGGGCAGCGTGCGGGCCGTCGAATTGGCCGGCACCACGGCGACGAGGGGCACGGTCGCGGCGTGCACCACGGCCGTCTGGTCGCGGTGGATGTCGAAGGGCGGCGGCGTCATCAGCGGCGGCACCACGGCGGACGCGCTGATCGTCGTCATCAGCATCGTGTAGCCATCGGGCCGCGCGCGCGACATCGCCAGCACCGCCAGCGTGCCCGAAGCACCCGGCCGGTTCTCGACGGCGACGGCCTGGCCGAATTCCTCCTGCAGCGCGGGGGCGAGGAAGCGGGCGATGATGTCGGTCCCGCCGCCGGGGGCGAAGCCCACCAGCATGGTGATGGTGCGGGACGGATAGGCCTGTGCGAGCGCGGGCGCGGGGAGCAGCGGCGCCAGCGCCGCCGCGCCCAGGGCGCGGCGGGTGATGCGGATCGTCATACTTCGTTTCCTCCGGTCGGCAGGTGCCGCCCTTACTTGCCCTTGAAGTTGGGCGCGCGCTTGTTGAGGAAAGCGTCAACGCCTTCCTGGAAATCGGCGGAGGTGAAGCACATGGTCACCAGGTCGTCGCCCTCGACCTCGCCGGTCGCATGGCGCAGCCGGCGCAGCGCCATCTTGGTCGCCTTCAGCGTCAGCGGTGCCAGGGTGGACATGGTGGTGGCGAGTTCCATCGCCCGCGCCGCGACCGCATCCGGCGTGTCCAGCACTTCCGACACCAGGCCGAGATGCTTGGCCTCGGCCGAGGAGAACAGCCGCGAGGTCATGATCATCTCGGCGATCGCCGCCGGGCCGACCAGCGCGTAGAACCGCGCGAAGTTGTTCATGTTGAGAATGTTGCCGAGCGTCTTCGCGATCGGCAGGCCGAAGCGCGCGCCGGTATCGCAGATGCGGATGTCGCAGCACCCGGCGATGCCGAGCCCGCCTCCGGTGCAGGCCCCGGCGATCGCCGCGATGATCGGCGTGTTGCAGTTCTCGAGCGCGCCCAGGACCTTGTCGATTCGCGCCTCGTAGCCCAGCGCGTCCTCGGCGGTCTTGAATTCGCGGAACTGGGAGATGTCGGTGCCCGAGGCGAAGGCCTTGCCACCGGCGCCGGTCAGCACCCAGACGCGGATCGACGGGTCGTTGCTGATCTGCTCGGCCAGTTCCTGGATCCGCTGGTACATCGGGAACAGCATGGCGTTGCGCGCCTGCGGGCGGTTGAAGGTGGTCCAGGCGATGCCGCCCTCACGGACCTCGTGCAGAATATCGTCGCTCATGGTGCTCCGTCCCGATCGGTGTTCGGACCAAGGCGTAGCGTGCCGGGCCGGGCCGTCAAGTCGCTGTCTTGCCGATCCGCCCGGGCGGTGCGAACACGCGCGCAACCCGAAGGAGCCACGCCCATGATGCCGCTGTCCCGATTCACCGTGCTCGACCTGACCCGCGTGCGTTCGGGGCCGACCTGCGTGCGCCAGCTCGCCGACTGGGGTGCGAATGTCATCAAGATCGAGGCGACCGACGAGGTCGACACCGGCAAGGGCCTGGGCGGCGAGCGGGACGGGCCGGATTTCCAGCATGTCCATCGCAACAAGCGCGGCATGACACTGAACCTGAAGGCGCCAGAGGGCCTGGCCGCCTTCCGCCGCATGGTGGCCCGCGCCGATGTGGTGGTCGAGAACTACCGGCCGGATGTGAAGACGCGCCTGGGTGTCGACTACGACGCGCTGGCAGCGATCAATCCGCGCATCGTGCTGGGGTCGATCTCCGGCTTCGGGCAGGACGGCCCCTATGCCAGGCGGCCGGGCTTCGACCAGATCGCGCAGGGGATGGGTGGGCTCATGTCGGTCACCGGCCTGCCGGGTCAGGGGCCGGTGCGCGCTGGCATACCGGTCGCGGACCTGACGGCGGGGCTGTATTGCGCGCTCGGCATCATGGTCGCGCTGCTGGAACGCGAAGTGACCGGCAAGGGTCGCTGGGTGCATGTCTCCCTGCTCGAAGCCATGATCGCGATGATGGATTTCCAGGCGACGCGCTGGACCATGAAGCATGAGGTCCCGAAGCAGGCCGGCAACGACCACCCCACCACCATCCCGACCGGGCTGTTCCGCACATCCGATGGCGTGATGAACATCGCCGGCGGCGGCCAGGTCATGTGGGACCGCATCGTGAAGGTGCTGGGCATCGAGGAGGCGGCGAAGGACCCCGACATCGCCACCGACAAGCTGCGCAGCCAGAACCGCACCAAGGTAAATGCGCTGCTGGAGACGGTGACGCTGACCGATACCTCCGCCAACTGGGTCGCGAAGTTCAACAAGGAAGGCGTGCCCTGCGGCCCGGTCTACGCCATGGACCAGGTCTTCGCCGATGAGCAGGTGAAGCATCTCGGCATCGAGATGACGGTGCAGCATCCGCGCCTCGGCGCGCTGGCGGTGGTGCGCGCGCCGATGCAAATCGAAGGCGTGGATTGCGCCAAGAACCCGACGCCGGAACGCGGCGAGCACACCGACGCTGTGCTGGCCGAATTCGGCTTCAGCGCCGACGAGATCGCGGCGCTGAAGGCGGCCAAGGCGGTCTGAACCGCCTCAGTCGCGCGTGAGGCGGATCTCCACCTCGCGCGTGACGTAGCGCCATTCGGCGGTCGCGCGCAGGCGGGTGACCAATGCGTCGAAGCCAGCCTCGTCTTCCGGCGTGAATTCGAACCAGGTCAGGAAGTCGAAGGGCTCGCCGAGGTCGCGGCAATGGACCAGTCGCCGCGCCACTGCCGGCAGGTATTCCAGGCCGATGGCGATGTGGTGGGACTGGTCCTCCAGCACCGCACGGCGGGCATCCTGGGCGAGGTCCCACCAGGCGTCCGATTTGCGGATCGGGATCAGCGCCGCGCGTGTCGCCCGCGGTCGCCCAAGGCCCTGCTGCACGCTGGCGAGCATCGCCCGCTCGGCCTCCGCCGTATAGCGCAGATTGCTGGTGACGCCGCGCAGCCGCCAGGCACCGGCTGGAGCCGTTGCCGGGCCATCCTCGACTGCCAGCCGAGCCGCGGGCGCCAATGGATCGCCGCTGACCGGGCGGATCGCGGTAACGCGCCAGGGGCCGGTCGCTCCGGCGGTGATGCAGACAGGCAAGGGGGCGGCCATGGGGCAAGGCTAGATGCCGCAGCGCAGCATGCACAAGCGCTTCGTGCTACCGTGCCCGGTTTGCGCCATGGCCGCCGCGCCTGTAGGACTTCGCGCCGCCATCAGCCGAGGAAGCCGCCCATGCGCATCGCCTCCATTCGCCAGGGCGTGGTGCCCATCAGCAGCGCCATCGCCAACGCCTATATCGATTTCTCGAAGATGACGGCGAGCGTCGTCGCCATCACCGTGGAGGACGGCGCCGGAACGCGCGCCACTGGCTACGGCTTCAATTCCAACGGCCGCTACGCGCAGCCGGGGCTTCTGGTGGAACGCTTCGTGCCGCGCCTCGAGGCTTGCACGGAAGCGGAGCTGACCGCCGCCGACGGCAGCCTGAACGTCGCCGGCGCCTGGGCCGCGATGATGAAGAACGAGAAGCCCGGCGGCCATGGCGACCGCTCCGTCGCGGTCGGAGTGCTCGACATGGCGCTGTGGGATGCGGCGGCGAAGCTGGAAGGCAAGCCGCTGTGGCGGCTGCTCGCCGATCGCTTCCGCGGCGGCGAGGCCGATGAGAGCGCCTGGGTCTATGCTGCCGGCGGCTACTACTATCCCGGCAAGGGCGTCGATGCGCTGGTCGAGGAGATGAAGCGCTATCTCGGCCTCGGCTACACCACGGTGAAGATGAAGATCGGCGGCGCCCCCGGCACGCCCATCAAGGACGCGCTGCGCGAGGATGTCGCCCGTATCGAGGCCGTGCTGAAGCTGCTGGACGGCGACGGGTCGCGCCTGGCGGTCGATGTGAATGGCCGCTTCGGCCTACATGCCGCGCTGGCCTATGGCGCGGCGCTCGAGCGCTTCAAGCTGCGCTGGTATGAGGAGCCGCTCGACCCGCTGGACTACGCGACGCATGCGACGCTTGCCGAACACTATGGGCCGCCGCTGGCGACGGGGGAGAACCTGTTCTCCATGCTCGATGCGCGCAACCTGATCCGCCATGGCGGGCTGCGACCGGATCGCGACATCCTGCAATTCGATCCCGCACTGTCCTACGGCCTGGTCGAGTACCTCCGCACCCTGGAGATGCTGCAACTTCATGGCTGGTCGCCGCGGCGCTGCGTGCCGCATGGCGGGCATCAGTTCGCGCTGAACATCGCGGTGGGGCTCGGCCTCGGCGGCAACGAATCCTACCCGGAGGTCTTCGCACCCTTCGGCGGCTTCGCCAACGATACGCCGGTGGTCGATGGCCGCATCCGCATGCCGGATGCACCCGGCATCGGCTTCGAGCACAAGAACGACCTGTGGGCGGTGCTGAAGGATCTGTGACGCCCCGCGCGCGGGACCTTGCCGGGGCGGTCGCCGCCCGGCACGTCGGTCGCGCCGCGCAGGGCTTCGCACGTGGCAAGCTGCGCAGGGATCCGGTGCTACCGGCATTGCTCGCGCAGCCGCCGTTGGGCGACGTGCTGGATCTCGGCTGTGGCCGCGGCCTGATCGCGCTGGCCCTCGTGCTGGCCGGCCGCGCGCGCAGCGTCACCGGCCTCGACCTGGATACCGGCAAGATCGCGCGTGCGGCCGTGGCGGCGGATGGGCTGCTGGCTCGCTTCGCCGTCGCCGATCTCGCCACCGCCGAAATACCGCCCTGCGACACCGTCCTGCTGATCGACGTGCTGTCGCAGATGCCGCCCGACGCACAACATGCTCTGCTCGCGCGTATCCTCGCCGTGGCACCAGCGCGCATCATCATCCGCACGCCCGACCCCGAACGCGGCTGGCGCAGCGCCGTTGGCCTCGCTGCCGAGCATCTGCGCCGTTGGTTCGGCGCCGATCGCGCGGGATACCGCGCAGTGGCGCCGCTGCTGCCGCATGATTTGACCGCCCCTCTCGAAGCCGCCGGCTACCGCATCGCCATCACGCCCTGCTGGGCTGGCACGCCGCTGCCGAATGTGCTCATCCTGGCGGAACGCCCATGATCCGTCGCATCGCGCCATTCCTGATCTACGCCGCCGCTGCGCTGCCCGCCCGCGCGCAGCAGCTGCCGGTCTTCGAGGTCGGCATCGCGGGTGGTGGCGGCACCGTGCCGGCCTATCCGGCGTCCAGCCAGAACCAATGGCGCGGCCTGGTGGTGCCCTACATGATCTATCGCGGCGACATCTTCCGTGCCGATGATGGCGGGATGCGCGCGCGGGCGAGCCTCGCCGACGATATCGAGCTGTCGGTCAGCGCCTCCGGCGGCTTCCACGCCGCGTCCTCCGATGTGACGGCGCGGCAGGGCATGCCGGATCTCGACTGGCTGGGCGAGATCGGGCCCAATCTGCGCTTCACCGTCTGGCGCGGGGAGAACGAGGCATCGCCGGCGCGGCTCGTGGTTGATACGCCGGTGCGCGCGGTGTTCTCGACCGACTGGTCCTCGATCTCCTTCCGCGGCTTCACCTTCGCGCCCGACATCGCCTACGAACGGCTGCACGTCTTCTCGCAATATGCGCGGCTGCGCGTCGCGGCGGGCGTGCTGTTCGGGACGGACCGCTACACCGACTATTTCTACGGCGTGGCGCCGGAATACGCGACGCCCGGACGACCGACCTATGACGCACGGGCCGGCTATGTCGGCGCGCGGCTGACCCTGTCCTATCGCTTGCCGATCACCGAGCGGCTGTCTGTCGTCGCCGGCGGCCGGGTCGAGAATTTTTCCGGCGCCACCAATGCCGACAGCCCGCTGTATCGCAGCCGCTGGAACGGATCCCTGGTGGTGGGCTTCGCCTTTTCCCTGTGGCGGTCGGACGCACAGGTGGACGTGTCGGCCCAGCCCTTCGACTGACGGCGCGCATCGCGGCTTCAGCCGACGCCGGCGGCAGCACCCGCCGGCGCCGGCCATGGCGATGTCCCGGGATCAGTGGGTATGCGTGCCGCTGCCGCGCGCACCCGCGGCCTCGACGGCCAACTCCACCTGCACCTCTCCCGCGCGTTCGAAGCGCAGCGTCAGCGGTACGCGGCTGCCTTGGGCCAGCGGGGCGGTCAGGCCGACCATCATGATGTGGAAGGCGCCGGGCTGCAGCGCCACGGTCTGGCCCGGCAGCACCGGGATGTCCTGCACGGGACGCATCCGCATCACGTCGCCGTCGCGCGTCATGGTGTGCAGTTCGACCGTGCGCGCGATCGGGCTGGACGCCGAGAGCAGCCGGTCGGGCTGGCCGCCGGTGTTGCGCAGTTGCATGAAGGCCGCGCCATTGCCGTTGGCACCGGCGGCGCGCGTCCAGGGATGGCCGATGGCGACGTCGCCGGCGGTGTAGTCATGCGCCGCGGCGGGCAGCGCGGCGATGGCGCCGGCGGCGATCAGCAGCGTGCGGCGGGTGATGGGGGTCATGGCGGTTCTCCTTTTGTCGACGTGTCAGCGGCTGGCCAGGCGATCGGGCCAAATCGGCTCGGCCTGCCCAGTGCGGGCTTCGATGCGACCGGCGAGGCGCGCGATACGCACCGTCTCCGCCGCGCCGGCGGCCGGGTCACCGGTCTCGCAAGCGGCCGTAGCGGCGGCGATGGCGCGGTCCAGTGCCGCTCCCTCCACCGCCGTCGCCTGGGCGCGCAGCGCAGCCGCCCAGGCTGTCGCGGGTCGCAGGGCCGCCGTGCAGACCGCGGTCAGCTCGGCGTTCAGAGCCTCGGTATCGCAGGCGCGGGCCAGCGGCGGGGCGGCGAGCACGAGGCCCGCCAGCAGGATGCTGCGCATGGTCAGCGCGGCGCCAGACGGATGGCGGCGGCCGGCGTCGGGTAGTCCGACAGCCGCGTCCCGGCCGCCGGCACCTGCGACCAGTCGGTGACGCGACCGCCTTCGCAGTCCTGGCGCACCGGGAACCAGATGGTCTCCCCGGCGCTGTCGGGCATGCGGATGCGCAGCACGAACTCGTCATAATGTTCGTTGGGAAGCCGGCCGCCTTCCCAGGTGACGGTGGCGAGATCCGGTACCGCGCCGTGGCCGGCGGGCGCTGCGGCGCCCGGCCGCGGCGTCAACACCAGCGTCCAGCCCGGCTTGGGCATGGGGTGCGTGGCCGTCACGCCCTCCGGCAGGGTGACGGTGATGCGCGTGGTGGCGGCATCGCCGCAGCCATGCGGTACGCGCAGTGTGGCACGCACATAGGCGAGCGGCGCGGCCTGGGCCGGGTCGAGCGTGACATGGGCGAAAGCAGGCGTTGCGGACAGGGCGGCGCACAGTGCCGCGGCGGCAGGAATCCTGGGCATGGGAAAGACCTTCGTCGGACGAGCGGAGAAAACCGCGCGCGCGGGCACGCGGCGGGCGGGGGTCGTCAGACGAAGGCGGGTGGGGCCCTGGGTGCGAAGGGCGGTGCGCGGGCCGCCTGCTTCAGCCCATGCGACGGCGTGATTTGCCAGCCAGACGTGATGGCGGTCCATGCCGGGCTGGCGACGATCGGCGCGGCAGGCAGGACGGCTTCCGGCAGCGCATGGCAGGCCGGGCAGAAGCCGTCGGTCGCCTCAGGTGCCGGCACTGCCGACCCATCCGGGCCAACATGCAGCGTGCGCATCCCGTCGGGCGAGCAGATCACCGTCTCGAGCCCCGCGGGTGCTGTGACCATCGCCAGGCAATGCGCTGGCGCCAGCACGACCTGCAGAAACAGGATCAAGGCAATCAGGCGCGCGACGGGGCGGAACACGGCGGTCACGCGCGAAGCCGTAACGCGGACCGATGCGGGCGGCAAGCACGACGCCGGCCGTCCCCCTTCTGCTCGATGCGGGGCATCGGGCCGCGAGCGCACAGCGCGCCCGCGACCTGACCGACCGTGGCCGCCAATGCAACGGTTCCTGGCGTGCAAGCCAAACCGGCGCCCGAGGTCAAGCAAGACTCAGTCCGGTGCCGCGTGATGCGCGTCTCGGATCGGGCGTCAGGCCGCCTTGCGCGCCATCAGGTCGTACTCGACCTCCGGCGTATAGACCGATGCCTCCTTGCCCAGGCGGGAGGAGAACAGCGTGAAGTATTCCACCTGCAGCGGTGCCGCGCGGAACAGGTTATGCGCCTGAACATAGGCGATGACCTTCTCCGGCGGCGCCCGGTCCGTCCGCGCGATCGTCACATGCGGGGAAAAGCGTTTGCGCTCGGGCGGTAGGCCGATGCGCTGCAACGCGGTCTCCACCTTGTTCTGCAGATGCGTCAGCGCGTCGTTGCGTTCCGCGCCGACCCACAGCGCATGGATCCGCCCCGCCTTCTCGAAGGTTCCGACGCCGCGCAGGGACAGGTCAAAGGCGGTGCCGCGGATGACGGAAAGCGCGTCGTCCACTTCTTGCGCGCGCCAGTTCTCGATCTCGCCGATGAAGCGCAACGTCAGGTGGTAGTTGTCGGGCGGAACCCATTTCGCCCCGGGAATGCCGCCCGCCAGGGCGGAAAGGTCGGCACGGCACTCGGCTGGAAGGCCCAGGGCAACGAACAGGCGCAGCATCTCTCGGCCCCCATTCAGGCCGGAAACGGGTCAGCCCGCGGGCACCCGCCCCAGCAGCGACTCGACTGACGGAATCATGCGACGGACCAGTTCCGCCACGCCAGCCTCATTCGGATGGATGCGGTCGGGCTGGTTCAACGCCGGGTTGCCGGCCACCCCATCCAGCAGGAAGGGATAGAACACCACCTCCGGCCGCGCCCCCGACAATCGCGTGAAACTGCCTGCGAATTCCCGCCCGTAATCAGCGCCGAGATTGGGCGGTGCGAGCATCCCCGCCAGCATCACCGGCAGCCCCCGCGCCTTCAGCGCATCGAGGATGGCGGCCAGGTTGGCCTCGGTGGCGCGCGGTTCGATCCCGCGCAGCCCGTCATTGCCGCCGAGCGCGACGATCACCGCATTGGGCCGTTCCGCCAGTGCCCAGTCGAGCCGCGCCCGCCCCCCCGCCGTGGTGTCGCCCGACACGCCGGCATCGATCACCGTCACCTGGTGGCCCTTGGCGCGCAGCGCAGCCTGCAACTGCGCCGGCAGCCCCTGCCCACGCGCCAGCCCATAGGCAGCGGTGATGGAATCGCCGAGCATCAGCAGCCGCAGTTCGGCCGCCTGTGCCGGGATGGCAGCGAGCAGCGGCAACACTCCGAAACAGGCTGAAAGTTTGCCAATGACGGCGCGGCGCCCATATCGGTTGGGAAGCCGCGGAATTCTGAACGACATGGATGCCCTTCCAAAGACCACCCCGACCACCGAGGGGCGCCAGGCCGGTGCGTCGCTGATCCTCGCCGCCGACCTGCATTTCAAGGTGAGGGCCCAGTCCGGCGAGATCAATATCCTGCACGGCATCGACCTCGCGGTCGGCACCGGGGAAGCCGTGGGCATCGTCGGGCCATCGGGGTCGGGCAAGACCTCGCTGCTGATGCTGCTGGCGGGGCTTGACCGCCCGACCGGCGGAACGCTGTCGGTCGCCGGCCACGACCTGACGCGCATGGATGAGGACGCGCTGGCCGTCTTCCGGCGCGAAACCGTCGGCATCGTCTTCCAGGCCTTCCACCTGATCCCCACTATGACGGCGATCGAGAACGTCGCCGTGCCGCTGGAATTCGACGGCCGCACCGATGCCTTCGACCGCGCGGAGGCGGCGCTCCGGAGCGTCGGGCTGGGCCATCGCCTGACGCATTACCCTGGCCAGCTTTCGGGCGGGGAACAGCAGCGCGTTGCCCTGGCGCGCGCCTTCGTCGCCGAACCGAAGCTGCTGCTGGCGGATGAGCCGACCGGCAATCTCGACCGCGCCACCGGCGCGCAGGTGATGGATCTGCTGTTCGGGCTGCGGGAGGCCTTCGGCACGACGCTGCTGCTGATCACCCACGACCCGCTGCTCGCCGAACGCTGCGAGCGGCAGGTGCGGATCGAGGATGGGCGGATCGTGGCGGACGGGGCGCGGTGATGGCGGGCTGGGGTGCGGAGAGGGACGCCGCCCCAGTGGCGCGAAGTTCGGGCACGGCGGCGCCTCGGAGAGGGGCTTTGCCCCTCTCCGGACCTCACCCCACCAAAGGCCTAAGGGCCTCTGGACACCTCGATTTGGCGCTGAACATCGTTGTTCGGCACGAGGGCGATGGTGCCATGCATGGCACCGATCGGGCTGGGCACAGTCCTCTGCGCAAAGCGCCAAAATCCCGCGGTCCAGGATTCCGTTGGCTCCTGGCGGGGTGGCTTGGAGGGGCAGGGCCCCTCCGATCTTCGCGCCTATGGGGCCTTGCCCTTCCCGGGACCTCACCCCGCCAAAGGCCGGTGGGCCTTTGGAAACCGATGCCCGGTGTTGGGCAAATCGGGCGGTTCGCCACGATGAAGGACGAGCCGCGCACGATCCCATTCCCCAATGGTGGTGCCCACCGCACAGTGCCGGTTCCCAGCTGCCCCGCCGTACCCAGCACCACAACCCGGCATTCCAAAGGCACACCGGCCTTTGGTGGGGGAGGTCCGGAGGGGGCAAAGCCCCCTCCGCTTCGCTGCCGCGTTGTCGCGCAACCGCGGCGACCTGCGGCACCCGTTCAACTCCCGCGCCTGGTCGCCACGCCATGAAGACCTTTGGCCTCGCGCTGCGCTTCGCCCGCCGTGATCTGCGCGGCGGCGTGAAGGGCCTGCGCATCGTGCTGGCCTGTCTTGCCCTTGGCGTCGCCGCCATTACCGCCGTCGGCACGCTGCGCGCGGGGGTCGAGGCCGGCATCACCGCCGATGGCGCGCGCATCCTGGGTGGCGAGGTCGAGGTTGCCTCCCAGCAGGGCCCGCTGCCGCAGCCGGCGGTCGACTGGCTCGCCGCGCACAGCGCGCGGCTGTCGCGCGTCACCGCCATGCGCGCCATGGCCGTAGCGCCCAGCGGTGATCGCACGCTGGTCGAACTCAAGGCGGTCGACGACGCTTATCCGCTGTTCGGTACATTGGTGCTCGACCCGCCCGGCCGCCTCGCGCCGAGGGAGGTGGTGGTGGAGCCCGTCGTCATCGACCGCCTCGGCCTCGCGCCGGGTGCCGAGATCCGCATCGGCGATGCGCGCTTCATCCTGCGCGGCACCGTCTCGGCCGAACCGGACAAGGTGGCCAGCCCCGCCATCTTCGGTCCACGGGCCATGATCGCCATGGCCGATCTCGAAGCGACGGCCCTGGTCCAGCCGGGCAGCCTGGTCACCTTCGAATACCGCGTGGCGCTGCCCGAGGGCGCCGATCGCAATGCCTTCGTGGCAAACTTCGGCGCCGCCTTCCCGCAGAATGGCTGGCGCATCCGCACCGCGGACGCCGCCGCGCCCTCGGTCAACCGCTTCGTGGACCGCGCCGCCTTCTTCCTGACTCTGGCGAGCCTGACGGCGCTGCTGGTCGGCGGCATCGGCGTGGCGACGGGCGTGCGGTCCTGGCTGGACCAGCGGGCGCGGACCATCGCCACGCTGCGCTGCCTCGGCGCGTCGCCGGGGGTGATCTTCACGACTTACCTGATGCAGGTGCTGGCCTTGGCCGGCGTCGGCATCGCCATCGGGTTGGCGGTCGGATTCGGGCTGACCATGGCTGCGGCGACGGCGCTGGCCGATGCGCTGCCGGTGCCGCCGCGGCTCGGCTTCTACCCCGCCGTGCTCGGACTTGCCGCGCTGTACGGGCTGCTGACGGCCTTCGCCTTCGCCATGTGGCCGCTCGGCCGGGCGATGGAAATCCCTGGTGCGGCGCTGTTCCGCGACACGCTGCAACCTGCCGGGGTACGCCCGCGCCTCGCATTGGTGGCGGCGACGGCACTGGCGGGCCTCGCGCTTGCGGTGCTGATCATCGGCACGGCGGAAAACCGCGCCTTCGCCGCCTATTTCGTCGCCGGCGCGGTGGCGACACTGATCGTCTTTCGCATCGGTGCCCTGGGGCTGATGGCCATCGCCCGACGCTTCCGCGCGGTGCGGCGGCCTTCGCTGCGGCTCGGCCTGGCCAATCTGCACCGGCCGGGCGCACCGACGCCGCTCATCCTCGTCTCGCTGGGCATCGGACTGACCACGCTCGCCGCCGTCGCGCTGATCGAGGGCAATATCCGCCGCCAGATCGCCGACCAACTGCCGGCGGCGGCGCCGAACTTCTATTTCATCGACATCCAGTCCGATCAGGCGCGCGACTTCGACCGCGTGGCGGCGGCGCAGCCCAGCGTCAGCGACGTCCGCCGGGTGCCATCCATGCGCGCGCGGATCGTCGCGGTGAATGGGGTGCCCGTCGAACAGGTCCGCGCCACGCCGGAATCCGCCTGGGCGCTGCGCGGCGACCGTGGCCTGACCTACGCCGCCACGCCACCCGAGGGTACGCGCATCGTCCAGGGCGCCTGGTGGCCGGCCGACTACCGTGGCGAGCCGCTGGTCTCCTTCGACGCCAACCTCGCGCGCGGCTGGGGGGTCGGGATCGGCGACACCATCACGGTCAGCGTGCTCGGCCGCGACATTCCCCTGCGCATCGCCAATCTGCGCGACATCGCCTGGCGCGGGCTGGGGCTGAACTTCGTGCTGGTCGCCTCGCCTGGCCTGCTTGAGGCCGCGCCGCACACCCACATCGCCACGCTGCGGTCCGATGCGGCACGGGAAGGCGCGGTGCTGCGCGCGATCAGCGAGGCTTTTCCGAACGTCTCCGGCATCCGGGTGCGCGATGCGCTGGAACAGGTGGCGGCCCTGCTGGCGCGCATCGGCACGGCGCTGTCGGCCACGGCGTCGCTGACGCTGGCGGCCGGGGCGCTGGTGTTGGCGGGGGCGGTGGCGGCCGGGCAGCGCCGCCGGGTGCGCGATGCGGTGGTGCTCAAGACCGTGGGCGCGACGCGCGCGCAGATCCGCCGCGCCTTCCTGGTGGAATTCGGGCTGCTGGGCGCGACCGCCGGGGTGATCGCCGCCGGCATCGGCACGGCCGCGGCCTGGGGCGTGGTGCGCTTCGTCATGGGGGGCGACTGGATCTTCCTGCCCGGGACGCTGGCGGCGGTGGTGCTGGCCTGCACGGCGCTGACCTTGGCGTTCGGCTATGCCGGCACGGCGCTGGCCTTGCGGGCACGGCCTGCGCCACTTCTGCGTAACGAATAGGCAGGCGGGCCGCGACAGGACCCCTCCGAACCGGCTGGAATCCCGCGTAGAATTCCGAAATCGGCCCGCTGCCGTGCCTACCGCATGCATGGCGCTTCCTGTAAGGTCCGCGCGGCCGAATTCAACCGGCTCCAGAATTCCATCGAGGATCTGCCATGTCGCAAACCCCCCGCTCGCGCCTGAAACTGGCGGCGATCATTGCCCTTCCGCTGCTCGGGCTCGGCGCCTGCGCCAGCACGCCGCCGCAGCCGGTCGAGCCGCCGGCGCCGACCGTCGTGTCCACCGCGAAGGAGGCCGTGGGCGTCGTCCGCAGCGTCAACGCGCGCACCCGGCAGATCGCCATCCGCACGCCGAGCAACGAGACGGTCACCGTCGTCGCCGGCCCCGAGGTGCAGAACTTCGCGCAGATCCGCCCCGGCAACCGCGTGCGCCTGCGCTTCGAGGAAGCGGTGGCCGTCCAGCTGACGCCGCGCGGCACGAACCTGCCGGCCGAAGTCGATGTCGGCGCCGCCCGCGCCGCCCCCGGCGGCCGCCCTGGCGCTGCGGTCGTGACGACGGTGCGCGACACCGTGACGATCAACTCGGTCGACACCACGGCGAACACGGTGACCTTCACCTCCTCGCGCGGCGTGCGCCGGACCCTGCCGGTCCGCACCCCGGAGATGCAGGCTTTCATCCGCACGATCCAGCCGGGTCAGCGCGTGAATGTCGCGATCTCCGAGGCGGTCGCCCTGTCGGTCGAGCCGGCCGAGCGCTGAGCCTGGTCAGGGGCCGCACCCGCGCGGTGTGGCCCCGGCATGGATGGCCGGCGTTCACCCGCCGGCCATTCCGGCATGCGATCCTGATCAGGACGGCAAGCCCAAGGGGGATGCAGCCAGGCGGCGCGCATCCCATATTTGCTGCGGCACTGACCGTCACCGATCCGCGGGCGCCTCGGTCTCCCGTTGATCAGGATGAAAAAGTGTCCATATTCTGTGTCAGCGGGGAATTATCCCCTTCGGAGGAGTTTTCCACACCATGGCCTTAGGTCCCGACACTCGATACACGACGGGTGCGCCTGGCTGGGGTCGCACCGCGACCGCCGACGCCGCCGCCGTCGATGCCGGCCTGCGGTCCTACATGCTCCGGGTCTACAATTGGATGGCCTCGGGGCTGCTGCTGACGGGCATCGTCGCCTATGTGGTCGCCTCGACCCCGGCGTTGATGAACATGTTCTGGTCGGTCGGCTTCGCTGCCAACGGCATGCGCGTCGTCAACCCGACGCTGCTCGGCTGGGCCGCGATGCTCTCGCCGCTCGCCTTCGTGCTGGTGCTGTCCTTCGGCATCAACAAGATGTCCAAGAGCACGGTGCAGATCCTGTTCTGGGCCTTCGCCGCGGCGATGGGCGCCAGCATGTCGAACATCTTCCTGCGCTACACGGGGCAGTCGATCGCCACGACCTTCTTCGTGACCTCGGCGATGTTCGCTGGCATCAGCCTGTACGGCTACACGACGAAGGCGGACCTGACGAAGCTGGGCAGCTTCATGATGATGGGCCTGATCGGCATCATCATCGCGTCGCTGGTCAACATGTTCCTGCAGTCGGGTGCGATGGCCTTCGCCATCAGCGTCATCGGCGTGGTCGTGTTCGTCGGCCTGACCGCCTATGACACGCAGCGGATCAAGGCGGACTACATCGCCTATTCCTACGCGGAAGGCACCGAGGAAGCCGGCAAGCGCAGCGTGATGGACGCACTGGCGCTGTACCTGAACTTCGTGAACCTGTTCCAGCTCCTGCTGTCCTTCATGGGCCAGCGCCAGAGCAACTGATCCTGGGCGCCGCAAGGCGGCCCAAATGAAAGGCCCCGGGGAGCGATCCCCGGGGCCTTTTTCAGTCTCGGTCCCCGTGGGGGCGCCGCTTCAGTCCTCGGCGTCGTCCAACTTGTCGCCGGGATCGCCCTTGGCCCCTTTGTCGGCCTTGCTGAGGTAGCTGAGGATCTTGTTGATCGCCCCTTGCTTGTCGGTCGCGTCGATCGCCGCGACCTCGGCGGCGAGGCGGTCCAGCGCCTGCTCGTAGATCTGGCGTTCGGAGAAGGACTGGTCTGGCTGGCCGGCGTTGCGATGCAGGTCGCGCACCACCTCGGCGATCTGCAGCGGGTCGCCGGAATTGATCTTCGCCTCATATTCCTGGGCGCGGCGGGACCACATGGTGCGCTTGATGCGCGCGCGGCCCTTCAGCGTGTCCAGCGCGATCTGCATCGCGGCCCCGGCGGCCAGCTTGCGCAGGCCCGAGGACGCCGCCTTGTTCACCGGGACGCGCAGCGTCATCCGGTTTTCCTCGAAGGTCACCACGATGACCTGCAGGGAATAGCCGGCGGCTTCCACCGTCTCGATGCCCTGGACCTGGCCCACGCCATGGGTCGGGTAGACGACATGGTCGCCGGCCTTGAAGTCCTCCTTCTGGCGCGGCGGCGCCTTGGCCGCGGCGGCGACCATCGCCGGCGCGGCGGACGGGCGCTGCGGCGGGCGATGCGGCGGCGGCGGGGAGACGATGGCGCGCGACGGCGGCGGCGGGATCGGCGTGCGTGACGGCGGGATCGGCGCGACGGGCGTTGTGACAGCCGCCGGCGGGTTGGCCGAGGGCGGCCGCGGCGGCGTCACAACAGGGGTCGGTGCCGGTGGCTTGGCGCTGGCCTTCGTCACCGGCTTGGCCGCGGGCTTCGTCACGGGGGTCACCTTGGTTGCCTGCGCCTTCGGGGCCGGCTTCGCGGCGGCCTTGGGCGCGGTCTTGGTCGGTACCTTGACTGCCTTGGCGGCAGCCTTCGGCTTGGCTTTCACGGCCGGCGCCGGGGCTTTGGTCTTTGGCTTGGCGGCGGGTGTCGCCTTGGCAGTGGTTCGGGACTTGGTCGGCGCCTTCGGGCGGGCCGTTGCCTTCATCGCGGAGTCGCTCCTGCTCCCGCGACGCCGGAAAGCGTCACGGTCGAGCCCATGCCTGAACGGGCGGGGCCGAAAATGCCGAGACCGTGGCGAACCACAGCCATGCATTTGAAACTATAGCAGAAAAAACCGTCCCCGTCACCCCGCGGAGAGGGACGGGCAACCGGCCACCCATGGCGGCCGCCCGATCATCCCGGATTCGGGCTGAACAGGTCCTTCTTGCCCGGCTTGTCCTTCCATTCATCCGCATCGTCGGGCGCTTCGCCCTTGCGGGTAATGTTCGGCCACTGGGTCGAGTAGGTCCGGTTCAGTTCAAGCCAGGCCGTCGCCTTGTCGTCGCTGTCGGGCACGATGGCCTCGGCCGGGCATTCCGGCTCGCAGACACCACAGTCGATGCATTCATCCGGATGGATGACCAGCATGTTCTCGCCAACGTAGAAGCAGTCCACCGGACAGACCTCCACGCAATCCATGTACTTGCACTTGATGCAGTTCTCGACGACGACGTAGGTCACGGGCGGAAAGCCCCCGGCGGTTGAGGTTGCGGCGCACACAAAATGGCTGCGCCATGGCGCGCTAGCAAGCCACCCGGCGCACATCGCGTTTCGATGACCGCAATAACCGGGCGCATCCGCGCGAACGCCTGGCTCGTGCGCCCTGCCTTGGAGCGCCGTCGAAGGTTGGCGGCCGGGCGCGGTCGCCCCGGCCCGCTGCGGGGCACCGGGCCGATCGGCGACAACCGGGGAAGCCGGCTATTGGCCGGGTTCGGCCGGCTCGGACAGGTCTTCATACAAGGCCCGCGCAATCGTCGCCGGTCCCCGCCGTTCGGCCAGCGCCAGCACGCGCCATATGGCGATGCGGCCGGCCTCGCCACGACCTTGGGCGATGGTCAGCACATCCCCCGGACGCACCCTCGCATGGGCCTTGTCGGTCGGCTGGCGGTTGATGTGCACCGCGCCGGATTCGATCAGCGTGGCACAATCGGCGCGCGTCTTGCGCAGGCGCGCGCACCACAGCCAGGCATCGAGGCGTTGCGCCTCGCGCCCGTCCTCGACCACGTCAGTCCTTTTTCAGCAGGCTGGCCAGGACGGCGAAGGGGCTGTCCGGGCGCGGCATGGAGGGTAATTGCACGCGCTCCTCCCGCGGGCGGCGCGGGCGGTCGCGGTCGCCGCCGGCATAAGCCGGCTTGCCGCCCTGACGCTGGTCGTTGCGTGGCGGTCGCTGATCCTGCCGCGGGGGGCGCTGGTCCTGGCGGGGCGGACGCTGGTCCTGGCGCGGCGCCTCGGTGCCGGCCTCGGCGGCGGGCGCACCTTCGGCAGCCGTTTGGGCGGCGTCCGGGCGGGGGCCACGACGGTCGTCTCGCCGCGGGCCACGCTGGTCGTCCCGCTTCGGGCCACGCTGGTCGTCGCGGCGTGGGCCGCGCTCCTGACCATCTGGGCGGGCGCCGCGCTCCTGCCCATCCCGGCGCGGGCCGCGGTGGTGCTCCTGCCGCGGTGGGCGGGCATGCGCGATGCGGGCCGGGGCCGGCGGACCGAAGGCGGTCTCCTCCAGCAATTCGGCCGGCATCAGGCGGAAGCCCATGGCGTCCAGCACCGGGCCGAGCATGTCGCCCTTGATACCCAGGCGGCTCGCGAGGTCGCCTGGCAGCAGCGCAGGTGCCCGGCGAGTCAGGTGCCCGATCTCGCCGGCGATGCGTTCCGCGACGTCGAGGCGCAGCAGAACGGGACCGGCCGGCAACCAGCCCATCGTCTCGGCGAAGCCGCGCGGCCAATCCTCCCGCACGGGGATGGCGATCAGGCCGCCGCCGGGCAGCTTCGGCGCCTCGATTCCGCGCAGCAGCGACCAGAGCTGCGCACGCAGCGCCATCGCCTTGGGCTTCATCGCCTCCGGCACGAACAGGGCATAGCGCCCGGCGCGGATGCCGATGGTCTTGAGCTTCTGGCGCAGGTCCGGCCGGATTTCCGGGTCCGTCCGGCCCATCGCCAAGCCCAGTTCCTCACGCAGCCGGAAGGCCGGGCCGCGCAGGGTGTTGTCCTCGGACGCCTTGCCCTCGGCGGTGAAGACAGCGCCGAGCTCGCGCTTGATCAGCGCCTCGAGCCAGGTCGCCAGCCGCTCGCGGATGCGTTCGCGCTGCGCGCCGTCGAGGAACTCGGAGGGAAGCACCTCCACCTGCGGCTTCGAAGGTTCCGAGCCGGGCTTGAGCTTCGCCACCTCGGCAATGTCGCCGAGGCCCGCCGGCATGTTCGGCGCGTGGGAATAGGCCCAGGTGACCTTGTGCGACGGCGTCAGCGCGAAGGCGTCGTCCTTGGCCGATTCCAGCATGGCGACGCGGCGGGGGATCTCGGCCGCGAGCGCACGGCGGGCGGCGCGGAGGACGACGCGGCGTTCATCCTCCTCGACCGTCGCGGAATCGGGTTCGAAGGCGAAGCCCTTCACCGTGCCGACCGGATGGCCTTCGACGACCACCTCGCCACGGCGGGTGACGGCGGAGAGCAGTTCCTCCTCGCCCTCATCCATCTTGCGGATGAGATGCGCGGCGCGGCGGTCGACGAAGCGGGCGGTCAGCGTCTCGTGCAGCGCGTCGGAGACCATGTCCTCCGCGCGCCGGGCATCGGCCTGGAGCGCGGGTGCGTCGTCGATCCAGTCGTTGCGCGCGGCGATGTAGGCCCACACCCGGATCGCGGTGATCCGCGCCATCAGCGTGTCGAGGTCGCCATCGGTGCGTTCCAGCACCGCGAGCGAACCCGTCACCCAGTCGCGCGGCAACTTCCCGTCGCGCGCCAGATGCGTGAACAGCTTGCTGCACAGCGCGGTGTGGCTGTCATCCGCCAGCTTGCGGAAATCCGGCACCTGGCAGGCTTCCCACAGCAGCCGCACGCGCGACATGGTGTCGGCCAGGCCACGCACATCCTGGTCGCGCGAGAGCGCTTCGAGCGTGATGTGATCGACCGCGTCATGGCCCTTGGCGAGGCCCGCCTGCGGCGGATTTTCGGCAAGGCTGCCGAGCAGCCCGTCGATGGACGTGAAATCGAGATCCGAATTGCGCCAGGCGAGCTGGGCGATCGGTTCGAATGCGTGGGTTTCGACCGCGGCGACGATCTCATCGGGCATGGCGGGGCATTCGGCGGTGGTGCCGAAGGATCCGTCCTTCATGCCGCGCCCGGCACGGCCGGCGATCTGCGCGACTTCCTGCGCGGTCAGCGGGCGGGGCTGCTGGCCGTCGAACTTGGACATGGCGGCAAAGGCGACATGGTCCACATCCATGTTCAGGCCCATGCCGATCGCGTCAGTCGCGACCAGGAAATCCACCTCGCGGTTCTGGTACAGCGCGACCTGCGCATTGCGCGTGCGCGGCGAGAGCCGGCCCATCACCACGGCGCAGCCGCCGCGACGACGGCGCACAGCCTCGGCGATGGCGTAGACCTCCTGCGCGCTGAAGGCGACGATGGCCGAGCGCGCGGGCAGGCGGGTCAGCTTGGCCGGGCCGGCATAGGTCAGCTGGGACAGGCGCGGGCGCGTCTCGATCTCGGCGCGCGGCACCAGCCGGCGCAGCAGGGGCGCGATGGTCTCCGCACCCAGGAACATCGTCTCGACCATGCCCCGCGCATGCAGCAGCCGGTCGGTGAAGACATGCCCGCGATCGGGGTCGGCGCAGAGCTGGATCTCATCCACCGCGAGGAATTCGACCGGGCGGTCCAGCGGCATCGCCTCGACCGTGCAGGCGAACCATTTCGCCTCGGGCGGGACGATCTTCTCCTCACCCGTGATCAGCGCGACGTGCTTTTCGCCCTTCTGCGCGACCATGCGGTCGTAGTTCTCGCGCGCCAGCAGGCGCAGCGGGAATCCGATGATGCCCGATGAATGCGCCAGCAGGCGCTCGATCGCGAGATGCGTCTTGCCGGTATTGGTTGGGCCGAGAACGGCCCGGACCCGAGGTTCAAACATTGCGCGCGGACGTTCCGAATTGGGGGGCGCGGCTTCCGTCGCATGGGGCGCGGCACTTGTCCATGGCGGGGGCGTCCGGCATGGCTGCAGCGTGACAACCTCCGCCCCGCGTTTCGCCATGTTGTTCATCGCGCAATTCGGCGCGGTGGGCGTGATGATGCCGTTCATTCCGCCGCTGATGGCCGCGGCGGGGCTGTCGGCCGGGCAGGTCGGCGGCGTGCTGGCGACGGGGGCGGCGGTACGGCTGGTGGCCGGGCCGGTGGGCGGGCGTGTCGCCGATGCGCTGGGACGACCGCGGGCGGTGATGGCGGGGGGCGCGCTGATCGCGGCCTTGGCAGCGTGCCTGTACGGCATCGCGCAGGATCTGCCCGGGTTGCTGGCGGCGAACCTGCTGATGGCGATGGGATTCGCGTCGGTCGTGCCGCTGGGCGATGCCTTGGCGCTGCGCGCGGCGCGGGAGGAAGGCTGGGATTACGGACGCGTGCGCGCGTTGGGGTCGGTGGCGTTCATCATCACGGCGGGCGCGGGCGGCTGGCTGGCGGAACGCGCCGGGGCGGGCAGCGTGGCCTGGCTGCTGGCGGGTGCGATGGCGACGGCCGGGCTGGCCGCGCTGGCGGTGCCCGTGGCGCGCGTGCCGGCGCGGCGCGGCGGCGGTGCGTTTCGCGCGGTCGTCGCCTTGCCGGAGTTCCGCCGGATTCTGTTGGTGGCGGGGCTGATCCAGGGCAGCCACGCGGCCTATTACGCATTCGGGTCGATCCATTGGGAACAAGCCGGGGTGCCGGCCACGGTGATCGGGCTGCTGTGGTCGTGGTCGGTGGTGGCCGAGGTGGCGCTGTTCGCCTGGGGGCGGGGGCTGGCGGATCGGTTGGGGCCACGGGGGCTGGCGCTGGTTGCCGCAGGCGCGGGGCTGATCCGCTGGGGGATCACGGCGCAGACCGTGGCGCTGCCGGCGCTCGTTGTGGCGCAGGCGCTGCACGCGTTGACCTTCGGGGCGATGCACCTGGCGACGATGCGGGTGATGCAGCAGGCGATCCCGCCGGCGGTGGCCGGGACGGCGCAGACCTTGTTGGCCGCGGGGATCGGGGCGGTGATGATGGTCGCGACGCTGCTGGCCGGGCAGGCCTATGCGGTCTTCGGGGCGGCGGTGTTCTGGGGCATGGCCGCGATGTGCGGCGCGGCCATCCTGCTGCGGCTGCGCGCCGCGTGACGCAACGCCCCGCGCGGTTCAGCGCCGCGTCTGCGGCGAGCAGCCGAGCGGGAAGCGGCCATAGTCTGGATTGTTCTTGCCGCTGCCGGCCTTGATCGCGCTGCGAGGCGGGCCGATCTATGGGGCATGGTGCTGACCGCCACTCTCCGTCGCCGTCTTGCCCATGCGGGGTGCCTGATCGCGGGCCGCTGACCCCGGAGGTTGCGCGCGCCCTGCGCCGCCGCCGCCGGGGACCGCTTCATCCCGTCACCGCGATACCCACGGATTTCCCATGATCGAAGCCACTGTCCGGCGCGCCGCGCCGCGCCGCCCGTCCATCCTGCTGTCCGAGGACGACCACGGCATCCTCGTCGGCCTGGCCATCCGCGATGCACGCCGCAACCCCGAAGCCGCCCGCCTGCTGATGGAGGAAGCCGACCGCGCCGAGGTGGTGCCGGCCGCGCGACTGCCGTCCAACGTCGTGGCACTGGGGTCCCATGTCGTCTTCACCGACGAGGCGCATGGCGTCACCCGGACCGTGCAACTCGTGCTGCCCTCGGAAGCCGATATCGGCCAGGGGCGCATCTCGATCCTGTCGCTGGTCGGCGCCGGGCTGATCGGGTTGAAGGCCGGACAATCGATCGACTGGCCGACGCAGGATGGCCGGTTGCGGCGGCTGAGCGTCACGCAGGTGACGGCCGGCTGAACGCGCGAAGGGCGCGGCACCCAATGGCGCCGCGCCCTTCCCTGAATTCCGGCGATGTCGTCGCGGCTTACGCCGCCTTCGCCATCCCGCGCAGCACGTAGTGCAGGATGCCGCCGTTCTTGTAGTACTCGACCTCGTCCGCCGTATCGACGCGGCACATAACCTGCGTCTTCACCTGCGTCCCGTCGGCCCGGGTGATGACCACATCCATCATCATGCGCGGGGACAGGTTCTCCACGCCCAGGATGTCGATGGTCTCGTCGCCGGTCAGGCCGAGCGTCGCGCGGCTCTCGCCTTCCTTGAACACCAGCGGCAGCACGCCCATGCCGACCAGGTTCGACCGGTGGATGCGCTCGAAGCTTTCCGCGATCACCGCCTTCACGCCGAGCAGGAAGGTCCCCTTCGCCGCCCAGTCGCGCGACGACCCGGTGCCGTATTCCTTGCCGCCGAGCACGACCAGCGGCACGCCCTCAGCCTTGTACTTCATCGCCACGTCGTAGATCGGCGCCACGGTGCCCGACGGGTAGTGCTTGGAGATGCCGCCTTCGACGCCCGGCACCATCTCGTTCTTGATGCGGATGTTGGCAAAGGTGCCGCGCATCATGACCTGGTGGTTGCCGCGCCGCGCGCCATAGGAGTTGAAGTCGTCCTGCCGCACCTGGTGTTCCAGCAGGTATTCACCCGCCGGCGACGCCTTCTTGATCGAACCGGCCGGGGAGATGTGGTCGGTGGTGATGCTGTCCGCCAACTGGGCGAGGATGCGCGCACCCTTCACGTCGCCGGTCGGCTTCGGGTCCATCGTCATGCCCTCGAAGTAGGGCGGGTTCTGGACGTAGGTGGAGCCCGAGTTCCAGCGATAGGTGTCGCTGTCCGCATCGACGCGGATCGCCTGCCACTGCGCCGGGCCCTTGAACACGTCGCCGTAGCGTTCCTGGAACATCTCGCGCGTGACGACGGCGTGCACCGTGTCGTTCACTTCCTTCTGGGTCGGCCAGATGTCCTTCAGGAACACCGGCTGGCCATCCTTGCCGGCGCCGATCGGTTCCTTCGACAGGTCCTTCTTCACCGTGCCGGCGAGCGAGTAGGCGACCACCAGCGGCGGGGAAGCGAGGTAGTTGGCGCGGACATTGGCATGCACCCGGCCTTCGAAGTTGCGGTTGCCCGACAGCACCGAGGTAACGACCAGCTTGTTGCCCTCGACCGCATCGACGATCGGTTCGGCCAGCGGGCCGGAATTGCCGATGCAGGTTGTGCAGCCATAGCCGACGGTCTGGAAGCCCAGCGCGTCGAGATAGGTGGTGAGCCCGGACTTGTTCAGGTACTCGGTCACCACCTGCGACCCGGGCGCGAGCGAGGTCTTCACCCACGGCTTCGCCGTCAGCCCCTTCTCCACCGCCTTCTTGGCCACCAGGCCGGCGGCCACGAGCACATAGGGGTTGGAGGTGTTGGTGCAGGAGGTGATCGCCGCGATCACCACGTCGCCATGGCCGAGGTCGTAATTCGCCCCCGCCACCGGCACGCGCAGCTCGGCCTTGTCGCCCGGCACGCCCATCGTCCCGGCCGCGAGGTCCTTGCCGAAGGCAGTGCCAACATTGCTCAGCGCCACGCGGTCCTGCGGACGCTTCGGCCCGGCCATGGAGGGTTCTACGGTGGACAGGTCGAGTTCCAGCGTGTCGGTGAACACCGGATCCGGCGAATCCGCCTCACGGAACATCCCCTGCGCCTTCAGATAGTCGCGCGTCAGGTTGATGCGGTGCTCGTCACGCCCGGACAGGCGCAGGTAGTCGAGCGTCGTCTCGTCGACCGGGAAGAAGCCGCAGGTGGCGCCGTATTCGGGGGCCATGTTGCCGATCGTCGCGCGGTCGGCCAGCGGCAGATGCGCGAGGCCGGGGCCGTAGAACTCGACGAACTTGCCGACCACGCCCTTCTTGCGGAGCATCTGCGTGACCGTCAGCACCAGGTCGGTGGCGGTCATGCCTTCCTTCAGCTTGCCGATCAGCTTGAAGCCGATGACGTCGGGGATCAGCATGGCGATCGGCTGGCCGAGCATCGCCGCCTCGGCCTCGATGCCGCCGACGCCCCAGCCCAGCACGCCGAGGCCGTTGACCATGGTGGTGTGGCTGTCGGTGCCGTAGCAGGAATCCGGGAAGGCGAAGGTCTCGCCGGTGTCGGTCGCGGTCCAGACAACCTGCGCGAGGTATTCCAGGTTCACCTGGTGGCAGATGCCAGTGCCGGGCGGCACGACGCGGAAATTGTTGAAGGCTTCCTGGCCCCAGCGGAGGAATTCATAGCGCTCGCCATTGCGCTCGAACTCGACATCGACGTTCTTCTGCAGGGAGGAGGCGGAACCCGAGAAATCCACCATCACCGAATGGTCGATGACGAGGTCGACCGGCACCAGCGGGTTCACCTTGCGCGGGTCGCCGCCAAGCTTGAGCAGCGCGTCGCGCATCGCGGCGAGGTCCACCACCGCGGGCACGCCGGTGAAGTCCTGCAGCAGGATGCGGGCGGGGCGGAATGGCACTTCCTTTGTGGAACGGCCTTCCTTCACCCACTCCGCGATCTTCTTCGCGTCGTCCACGGTGTAGGACCGGCCATCCTCGAAGCGCAGCACGTTCTCGAGCAGCACCTTGAGGCTGTAGGGCAGGCGGGTGATGTCGCCGATGCTCTTGGCCGCCTCGGGCAGGCTGAAGTAGTGATAGGTCTTGCCGTCCACCGCGAGGGTACGGCGGGTCTTCAGGCTGTCCTGCCCGATCATCCGCATGGCTGAGGTGCCCTTCCTTGCTTCAAGACCGCCGTTCGCGGCCGCACAAACGGCGGGTTTAAAGCATGGCGGCCGGCGGCGGTCCATGGATGGGGGCGGGTTTTGGCTGAACCGGGCGATACGGTGCTTGCGGCGCGCGACCTCGCCTGCCTGCGCGGGGAGCGGGCGGTCTTCGCCGGCCTGTCCCTGGCCGTTCCCCCCGGTGCGGCGCTGCTGCTGACCGGGGCCAATGGCGCCGGCAAATCCACGCTGCTGCGCATCCTGGCCGGGCTGCTGCGCCCCGCCGAGGGCGCGGTTACCTGGGCCGGGGCCGACATCGCCGCCGAGCCCGCCGCCCATGCCGCCAGGCTGCGCTATCTGTCGCACCAGGATGCGCTGAAGCCTGCGCTGACGGTGGCGGAAAACCTCGCCTTCTTCGCGGGGCTGTGGGGCGGGGCGGTGGGCCCGGCGCTGGACGCCCTGGCGCTCGGCGCGCTCGCCGACCTGCCGGCGCGGGTATTGTCCTCCGGCCAGAAGCGGCGGCTGGCGCTGGCGCGGCTTGCGCTGGCCCCGGTGCCGCTGTGGCTGCTGGATGAACCCACCACGGGGCTCGATGCCGCTTCGGTGGATCGGCTTGGCCCGCTGCTGGCGGCCCATCGCTCGGCCGGGGGCATCGTCGTGGCGGCGACGCATATTCCGCTGCCATTGCCCGATGCGCGGGAAATTCGGCTGTGAGGGCTTTCGCCGCGCTGCTGGGGCGAGAGATCCGCCTCGCCCTGCGCCACCCGGCCGATACGCTGGCGGCGGTGCTGTTCTTCGTGCTGGTGGCCGCGCTGTTCCCCTTCGGCGTCGGGCCGGCGCCGGAGACCCTGGCCCGCCTCGCTCCGGGGGCGTTGTTTGCGGCGGCACTCCTGGCTGCCCTGTTGCCGCTCGACCGACTGTTCGGCGCGGATGCGGAAGATGGCACGCTCGACCAATTGCTGCTGTCGGGCCTGCCGCGCGCGGGAATCGCGGCGGCCAAGGCGCTGGGGCATTGGATCACCACCGGCCTGCCGCTGCTCGCGGCCACGCCGGTTGCCGCCGCCCTGCTGAACCTGCCGGTCGAGGCCTGGGGCGCGGCTTTGGCTGCGCTGGCGCTGGCGACCGCGCTGCTGTCGCTGCTCGGGACAGTCGGGGCGGCGCTGACGCTGGGCGCGAGGCGGGGCGGCGTGCTGCTGCCGCTGCTGGTGCTGCCGCTGGCGATTCCGGCGGTGATCTTCGGTGCTGCGGCGATCGAGGCGGCGGCGGCGGGATTGTCGCCGACACCCTTCCTGCTGTTGCTCGCGGCCGGGGTGTCGCTGGCGGCGCCGTTGGCGCCGCTCGCGGCGGGGGCAGCGCTGACGGCGGAATAGCCGGCTCGGCATGCGCCGGTGGCCGTTCACAATCCGAGACCTGCCGCGCGAATCACAACAAGTTGAAAGCCTGCCGAGGCGGTTGTCCGGTGCCCGAACCCCGCGATCCACGGCGTTGGATGCACGCGCAGCGTGAAACGGAGCTCCGGCCAGCGAGCTTGCCTCGGTCCCGGAATGGCCGGGACCCGGCGGTTAGGGGTTATTCGTTACGAAATTGAATTATCATGCAATGTTTGAATGCAACTATAGCGTGTAATTAAAGCGGATTTGCTCAATGGGCGAACACGCTGGACACACATTCTCGTATTTGCGACAGAGCAACGCGGTTTGCGGAAGCAAATCGTCTCAAATTTCCTCTTTAGGCTGATTTATGTATCATTCCGTCGCCCGATCTGACCGAGCGAATGCCGGTTCCGCCGTCCCGGCGGGCCGTCGATCCTCGGCGCGGATCGCGCGGCGGCTGACCGTCGCGGCTCGGCGCGGGGCGCGTCTCGCTCCACGCGACGCCGTGCCGGCACCGGTCTTCACCGCTGCACCGGATGTGCAGCCGGAAGCCAAGGCACTGTCCACCCAGCCGGTCGCCTCGCCCAGCCACGCCGCGGCGCGCGCACCGCGCCGCGCCGCGAGGCCTGCCGCGCACCGGACTGCCGGCGGAACGTCGGGCCGACCAGGCCCTTCGCGGCGCCCCGCGGCGCCCGATCAGCATTCGTGCAGCCCTTTCGCCCCGCCGCGGTCCCGCGCGCGGGCCGTTTCCCGTTTCCACACCGCTTTGCGCCCGGCCGTGCCCGGCGTGACCTGTTCCTGAGGAGAGAACGATGTCCGGCACATGGACCCCTGGCCCCGGCGCAACTGCAGGCAATGACACCTACGCGGGCACCACGGGCAACAACACGGCCGACGGTCTCGCCGGCAATGACAGCCTCTTTGGTGACGCCGGCAATGACAACCTCTCGGGCAGCGCCGGCAACGACACCCTGGTGGGTGGCGCCGGCAACGACTCGCTGCTCGGCGGCGCCGACAATGACTGGGTCGATGGCGGCGCGGGCACAGACACGCTCGACGGCGGTGCCGGCAACGACACGCTGAGCTACGCGAACGACACGGTCGGCGTCGGCATCGACCTGACGCAGACCGGCCGCAGCATCGTCACCAACACGACCGGCGGAAGCGAGGCCCGTCCCACCAACGCCAACAGCCGCGACAGCATCGTTGCGGGCAGCTTCGAGAACGTGGTCGGCGGTTCCGGCGATGACACGCTGGTCGGCGACACCGGCGCAAATCTGCTCAGCGGCAATGCCGGCGATGATTCGATCTCAGGCGGCGGCGGCGCCGACACGCTGCTGGGCGGTGCCGGCAACGACACCCTCACCGGCAGCACGGGTGCCGAAACTATCGACGGCGGCGCGGATGACGATGTCGTCGTCGCCAGCGCCGGCAATGACAGCCTCGTCGGCGGCACGGGCACCGACCTGATCGACTACTCCGCCATCACCGGCGCGGTGACGGTTGACCTCGCCGCCGGCACCGGGACGGGCGGCGCCGGCACCGACGTGGTCAGCGGCTTCGAGAATGCGACCGGCGGCACGGGCGCCGACATCATCTCGGGCGGCGCGGACAGCGTGACGACGGCCAATGTGCTGTCCGGCGGCGCGGGCAACGACACGCTGAGCGGCGGTGGCGGCAACGACACGCTGCTCGGCGGCGCCGACAACGACAGCATCGTCGGCGGCGATGGCAATGACAGCCTGCTCGGCGAGGCCGGCAACGACGTCCTTCGCGGCGGCGCCGGCACCGATGTGCTGAATGGCGGCGATGGCAACGACACGCTTGAAGGCGGCGCCGGGGCCGATACCTTCGTCGACAGCGGTGGCAACGACGAACTTTCCTACGCGTCCGACACGACCGGCGTGACGGTCAGCCTGGTTGCGGGCACCGCTTCGGGCGGCGACGCGCAGGGCGACAGCTTCGCGGCCAACACCTTCGAGAACCTGCGCGGCGGCTCGGGCAATGACAGCCTGACGGGCAGCACGCATGCCGACAACCAGATCTTCGGCGGCGCCGGCAACGACACCATCGTCACCAACCTCGGCGACACCGCATTCGGTGAATTGGGCGATGACTCGATCTTCGGCAGTACCGGCACGGGTGCCGGCGACGCCGACTTCCTCGATGGCGGCGACGGCAACGACACCATCGCCGGCAATGGCGGCATCGACTCGATCTTCGGCGGCGTCGGCAATGACCTCCTGTCCGGTGGCAGCACGAACGAGACGATCGACGGTGGCGCGGACAACGACACCATCCTCGCCTCGCTCGGCAATGACAGCCTGGTCGGCGGCACCGGCATCGACCTGATCGACTACACTGGCATCACCGGCGCGGTGACGGTCAACCTGGAGACCGGGACCGGGACCGGTGGTGCCGGCACCGACGTGGTCAGCGGCTTCGAGAACGCCACCGGCGGCTCGGGCGCGGACAGCATCGTCGGCAGCAGCGCCGCGAACGTCCTGCTCGGCGGCGCCGGCAGCGCGAACGACACGCTGGTCGGCGCGGCGGGCAATGACAGCCTGGGCGGCGGCGACGGCAATGACAGCCTGGACGGCGGCGCCGACAACGACACGCTGAACGGCGGCGCGGGCAATGACAGCCTGCTGGGCGGCGCGGGCATCGACCTCGCCGACTACAGCGCGGCGACCAGCAACGTCACCGTGGCGCTCGACAGCATCGGCAGCGGCACCGGCACGGGCGGCGCCGATGTCGGTTCCGACAGCATGACCGGCATGGAGAATGTCACCGGCGGGTCGGGCAACGACCTGATCACCGGCGGCGTCGGCGGCACGCTGGCCAACGTCTTCGATGGCGGGGCCGGCAACGACACGCTGCTGGGCGGCGGCGGCAACGACACGCTGATCGGCGGGTCGGGCAGCGACTGGGCCTCCTATGCCGGTGCGACCGGCGGCGTGACCGTGTCGGTCGACGGCTCGGGCAACGGCTCCTCCTCGGGTGCCGCTGGAACCGACAGCCTCTCGGGCGTCGAGAACATCCTCGGCAGCTCCAACGCGGATTCGCTGTCGGGCGGGTCGTCGGCCAACACCATCGACGGCGGGTCGGGCAACGACACCATCGTGGGCGGCGGCGGGGCCGACAGCCTGGTCGGCGGCGCGGGCGATGACAGCCTGGTCGGCGGGTCGGGCAACGAGACGATCGACGGTGGTGCCGACAACGACACGGTGGTCGGCTCGGCTGGCAATGACAGCCTGGTCGGCGGGTCGGGCACCAATACGCTCGACTACACCGGCTCGACCGGCGGCGTGACGGCCAACCTGAACACCGGCATCGTGCAGGACGGCCAGGGCGGCACCGACACGGTGTCCGGCTTCGGCGTCGTCAACACCGGCAACGGCAATGACAGCATCGTCGGCGGCACGGGTGCCGAGACGATCAACGCCGGCGGCGGCAACGACACGGTGGTCGGCTCGGCTGGCAATGACAGCCTGGTCGGCGGGTCGGGCACCAATACGCTCGACTACTCCGGCTCGACCGGCCCGGTGACCATCAACCTGAACACCGGCATCGCGCAGGATGGCCAGGGCGGCACCGACACGGTGTCCGGCTTCGGCGTCGTCAATACCGGCAACGGCGCGGACAGCATCGTCGGCGGCACGGGTGCCGAGACGATCAATGCCGGCGGCGGCAACGACACGGTGGTTGGCTCGTCGGGCGACGATAGCCTGGTCGGCGGTGGCGGCACCAACACGCTCGACTATTCGGGCTCCACCGCGCCGGTCTTCATCGACCTGAGCGGCGGCGTCGACACCGTCAATGACGGCCAGGGCGGCATCGACACCATCTCCGGGTTCCAGAGCTACGAACTCGGCGCGGGCAACGACACCTTCGTGGCCGGAAACGGGCCCGACACGGTCGACTTGGGTGGCGGCAACGACAGCTACGTCTGGCACGATGGTGGCGGCAACGACACCATCTACCTCGGCGGCGGCACGGACACGATCGACCTCGAGGGCTGGAACCCGGGCAACAACCCGTGGACGGTGACCGGTGGCGGCAGCGATAGCGTCCCGTCCATCTTCACCAACGGCACGGATACGCTGACCGTCTACGGCTACACCCCCGGCGACGACACCATCACCTGCTTCGCCGAGGGCACGAGGATCGCGACCGTCCGCGGGGAAGTGGCGGTGGAGGATCTGCGCGCCGGCGACCTGGTGGTGGTGGCCCATGGTGGAGCGCCGCTCCAGCCGCTGGTCTGGGTCGGCCGCACCCAGGTGAATGTCGCGCGCCAGCGTGATCGTTCGAAGGCGGCGCCGATCCTGATCAAGGCCGATGCGCTGGCCGACGGGGTGCCGTTCCGCGACCTGCGCGTCAGCCCGGAACACGCCATCTTCATCGACGGCCGCCTGGTTCCGGCGCGGCTGCTGGTGAACGGCAGCTCGATCGTGCAGGAACTCTGGGTGCGTGAGGTCACCTATTACCACGTCGAACTGGAGAGCCACGGGCTCGTGGTGTCCGAAGGCGCGGTGACCGAGACCTACTTCGACGACGGCAACCGGCACCTTTTCGACAACGCGAAGGTGACTGCCCTGGTGGTCGACTTCGAGGCGAAGCGCGGCAATGGCAGCTATCTGGCCGGCGCCTGCGCGCCGGTGGTCTTCGAGGGTTCGCCGCTGCTCGGTACCATCCGGGCCCGGATCGCCGCGCGGGCCGAGCAGCCGGCGCGCCGCACACGGGCGGGCTGAAGCAACGACAGGGCGTGGGGACAAGGCTCCCCCGCCCCGTCTGCGGGCCGTGATCCGCCCTGCAAACGCAACCGATGCCGCGAATGTGTAGCGAAGCCGGGCCGCGCCGCCGCAACCGCAAGGCGGCCACGACGGACCCAGGCGGGGCCTCGGTTTCCGCCCTGCCGCAGCATGCAGCGCGGCTGCCGAGGGGGCGGCTCACAGAACCTGGGGGTGAAACTTACTGCGCTACGCTACCGCTGATCGGTGGCACCCGACTCTGCCCGATTCTATGGCGGTGAAACGATAATCCCGGTGCGGCGCCGCGTCGCGCCGGGGTCTTCCGAACGGACGCCGCCAGAAGGGCGGCGCCGTGTCCGGCCCACCTTCGAAGGACACGACGCCCATGGCCGAATCGACCGACCCCTCGCCCGACGACGTCATTATCACGCTGCGCCCCGTCGCCGGCGGCGCCAGCACCATCGAGATCGACCGCCTGCAGGACGGTTCCTATCGCGCAACCCATCGCGCCGGGCTCGGCTCACTCGAACTGTGCCGGACCGACGACCTGGAACGCCTGCTGCGCCAATTGAACGAGGCGCTGATCTCCGGCACGCAGTCCGGCTACGTCGCCGCTGTGCGCAACCTGCACGATTCGGAATTGGTCCGCAGCGCCTGAAACCAGCGGCCCGATGTCTTGCCTCGGGCCGAGGCCGGAATGCGGCCCGCCGGTAGTCCGGCGAAAGCCAAGCAAACCGGAGGTTTGCGCCCGGCGTCTGAGGGCATGAAAATATGGATACCAACAGTCGAAGAATTCGGCCGTTGGTATGAGGCGCCCGGTCCGAAAGCATTTCGGCAATCTCGCCCGGCCAGGCGAGGCCTCGGGTGGCCGCAGCGCGGCGTCGGACGGGCTACTCCGCGCGCTGTGGGCGCGCCAGCAGCCGCGCCATCGCTTCCGGCAGCGTGATGCGCTGGGCGACCAGGTCGGCCACCGCTTCGCAAATCGGCAATTCCACGCCCACCATCGCCGCACGCGCGACGATGGCCGGGGCGGTCGCCACACCCTCGGTCACGCCTGCGCGGCCTGCGAGCACCGTGGCAAGGCTCTCTCCCCGGCCCAGCGCCAGGCCGAGGGACATGTTCCGGCTGCCTGTGCCCGCGCAGGTCAGCATCAGGTCGCCCAGCCCGGTCAGCCCGGCTGCCGTCTCCGCCCGGCCACCAAGCGCCACGGCGAGTCGCGACAATTCGGCGAGGCCGCGCGTGACCAGGGCGGCCCGTGCATTCTCCCCCAATCCCGCCCCGATCACGGCACCGGCGGCGATGGCGATGACGTTCTTGGCCGCCCCGCCGACCTCGGCGCCGATCGGGTCTTCCCCGCCATACAGCCGGAAGGCGGCGGAGGAGAGCAGCGCCAGCCCGGCATCGCGCAAGGCGGGGTCTGCCGCCGCAACGACGGCGGCGGCCGGCAATCCGCGCGCGACCTCATGGGCAAAGTTCGGCCCCGACAGCACCCCGGCCGGCACGCCCGGCCGCAACGCCGCGAGGATTTCGAGCGGTAGCCGGAGCGAACCCGCTTCGACCCCCTTGCAGCAGGCCAGCAGGGGCACCGCGCGCCGTGGCAGCCCCAGCAGCACGGTGCCCAGCGCCTGCGCCGGCACCACCAGCAATGCCAGCGCGGCCCCTTCGAGGGCCGTTGCCCCGCCGGCTGTGATCGTCACCGCATCCGGGAGCGCGACACCGGGCAGGTAGCGCGTGTTCTCCCGCGTTGCGGCAAGCGCGGCCGCCACGGCCGGGTCGCGTGCCCAGAGCATGACGGATTGCCCGGCCCGAGCCGCCTGGATGGCCAGCGCCGTGCCCCAGGCCCCGGCGCCGAAAACGGCGATGCGCGCGGTCATGGTCGTCGCCTCTCATCCGGGGGCAAGCGCCGTGCGGATCGCGGGTTGCCGGTCTCGGGGGTGGACAGGCCAAAGGGGGCCTTACGCTCTCCGAACCTCCCCCGCCAAAGGCCGATGGGTACTTGGAATCCGCCACCTGGTCCGGGGCATGGTGGTTCACCCAGACGTCGAAGACCCATTGGCCGCATGGCCGGGCCTTGAGGTCGATCCCGCCCTCGCCGCCCGGTGACAGAGGATCGCGGTCCAGGGGCCCGCTGGCCCCTGGCGGGGTGGCCCGGAGGGGCAGGGCCCCTCCGGTATCCCGAACGCCCCAGGACCGCAGCCGCGCCATCGTGCCCGGCGTTCATTCCGCCGCCACCCGGTTCACCGCGACCCCCGCTCCGGCTTCGGTCTCCAGCGCCGCCAGCAATGCCGGCAACACCTGACGCGCAGCGTCCTCGAAGCCGAAGGGCGCGTTCACCACCAGCAGCCCGCTGCCGTTCAGGCGGCGTGGATCGGTCGGCTCGCGCAGCCACATCTCGGCGGCGATCACGTCCCGCACCCCGGCGGCGCGCAGCGCGTCGTGGAAGTCGCGCACCGGCGCGCGGTGCTTCACCGGATACCAGGCGGCGACGATGCCGGCGCGGAAGCGGCGCTGCAGTTCGGCGACCGCATCGGCGAGACGACCGAACTCGTCCTCCGCCTCGAAGGGTGGGTCCAGCAGCACCAAGCCGCGGCGCTCGGGGAACGGCGTCAGGGCACGGATCGCCTCATAGGCATCGCGCAGATGGACGGCGACCTGGCGGTCGCGCGCGAAATGCGCGCGCAGCGCGGCGCAATCCTCGGGGTGCAGTTCGCAGCAGGCGAGGCGGTCCTGCGGGCGCAGCGCGGCGTGGATCAGCGCGGGCGACCCCGGATAGCGCGCCGGAAACCCCTGCGCCGCCAGCGCCGCGACGAAGGGGGCGAGCGGCCCCGCGGCGATCCCCTGCAGCCGCAGCGCGCCATGGGCGGCCTCGCCGGTGCGCGCCGCCTCATCGGCGGAAAGGTCGTAGATGCCGCGCCCGGCATGGGTGTCGAGCACGGCGAAGGGGGCGTCCTTGCGCTTTAGCGCATCGAGCAACAGCAGCAGCAGCGCGTGCTTCAGGCAATCGGCGTGGTTGCCGGCGTGGAAGGCGTGGCGATAGTTCATGCGGCGCCGCTCAGTTCCGCAAGCGGCCAGCGCGGCCGGGGATTGTGGTCCATCGGATCGGTCAGCCCGGCGCGCAGCCGCTCGATCCCCGCCCAGGCCACCATCACGGCGTTGTCGGTGCACAGCCGCAGCGGTGGCGCCAGCATTGGCACCCCGGCCGCCGCCGCGGCACCGGCCAGCGCCGTGCGCACCGCGCCGTTCGCGGCGACGCCGCCGGCCACCACCACGGCCGTCGCCCGCGGCAGCATCGCCAGCGCATGCCGCGCCCGGTCGGCCAGCACCGCGGCGACCGAGGCCTGGAAGGATGCCGCCACATCAGCCGGCCGCGCGCCCTGCGCCAGCGCCCGCGCCACGGCGGTCTTCAGGCCGGAGAAGGAGAAATCGCAGCCTGGCCGGCCGAACAGCGGCCGCGGCAACGGCACCGCCCGCGCATCGCCGGTCGCCGCCAGCCTTTCCAGATGCGGCCCACCGGGCCAGGGCAGGCCCATGAGCTTGGCGGCCTTGTCGAAGGCCTCGCCGACCGCGTCATCGAGCGTGGTGCCGAGCCGGCGATACCGCCCAAGCCCCTCCACCGTGACGCATTGGCAATGGCCGCCCGACACCAGCAGCAGCAGATAGGGAAATTCTGGCGCGCCTTCGGGCAGCAGCCCCGGCAGCCGCGCCGTCAGCGCATGCGCCTCCAGGTGGTTCACCGCGACGAAGGGCAGCCCCCGCGCGATCGCCACGCCCTTGCCGAAGCACGCGCCGACGATCAACCCGCCGATCAGCCCCGGCCCCGAGGTCGCCGCCACTGCGCCAAGGTCGCCATAGCCGAGCCCCGCCCGCTGCAGCACCGTCCGCGCCAGGCCGGGCAGGGCGGCCAGATGCGCGCGCGCGGCGATCTCCGGCACCACCCCCCCGAAGGCGGCGTGTTCCTGCTCCTGGCTCAGCACCGCCTCGGCCAGGATGGCGCCATCCGGGGCGAGCACGGCGGCGGCCGTCTCGTCGCAACTGCTTTCCAGCCCCAGCACGGGGCCGTGCAGCGTGATCCCATCTTCCGCGTCCATGGGCGGGGTTCTTAGAGCAGATCCCGATCGGGTGGCAGCGCCTGATCGGGCGACGCTGCTCCGGCAAACGCCGTGGGGGAGGGCTGGCGCGCAGCGCGGCGCATGGCCGGGGCTGCAGGGCACGGGGCGCGCCCCCGCACGACATCGACGGCGCTACGGGCCGGCGCCGTTTCCGGCCGTGCGGAAAACGCCTATGACGCTTCCATGGCCCTTGCCCATCCTGTCAGCGCCATGGCGCCGCATCGTCGCTCCTTGCCGCTGCGTGTCGGCACGCGCGCTTCGCCGCTCGCCCTGTGGCAGACGCGGGACTTCCTGGACCGCATTACCCGCTTCTGCCCGGTGCTGCGCGACGCCAAGGCGTTCGAGGAACACGCGATCAGCACCTCGGGCGACCAGATCCAGGACCGCAGGCTCGCCGAGATCGGCGGGAAGGGCCTGTTTGCCAAGGAGATCCACGAGGCGCTGCTCGACCGCCGGGTGGATTTCGCGGTGCATTCGCTCAAGGACCTTGAGACCGAGATGCCGCCCGGCATCGTGCTCGCCTGCACGCTGAAGCGGGAGGATGCGCGGGATTGCCTGCTGCCTGGCCCGGCCCTGCCGCGCTGCGATGCCGCCGATCCCTTCGCGGCACTGCCGCGCGGTGCGGTGATCGGCACGTCATCGGTGCGGCGCCAGTCGCAGTTGCTGCACCTGCGCCCGGACCTGCAGGTCGTGATGTTCCGCGGCAATGTGCAGACGCGACTGCGCAAGCTGGCCGAGGGGGAGGCCGCCGCGACCCTGCTCGCCCTGGCCGGGCTGCGGCGCATGGGCCTGGACCCCGAAGGCAGCGTCTCCATCGACCCCGACATTATGGTGCCCGCCGCCGGCCAGGGCATTGTCGGGGTCACGGTGCGGGCGGACGACACCGAGTTGCATGAACTTCTCGCCGCCATCGAGGACCCGGAGGCGCGCGCCGTCTCCTCGGCGGAACGGGCCCTGCTGGCGGCGCTGGACGGGTCCTGCCGAACGCCGATCGGCGGCCATGCACGGCTGCTGCCGGACGGACGCCTGCGGCTGACCGGGCTCGTCGCCCGCGCGGATGGGACCTTCCTGCTGAAGCGGACCGAGGATGCCGCGGCGATGGACGCGGCGCGTCTGGGCGCCGAACTCGGGCTTGCGTTGCGGCGGGACAGCCCGGCAGACATGTTTGCCTGACCGGGCGACCGGGCGGGGTGCATGGGCCGGCATCTGCCGGCCAGGTCAGGGCCGGAAGATGCCGGCGGGTTCGGCGAATTTGTCGGCCAGGCGCGGCAGCTCGGCGGCCGCGGCGGCGAGGATGCTGCTCAGTTCCGCATCGCGCGCCGCACGATCAACCGGTGGCCCCGGCAGCAGCGGCAGGCCGCCTCCGCGCAGCGTCGGGCGGCGGCTGCGTTCACCGACCGCGTCCTCGATCACCTGCGCGGCGCGCAGCACGCGCGCCTCGGCGAAATACGGGCCCATCACCTGCACGTTGAGCGGCATGGCGTCGGCATCGAAGCCGCAGGGCACCGACATGGCCGGATGGCCGGACAGGCTGGCGATGTTCATCGCCCCCTCCCGCGTGAAGGCGATGACCGCGGCGGGGTCGTCGAAGCGTGGCGCGGTGCGGTAGGCGCCAGGCAGCAGCAGCAGGTCGCACAGGCCGAACAGTGCATCGGTGGCGCGCGCCAGATGGCGCCGCAGCCGATGCGCGGCGATGAGGTCGCCGGCCTTGATCATCGATCCCGTGGTCAGCTTGTCGCGCAGCGCCTGGCCCATGAGGTCGGCCCGCTGCACGAAATCCGCCTCGTGGATCGAGAAGGACTCGGCCGGGTTGATGATCCCCGCCGCGCGCCGGTAATGCGCGAGCGGCGCGGGCAGCGGGATGTCGATCAGCCGCGCGCCCTGCGCCTCCAGCAGCCAAGCGGTCGCCGTCACGCCGGCGGCGATGGAAGGCGTGATCTCGGCTTCCGGCAGGCCGGTGACGATGCCGATCGTCATGCCGGCGACACCGTCGCGCAGCCCGGCGCGATGGTCGGGCACCGGCCGCGCGACGCAGCCGGGATCGCCCGGGTCATGGCCAGCGATGGCGTTCAGGACCAGGGCGCTGTCCTCCGCCGTCCAGCACAGCGCGCCGGTCACGTCGAGCGACCAGCAATTGGGCAGCACCCCCGCGCGGCTTGTCCGGCCATAGGTCGGCTTGAGCCCGGCCAGCCCGTTCGCCGCCGCCGGCAGGCGGATCGAACCGCCGGTGTCGGACCCCAGCGCGAAGGGCGCGATGCCCGCAGCCACCGCGGCACCGGACCCGGTCGAGGACCCGCCGGTGAAACGATCCAGGTCCCACGGGTTGCGTGCGACCGGAAACGGCAGGTCGTGATGCACCGCCCCCGTTCCCGTGCCGTATTCCCAGGTATTGAGCTTGCCGAGCAGGATCGCGCCCGCCGCCTCCAGCCGCGTGATGATGTGTGCGGTGGTGTCGGGTACGACATCCAGCATCAGCCGCGACCCGCCGGTCGTCCGCACCCCGGCGGTGAAGTAGTTGTCCTTCACCGCGAAGCCGACGCCATGCAGCGGGCCGCGCCACAGGCCGGCGGCGATCTCGGCCTCGGCACGGCGGGCGGCGGCTGTCGCGCGGTCGCGGAGCGGCGTGATGTAGGCGCGCACGCGCCCATCGACGGCGTCGATGCGCTGGAAGATCGCCTGCACATGGTCGACCGGCGACAGACGGCGCGTGGCGATGCGCCGCCCCGCCTCGGCGGCGGACAGGAAGCAGAGCTCGTCGGTCATGTCTTCGAATTCCGGTGATGCAGCAGGCGGAAGGCGGGCGGCGTCAGCACGGTGACGAGGAAGATGCGCGTGACATGCAGCGTCACGATCAGTGCAACATCCATCCCGAGCACCTTGCCGGTCAGGCTCATCTCGGCGACGCCGCCAGGCGCGGTGCCGAGGATCATGGCGCCGAGCGGCTGGTGGAACAGCCAGGCCATCAGCCACGCCGCCGCGGCGCAACCGACCATCAGCAGGAAGACCTGCATCACCGCATGCGGCAGGAAGCGTCGCAGCGGGCGGATGCTCTCCCGCCCGAAGGCGGCACCCAGGCTGGTGCCCAGCACCACCTGCGCGAAGGCCGACAGCCAGGGCGGAATGCCCGACAGCGTCAGGCCGTAAGCGGTCAGCGCCGCCGTCACGGCCAGCGGGCCAAGCATCCAGCCGGCGCGCACCCCGACCCGCACCAGCAAATACCCCGCGGCCAGGCCGCCGGCGCATTGCAGCAGCAGGATCCACGGCACGAATGGCAGGATCGTCGCGACCTGCGGCACATCCCCCTTCAGCCCGGCCAGGGCGAAGAGGTTCGGCACCAGGATCACCACCGAACAGACCCGCAGCAGTTGCGCGAGGGCGACCGGCGCCGGCCGGCCGCCATAGCCTTCGGCCAGCATCGCCATGTCGGCCACGCCGCCGGGGATCGAGGAGAACCACGCCGTCGCCATGTCGACCTTCGCCCGCCTGGCGAGCAGCGGTGCCAGCGCCGCGCCCATCGCCAGCGTGACGAAGGCTGCCAGCAGCAGCAGCCCTGCCTTGGCGGCGAGCACGGCTGCCGTGGTGGGCGTGAAATACAGCCCGAGGGCGATGCCAATGATGCCGAGGAAGGCGTTGCGCAACTGCGGGTGGCCTTCTGCTGGCAGGCCCGACAGCCGCGCCCCGGCCACTGCCACGAGAGCGCCGATCAGCCAAGGCAGCGGCAGGTGCAGCGCGGCGAAGCAGGCCCCGCCGACACCGCCCAGCGAGATGCCCAGCAGGATCCGCAACGCCTTGGCAGCCGTCATCGGGGGCCGCCCGCGCAAGGCTCATGGGGGGGACGAATACGGGAGCTCCTTGATGATTCGACCGGTGGCCGATGGTGGCACGCAAGACCTGCGCCATTAAGGGGCGGCGGCGAATTGCCGGCATGCCCGGCGCGGGGGGCGAGGACCGGAGAGGGCTTTGCCCCCTCGGGACCACCCCCACCAAAGGCCCAGGGCCTTTGGAAACCATCACCTGGCGTTGGGCAGGCCTGTCGTTCGCTCCGGGCAAGCGTGCCGGGGGCACGGCGGCGGAAGGTGCTCATGGCGCGGGGCATAGCGCAGGCACCCGAATGGCAGAACACCTCCCTGGCTCGGCGCCAAAAGCCCGCATTCCAAAGGCCCGCTGGCCTTTGGCGGGGTGGTCCGGAGGGGCGGCGCCCCTCCGGCCTTCAACGCGACCCGGCGAAACCCCATCCGCTCAACCGATCAGCACGCGGTCCCGCCCCGATGCCTTGGCGGCATACAGCGCACGGTCGGCGGCTGCGAGCGCGGCTTCCAGCACGGCCTCGCTGCCTGTGGGGTCGAGCGCGGCGACGCCGGCGCTGAACGTCACGCGATGACCTGCCCCGGCAGGATGGGCCACGCTGGCGGCGACCGCGACGCGCAGCCGTTCGGCGAGTTGCGCCGCGCCGGCCAGGTCGTCGGGCAGCAGCAGGGCGAATTCCTCCCCGCCAAGGCGCCCGACCACGTCGGTGCCGCGCACCGCCTCGGTGATCGCCACCGCGACGCCGCGCAGCACCGCGTCGCCGGCCGGGTGGCCGAAGCCGTCATTGATCGCCTTGAAGCGATCGAGGTCGAGCATGACCACCGAGCACCGGCCGCCGCCGCGTCGCGCTGTGGCCATCGCCGCCTGTGCGCGAATGAGGAAGCCGCGGCGATTGGGCAACCCGGTCAGCGGGTCGGTTTCCGACAGCGCGGCCAGCTGCGCTTCCAACTGGTCGCGCCGGCGCCAACTCTCGATCTGCAGCAGGAAGAAGATGGGCATCAATTCGTCGAGCGAGGCCCAGAACCAGTCGATCGTCCGGCTTTCCGGCACCACGCCCAACCGCAGCACCGCCACAATATCCACGATGGACAGGATGGCGATGCCCAGCAGCAACGGCGCGCCGATCGCGCGCAGCGCGCGGCGCCAGCCGTCGCCGCGCACCACGACGGCGCGCATGGCGCCATAGACGAGGGCGGCGATGGCGAGCGTGGCCGTCGTTGCCCGCAGCGCGAAGTGAAGCCCGATGTCCCAGGGCATGGCGTGGCCTTCTGGCAATCCCGGCCTATGCCGGTGGATCACCAATGACCGAAACGTCTTGGCAAACGGTTACGCGCGGCCGAATGGCGCATGCCTGGCCACAGCGTCCGCCCCTTCCGCCGGACGCCCTGCATTGGGCGGCAAGCGCACGGCGCGACAATCGAGAATGCGGTCGCCCCTTCGGCCCGATGTCGCGTATCGGGCCGGGAGCGCACGGCGCGACCGCGCCCGGAGCGTCAGCCGCTGCCAACGCGACAGCGCGCGGCGCGCCAGCCAAGCCGTCGGATGGCGGCGCCGGCGCCTGAGGCCTGGGCCGCTCCCGTTCGCCTAGGCCCACGGCGGCGGCTCTAGCCTTCTGCTTTTTCGAGCATCTTCACCCGATCAGGTGATTCCACCTGATCGGGATCTGCTCTAGCAACGACCCCAACGGCCCGTTCCATGGGCCGTTGGGATCACCCTGCGGGCAGTGACCCGGGAGCCGACCAGCCGATACGCCCGACCTCGCCGCAGGACGTGCATTCGGCCTTCCAGCCGACATGTTCCGCACCGCAGGCCGCACAGCGCCACACCGGCGCCCCGGGCGCATTGGCTGCACCGCGCAGCCAGCGCGCCTGGGCGGCGCGTGCATCGGCGGTGTCGCCGTGTTCGGCCTCCTCGAGTTCGGCCAGCAGCATGAAGGCGCGGCGGTCGGCCGCATCGGCGGCGACCAGGGCTTCCAGCTCGGCGCGCGCCCGGCCGGTCAGCCCGGCATCGAGGGCCACGCGCGCCATCAGCAGCCGGCTTTCGGGGTGGTCGGCATTGCGGTGGACCAGGTCCTCCACCGCCTTGACGCGGGCCAGTGGAGCCGGCGTGCCGGCGATCCAGGCGACGCCGATATCGGGATGCGGCGCGGCCACCCAGGCTTGTTCCAGCACCGCCCGCGCCCGTCGCGCGCTGCCGGTGCCGAGCCGCTTCGCATGGGCGATCGCTGCCGGCGCGAATTCAGGATCGGCGGCGAAGGCCTGCTTCTCCAGCTCGGCGGCGCGGGACGGGTCGCTTTCCTGTTCGGCGGCGGCAAGCGCGAGCGCGGCGCGCGGCCCGCCCGGCGGGGATAGCGCCAATGCTTCACGCCAGTCATGTGTGCGAAGGGCCAGCAACTGGCGTTCCTCGCGCAGCCAGGCCGCACCGGGCTGGGCGGCATCGGCTTCCTTGGCCAGGCGGTGCGCGGCTTCCCAATCCTGCCGCTGCATCGCCTGGCGGAGCAGGCCGCGCAGCCCGAGGAAGCGGGCATCCGGGCGGTCGGCCAGCGCCTTGAAGGCATCGGCGGCCATGTCTTCGCGCCCTGCGAGGCGCGCGGCCTCGGCGGCCAGCAGCAAGGTCTGCGGCGTGTCGCCGAGCAGGTGGCGCGCGCGGCGCACCTCGACGCGCGCGGCGTCCGGCGTGCCGGCGGCAAGGGCCACCAGCGCACGCGTCACCGCGGCATCGCCATCCGACCGGCGGCGGTCCGCGCGGGCCGCCCGGCGCCGCGCCGGGATGCGCCGCATCGCGGCCAGCGCCGCCAGCACGCCATGGGCCAGCAGGAAGCCGCCGACCAGGACCAGCACGGCGATCGGCAGGCCGACGCCGATCCACAACTCGCCGACCTGCACCTCGATGGTGCCGCCGGTCTCGGCGAACCAGAAGGCCAGGGCGGTGATGGCCGCGAGCGCGACCAGCACCATCAGGGCACGACGCATGGCGCGCTCCTCAGCCGGCGGCCAGGGTGGCGAGCGCAGCGCGGGCGGCGCCGAGCGCGCGTGCCTGCGCGACCCAGTCGGCCATCGCCGCCTTGGCGGCCGGCGGCAGGCGGTCGATCCGTGCCAGGGCGGCGTCTATGTCGCCGGCTTCCAGCGCACGGCGGGCACCCTCGATCTCGGCGGCGGCGGCATCGCCCCAGACCACCTGGTCGCCGCGCCGCACCGTCACCAGCCCGGACAGCCGGGAGACCGCGGAATCGAGCATCCCCTGGCCGTCCCGGGCCGGCTCGCTTGCCGCGCGGCCAGCGCGGGCGGCGGCGTCGAAGGCCAGGCGCAGGGAGGCTTCGGTCGGAGGGGCGGCGGCGGCGAAGCGGGTCAGCGCCTCGGGCGCGGCCGGCAGGGCGGCGAGGGCCGGGCCAAGGGGCTGGCCGGAATCGAGGCGCAGGCGCAGCGCGTCGAAGGCGGCGAGGCGGGTGGCGCGCGATTCCACCGCGGCGACGCGGGCCTGCGCCGCCTCCAGCGCGGCGAGACGCGTGGCCAGGCCCGATTCGGCGCCGCGCAGCCGGGCTTCCAGGGCCGTGGTGGCCGTGGCGATGCGTTCGGCCTCGGCGCGCTCGGCGGCCGCGAGGCGCTCACCCATGCCGCGGGCGAGGTCTTCGGTGCGTCGGATCGCCTCGGCATCGGCGGCCTGCTGGCGGGCAGCGACGGCGTCGAGCCGTTCGGATTGCCGGTCGGCGCGATTGGTCAGCCCTTCCACGGCGGCGCGCGGGGCGAAGGCGGCGGGGTCGGGCAAAGGGCGGGCGAGGGCCTCGGCGGCGCGCGCCTCGGTGGCCGCGACGCGGGCGGCCAGGCCCTCGATCCGGCCTTCCAGCGGGCGCAGGTCGGCGGGGGCGGGTATGGCCGCGAGGCGCTGTTCGATGCCCGACAGGTCCGGCGCCGGGCGCGCCTCCAGGGCAGCAATCCGCTGTTCGACCGGGGCAAGGTCAGGGGCGCGGCGGGCTTCAAGCGTGGCCAGGCGCTGTTCCAGCGGCGCCAGATCGGGGCCGCGGCGGGCCTCCAGCGCGGCGAGGCGGGCTTCCAGCGCGGCGATCGTTGCCATTGCAGGATTGGCCGGCGGGGCGGGGCGGGGCGTGACCCAAAGCCAGGCCGCCGCCAGCACCAGCACCAAGCCGCCGACCAGCAGCGGGAGGGCGGCGGGGTCCAGGAAACGGCGGATCGGGGGGGTGGGCGTATCGGTCATGCCGGTCCTCATGCTGCGGCGCCATGGCGACGGGGAGGGGGTGTATAGCACCGCGGCGGCGGATGGCGCCCCCGTGCTGGATCAAGGCTGCCGGATCAAGCCGGTGGCGGACCGAGACAGCCTGGCAGCAGCGCGGGGTCCGGGCGCGCGGTGGTGTCGATGGCAGCCCAGGGGAGCGCGGCGAGGGCCTCGGCGATGCGCGGGCTGATCGCGATGGCGCGGATGGTGCGAGTGGCGTTGGCGAGGCCGGCGCGGCGCAGCAACGCAAGCGTGATGCGCGCACCGCGCGGCGAGGTGAACAATGCAGCGGCCACGCGGCCTTCGCGCAGCGCGGCCAAGGCCGGCGCCGGCAGGAAGGTGGCCGGGACGGCGGCGTAGGCGATCCGACGGATGACGCGAAAGCCTCGTTCGCGCAGCGTCGAGGCGAGTTCGGCCCCATAGCCGCGTCCGACGGCGAGCAGCAGCGGCCCGGCCGCCGGGTCCAGGATGCGGGTGGCGGCGTCCGCCAGGGCGGCGGCGTCGCCATCGGCGGCGCGGACATCGGTGAAGCCGCGGGCGCGGGCCTCGGTCGCCGTGCCGTCGCCGACGGCGAGCACCGGGATCGGGCATGGTTCCAGCGCGCGGGCGGCGGCGCGGGAGGCCAGCAGCAGCGCCTGCGCCCGCGGAAGCCGCCGCGGCGGGGTCGCGCGCAGGACCAGGGAGGGCGCGAGCATCGCATCCCACCCCAACGCGGCGCAGGCATCGGCGGTTTCGGCGGCGCCGGGCTCGGGCCGCGTGATCAGGACGCCCGTCAGGATGCCTGCGCCCGCCAGGCGGCCGCGATCTCCGCCCCCGTCGCGCTCCAGACACCGCCGCGGGCGAGGATGGCGTCCAGCATCGTCGCGAAGGCGCGGATGCGGTGCGGCTGGCCCATCAGCCACGGGGTGATGGACAGCGTCAGCACGCGCCCGCCGCCCGTGGCCTGCGCCTCGGCATCGAGTGTCGCATGGGCGGCGAGGATGGCGGCGGTGAAATCCTCGGTCGCCATGTGCTGCTGCTGCAGCATGCGCTGGTCCGACAGGTCCTGCGACAGCGGCAAGGCGGTCAGCGTGCCGGCACCGGTGGCGAAGGCATAGGGCATGTCGTCATTGGTCCAGCCGCTGGTCCAGGCGAAGCCGGCGCCGGCGACGAGGTCCGGCGTGCGGGCCGATTCCGAATGGGCGGGCGAATGCCAGCCGGTGACGGCATCGCCGAAACGGCCACGCAGCAGGGCGGCGGCCTCGGCGATCCAGGCGCGTTCCTCCGCTTCCGCCACGCCGCCATGGTGCAGATGGCCCATGTCGAGCCCGGCGCAGGCGACCTCCCAGCCGGCCGCGGCGATGTCGTCCATCAGCACCGGGTATTCCCGGGTGAGGGCGCCGCTGAGCAGCGCCGTGCCCTTCACGCCGCGCGCCGCCATCGCGCGCATCAGCCGATAGATGCCGATGCGGTGGCCGTAGTCGCGCTGGGTGAAGTCCCAATAGGACGGGTAGGGCCGCTCCATGCCGCCCGGCGCGATGAAGGGCCTGAGCGGCATGTCCATCGGGAACCAGCCGGCATGCACCGCGACCCACAGGGCGACGCGCGCGCCCCCTGGCCAGGTGACGGGCTGCGTGCGCGGCAGGATGCGATAGGGGTAGCGGTCATGGTCCATCGCCCGGCGGCGGAACGGATAGTCGGTGTAGTCCGGCGGCAGGGTCATGGCGTGCCCTCCGCGATCCAACGCCGGTGGTCGTCCAGGTGGTGGTCGATATAATGCTGCGCGATCTCGCGCCCGGTCGCGAGCCAGACCTTGTCGTGGCCGGTGATGTGCGCGAGCACCGTGTCCAGCGCGGCGATGCGATGCGGCTGGCCGATCAGGTAGGGGTGCAGCGGCATGCACATCACGGTGCCGGACTCCGCGCCTTCCTCGTAGAGCTGGTCGAACTGCGCCTTGCAGATGGCGGCGTAGCGCTCCGCCGGCGTGTTGCGGCTGACGAAGAGCGGGACGTCGTTGACCTCGAGCGAATAGGGGATGGAGACAAGCCGCCCGGCACGGGTGTTGATCGGCGTCGGCTGGTCGTCATGTGTCATGTCGAGGGTGTAGAGGATGCCCTCCTCGGCCAGCACATGCTGCGTCGTCTCGTCATTGGAAATGGCCGGCGTCAGCCAGCCGTCGAGGCGCTGGCCGGAAGCGCGCAGGATGGTCTCGCGACTGTCGCGGATCAGCTCGCGCTGCATGTCCTCGGCCATGTCGTAGAAATAGCGGGTGTTGTAGGTGCCGTGGCTGAACAGCTCCCAGCCCAGCTCGCAGCAGCGTTCGATCACCTCCGGGTAGTGGTCGCACACCGCGACATTCAGCGAGACCGAACCGCGCACCCCGTATTTCGCCATGGTGTCGGCCATGCGCCAGAAGCCCGAGCGGTTGCCGTAGTCGCGCCAGGAATAGCCGGCGATGTCCGGCAGCGGCCGCGGCCAGGGGGTGCGGCGCGGGTTGGGCGGCGGGTTCAGCTCGTAATGTTCGATGTTCGGCGCCAGCCAGATGGCGATGCGCGCGCCATTCGGCCAGGTGATCCGGGGCCGTCGCCGCCAGGGCATGTAGTCGTAATGGCCGGGCCTATCGAGCATGACGTTCACCCCTGCGTCCGCGACGCGGCGTCGAGCACCTCCGACACCGGCCGCACATCGGCGCATTAAACCGCCATGTCGCACCGATTGGCAAAATGCGGGAAGCCTTGCCGACCGGCGACGCATTCCCTGGGCACGATCATCCGGCAGCAGCAGGACAGGCCATCGACACCCGTTGCGCGCGCGCAGCCGGAGGAGGACCCGCAGGTGATGATGGCCATGCCGAAGCCGCCTCGCGCGATGGGAGCAATCGATGCCGCGATGCGCTTGCTCAGGCTGGCGGGATCGACGGCTCCGCGGCGTAAGCGAACGGCCTGATCCGCGTGGTGACGACCGCGAGGCCCGCCATCCGGGTGACGCCTTCGTGATTGGCATCGCGGTGGCGGGACGGGCCATCGAAGCGAGGTCGATGCCGAACATCGTCGCCTTCAGGGTGACGTCGCCAATGAGCGCGAAGCGCAGGATGAATTGCGGCGAGATGGTCTCTCACCGGTCGTTGCCGATCGGTGGGAGACCCTCTCGCCCCGTCGCGCAAACCCTTTTTTTGCAGAGGCGAAAAAAGTGGCATGCCCCCCGAATGGCCGCCGATCGATCGAAGGGTCAGGAATGCCCGAATACAGGACGAAGAATCCCCATGAGCGCCACGAAATTGTGCAAGCGCCGCAAGAACAGTGGTGGATTCGGCGTCTGGCTGGCCGCGGCGAGCCGTGACGCCCCGGGGCCTCGTCATCCTCCGAGCGGCGTGGGACCCTGCGCGCCGCCGCAACGCAGGAGGCACCGGGACCAGGCATGATGTTGACGATCGCGCTTGAGCGCGTGGAGTTCCTGCCGTTGGGCCGCGTCACCGACGACACCTCGATCCTGACGTTGCGTTCGCTCGTCTTCGAACCGCTCTGCCAGTGGCGTGACGGACGGGTCGGGCCGGGCCTGCTGGGCGCCTGGCATCATGAGGATGGCGGCCACGCCTGGACCTTCGCGCTGCGCCGCGGCGCCCGTTTCCATGACGGCAAGGTCTGCACGGCCGAGGACGTCGTCCAGGCGATCGCCGCGCATCTGCGGGGCACCGACATGTTCGGCATGCCCTGGGCCTATGCGCGCTACCTCGCCGGCGCGCGCATCACCGCCGAGGGGCCCGGCCTGCTGTCGATCTCGACGCCGGAACCGCTGGCCGACCTGCCGGAGATCCTCGCTGAATTCTTCGTCATGCGCGCAGCCACCGACGGGGCGATGACCATCGGCACCGGTCCGTATCGCGTGCTGGACCAGGCGGCCGGGTCCTACGCGATCCTGGAGGCGGTCGAGCCCGGCCGTGCCGCCACGCGAATCGGCCTGGTCGCCGAGCGCGATGCGGAAGAACGCCATCGCCTGGTCGCCGCCGGAGAGGTGGAGGCGGCTGCCAATCTCGAGCGCATGGCCGACCCGCGCCGCAGGGCGCCCGACCTGCTATGGACCGAGGCGGCGAACACTCTCTCGGTGATGTTCTACCTCGATGCCCGCCACGGCACCTTCATGCATCCGGCGGCGCGGCGTGCGGCGAACCTCGCGGTGGATGCGCGTGCCATCGTGGAGGAGGTGTTCCACGGCATGGGCGTGCTGGCCTCGACCATCGTCAGCCCCTTCCATCTGGGCCATCGGCAGGCCGACATCGCCCCGATCCCCTACAACCCCGACGCGGCCCGGCGGCTGTTCGACGAGGCGCGGGCGGATGGCGAGATCGTTCTCCGCACGCCACTGCACATGCCCGAACGGGCCCCCGCCATCACGCAGATGGTCGCCCATGACCTTGGCCGGGCCGGACTTGCGCCGCGCATCCAGACCGAGGCCGATCGCCCCGGCTATGCGCGCCAGGTCGGCCAGGGGCAGATCGGCGACATGGCGATCTTCGACAGTTCCCCGCATTCCACCTTCCGGGTGCTCAACGACAAGATCTCCTCCAGCGTCCGCGGCCAGTGGTGGCAGGGTCATGACGACCCGGAATTGGAACCGATGATCGCGGCGGCCACCCGAACCATGGACGACGCCGCACGGGCCGAGGCCTACGGCGCCTGCCTGCGTCGCCTGCACGACAACCCGCCCTGGCTGTACCTGTTCCATCCCATCGAGGTGGTGGCGCAGCAGCCCGGCACGGTGCCGATCGCGCTCGACCATCGTGGGGTGCTGACGCTTGGCTGAAAGGACCACCCGCATGGACCCGCGCGATACGGTCTTCATCACACCCGCCACCCTGGCGCGGCGCCTGGCCGATGGCCGGGTGCCGACGATCCTCGCGGTGCGCAATGCGGGGGTGCTGCCAGGCTATGTCGCATCGCCGCGCATTCCCGGCGCGATCGACGTCGACATGCCGGGGGAGCTCGCCGCCCCCGGTGGCGGCACGCGCGGCAGCCGCCCGTTGCCGGATATCGCGACCCTGCAGCGGAACGCGCGACGCTGGGGTGTGGCGGCGGACCGGACGGTCGTGTTGTACGACCATGATCGCTGCCTGACCGCCGCGCGCGGCTGGTGGGTGCTGCGCTGGGCCGGGCTGGCCGATGTGCTGCTGCTCGATGGCGGCTTTGCGGCCTGGCAGGCGGAAGGTCATCCGGTCGCAACCTCGCTGGGCGTGCCGGCGCCGAGCGAGGTGGTGCTCTCGCCCGGCCATATGCCGGTGCTGGACGCGGATGGCGCCGCGGCGATGGCGCGGGACGGCGTGCTGCTCGATACCCGCATCCGCGGCAACTACATCGGCGGGACCGTCGTGCCGGGCCAGGCACCGCGCGGGCATATCCCCGGTTCCATCAGCGCCCCGGCCGCCGATGCGCTGACCGAGGCCGGTGCCTTCCTTGATGCCGAGACGCTGCGGCATCTGTTCGCGGCCCTGGGCGCCGATGGCGCGCGGCCGCTGGGCGTGACCTGCGGCGCGGGCATCTCGGCGGCGCATGGCGTGGCGGCGCTGGCCTCCATCGGCGTCACTGCAGCGATGTTTCCCGGATCCTGGTCGGCCTGGGCGGCCGATCCGGAGCGCCCGGTCGTGATCGGAGGCCAGCCTGGATAGCGTGCTTGCGCTGCGCCGTCTGCCATGCGGAGCTTGTGGATTGTTGGCGCCGGGCGACATGCGCCGCCATGCTCTTCACCGGGAACACCATGCCATGACGCTCCATCGCCGCCGCCTTGCCCTGTTGCCGGCCGGGCTGCTCGCCGCCCCTGCCCTGGCACAGGATGGCCCCTGGCCGAACCGCCCGCTCCGCCTGGTGATCGCCTTCCCGCCCGGCGGGCTGACCGACGTGACCGGCCGGCTGGTGGCGCAGCGCTTCCAGGCGGAACTCGGCCAGCCGGTGGTGGTGGAGAATCGCGGTGGCGCCGGCGGCACGGTCGGCACCCAGGGCGCGGTGCGCGCCGCGCCGGATGGCTACACCCTGGCCTTCGCCGCGCCATCGACCCATGTGACGGGCCCGATCCTGTTCGCCAGCCCCGGCTACGACGGCGTCAGCGACGTCGCGCCGATCGGCGCCTTCGCCGCCGTCGGCAGTATCGCAGTGGTGCATCCGTCCGTCCCCGCGACCAGCATCGCGGAGCTGATCGCCCTGGCCCGCGCGCGGCCGGGGCAACTCAATTTCGCCTCGGCCGGGGCCGGCGGGTCGATTCACCTGGCGGGCGAACTGTTCAAGATGCGCGCCGGGATCGACATCGTGCACGTGCCCTATCGCGGCGGCGCGGCCATGCTGACGGACCTGCTGAGCGGTCGCGTGCAGATCGCCTTCGACAACCTGCCGCAGATCCTGCCGCATGTGCGCAGCGGCGCCGTGCGCGGCCTGGCGGTCACCAGCCGCGCGCGGTCCCGCTTCATCCCGGAACTTCCGACGATGATCGAGGCCGGGGTGCCGGAGTACGACGTCACCTCCTGGTTCGGCGTCACCGCGCCGCTGGGTACGCCGCAGCCCATCGTCGCGCGGCTGAACGCCATCATGCGCGCGATGGTCGCCGATCCGGCAGTGCTCGCGCAGTTCCAGCAGATGGGGGCGGAACCGCTGTCGATGACGCCGGAGGAATTCGGCGCCTTCCTGCGTGCAGAGCGCGAACGTTACGCGGAGATCATCCGCGTCAGCGGCGCTCGGGTGGACTGACCGAGCGATGGGCGACCTCGGCAGCGCCTTTTCCGCCGCCATGGGGCTGCTGTCGGGCGCCGACCCGGCGCTGCTGCGCATCGTGCTGCTGTCGCTGCAGGTCAGCCTCGCCGCGTTGGCGATCGCCGCGGTGATCGGGCTGCCGCTCGGCGCGCTGCTGGCGGTGTCGCGCTTTCCGGGGCGCAGCGGGGTGATCATCGCGCTGAATGCGCTGATGGGCCTGCCGCCGGTGCTGTGCGGACTGCTGATCTACCTGCTGCTGTCGCGGTCGGGGCCGCTGGGGCCGCTGGGGCTGCTGTTCTCGCCGACCGCCATGGTGATCGCGCAGGCGGTGCTGATCGCGCCGATCGTCGCCGCGTTGGCTCGCCAGGTGCTGGAAGGCATGTGGGAGGAGTATGAGGAACAGTTCCGCTCCTTCCGCGTTTCCACCCTGCGCGCGGTGCCTACGCTGCTGTGGGATGGGCGCTTCGCGCTGCTGACGGTGCTGCTGGCGGGCTTCGGTCGCGCGGCGGCGGAGGTCGGTGCTGTGATGATCGTAGGCGGCAATATCGAGGGCTATACGCGCGTGATGACGACTGCCATCGCGCTCGAGACCTCGAAGGGCGACCTGCCGCTGGCACTGGCTCTCGGCATGGTGCTGATGACGATCGTGCTGGCGGTCAATGCGCTGGCGCAGGGTTTGCGCGGCGCCGCGGCGCGCTGGGCAGGCTGACGTTAGCGCGTGAAAAGCCCGCCTTCTTTCGAAAGTCGGGTCTGCTGTTGATTTGGCGCCCCGCCGCCTGCCAACCCAAGGCACGGTAGACCTGGAATTCTTCAGCCTCCAGGTTTGCCGGCCTTCCCTCCACGCACGCCAGCAGCCGTCAGGCCTTACGACGTCGGCTCCGGCTGCGCTGCATTCGGAAAGAACAGCTGTTCGCCATTGATCTTGTAGGAGGCGATGGCCGCCTGCCCGGCCGGAGAGACGACCCAGTCGATGAAGCGCTGCCCTTCGGCCACCTTCACATGCGGGTGGCGCTGCGGGTTCACCAGCATGACGCCGTACTGGTTGAACAGGCGGGCATCGCCCTCGACCACGATCCTGAGGTCCTGGCGGTTGCGGAAGGACACCCAGGTGCCGCGATCCGCCAGGATATAGGCGTTCTGCGCCGCGGCGGTGTTCAGCGCCGGACCCATGCCCTGCCCGACCTCCCGATACCACTGGCCGCGGCCGGTCGCTGGGTCGATGCCGGCCTGCTGCCAAAGGCGCAGTTCTGCCGCGTGGGTGCCGCTGCGGTCGCCGCGGCTGACGAAGGGTGCAACGGATTCGGCGATGCGGCGCAGCGCGGCGACGGTGTCGGTCGTGCCGGCGATGCGCGCGGGGTCGGATGCCGGGCCGACGATGACGAAGTCGTTGACCATGACATGCTGGCGCGGCCCGCCATGGCCCTCGGCGACGAAGCGTTCTTCCGCCGCGCGGTCATGCACGAAGACCACGTCGGCATCGCCGCGCCGGCCGACATCCAGCGCCTGGCCGGTGCCCAGCGCGACGACGCGCACGGTGATCCCGCTCTCCCGCGTGAAGATCGGCAGGATGTGGCCGAACAGCCCCGATTGCTCGGTGCTGGTGGTGGAGGCGACGGTGATCGTCCGTTCCTGCGCCATGGCCGGCAGGGCGAGGATCAGGCCGAGGGCGAGGACGGTTCTGCGCAACATGCGGGATGCTCCGGTGGGTCAGTGCGACAGCAATTCGCCGCGCAGGAAGGCGGCCGCCTCGGCTGAGGCCGGGTCGGCGAAGAAAGCCTCGGCGGCGGCGTGTTCCAACACACGCCCGGCATGCAGGAACACGACATCGCCGGCCAGGCGTCGCGCCTGGCCGAGGTCATGCGTCGTCATCACGATCTTGGTGCCCTGGGCGGCAAGGTGGATGACGATCTCCTCCACCGCGCGCGTGGCGGCGGGGTCGAGGCTGGCGCAGGGCTCGTCGAGGAACAGCACACCGGCCCCGGTGGCGGCAGCGCGCGCCAGCGCAAGGCGCTGCTGCTCCCCGCCCGACAGCCGCCGCGCCGGCCGATCCGCCAAGGCGGAGAGCCCGACCAGCGCGAGTGCGCGTTCCGCCCGTGCCGCACGCTGCTTCGCGGGCACGCCGGCGAGGCGCAGCGGATACAGCACATTGGCGAGCGCCGAGCGTCGGAGCAGCACCGGCCGCTGGAACACCATGGCCTGGCCGCGTTCCGCGGTGCCGGCCTCGCCACCCCAGCGGATGCGGCCTTCGGTCGGGGCCAGCAGCCCGTGCAGCAGGCGCAGCAGCACGGATTTCCCCGCGCCATTCGGCCCGATGATGAGGGTCGGCGCGCCGGCCGCGACGGTGAGATCGACATCGGTGAGGATGCGCGTGGCGCCGGCGGCAAAGCCGAGGCCCTGCGTGACCAGGGGCAGGATGGTCGTCGGCGTGCGCATCAGCCTCGTCGCCCGCCACGCCGGAACCGTTCGCCCGCGACCCGCATGCCACCTCCCGTGCTTTGTCGTCAGATGCGCATGGCAGGCGGTGTCGTCAACGCGGAACGCGCTTGACTCAGGCGCGGCATTTGCCATCCATTGCCTGATGTTGCCGGATGTCCTGACCCTGAAGGAGGCGGCCGCCTGGCTGCGGCTGTCGGAACGCGCGCTGTACGACCTGGCGCGTGCGCGGCAGCTGCCGGCGGCGCTGCTTGGCGGCAAATGGCTGTTTCCGCGCGCGTTGCTGGAACGCTGGCTGGCGGCCCGCGCCGAGAGCGAGGCGCCCCATCGCACCGCGCCGCCGCCGGTGTTGGCGGGCAGCCATGATCCGTTGCTGGATTGGGCGGTGCGGCAATCGGGGTGCGGCCTGGCGCTGCGGTCCGGCGGCAGCCTGGATGGGCTGGATGCGCTGGCGGCCGGGCAGGCCTTGGCCGCGGCGGTTCATCTGCGCGACCCGGACAGCGGTGACTGGAACGCGCCGGCGGTGGCACAGGCGCTCGGCCATGGCGGGCATGTCGGCATCACCTGGGCCTGGCGGGAACAGGGGTTGCTCGTGGCGCAGGGCAATCCGCTCGGGCTTGCGGCCGTTGTGGATCTGGCGCGGCCCGGCCTGCGCGTCGTCGGGCGGCAGAACCGCGCCGGCAGCCATGTCCTGCTGGTGCATCTGCTGAACGAGGCGGGGCTGCGGCTCGAAGCCATCGCCTTCCTGTCCGAGCCCGCCATGGCGGAGGACGAGGTCGCCGCCGCCGTCGCCGATGGCCGTGCGGAGGCCGGCTTCGGCATCCGTGCCGAGGCGATCGCGCGGGGGCTCGATTTCGTGCCGCTGGTGCGCGAGCGCTTCGACCTGGTGATGGCGCGTCGTGATTTTTTCGACCCGCCCTTGCAGGCGCTCCTGACATTCGCGCGTGGCGCGGCCTTCGCCGCGCGGGCGGCGCGGATGGGCGGCTATGACATCGCGCAGACCGGACGCGTCGCCTTCAACGGCTGAGGGGATTGTCGGTCCTGGCCGTCGCGCGCAGGCTTCGTGCAACGGAGGAATGCATCCATGACCGACCTGACGATCCGCGAGGTTCGCACCACGCTGCTGCGCATGCCATGGGCGGATGATCCGTGGCTCGCGGGCCATGCGCTGGGGCCGATGCGCGACTTGGTGGTGGTGGAGGTGGTGACGCAGTCCGGCCTGACCGGCATGGGATACCTGCATCTGCTGAACCTGCCGCTGCAGCGCACGATCGGCGCCTGCATCGCCGAAGCCATGGCGCCGCGCATCATCGGGAAGGATGCGACGGCGGTGGAGGCGATCTGGCGCGATCTGTGGCGCGCGACGCTGACCGGCGGGCGCGGCGGGGTGGCGATGATGGCGCAATCGGCGATCGACATCGCGCTGTGGGATGTGGTCGGCAAGGCGGCGGGGCTGCCGCTGCACCGGCTGTGGGGTCACTATCGGTCCGAGATCCCGATCTATGGCAGCGGCTGCTTCCGCGGGTCATTCGGGGACGGCATGATCGCCAAGGCGAAGCACTACGTCGCGCAAGGTTTCAGGGCGATCAAGATGCAGGTGGCCATCGTGGGCGACCTGCACACGGATGCGCGGAACGTCCGCGACATGCGCGACGCGGTTGGGCCCGATGTCGACATCATGATCGACGTGAACATGGGCTGGTCGGCGGACGTGGCCATCACCATGGGGCGTAAGTTCGAGGAATTCGACGCCTATTGGCTGGAGGAGCCGGTGACGGCCGACGACTACGCCGGCTACCTCCGCTGCGCCGAGGCGCTCGACATGCGCGTGGTGGGTGGGGAGACGCATTTCGGCCGCGCCGACCTCAAGCCCTTCTTCGAATCTCCGCGCCTGCCCATCCTGCAGCCCGACCCGATGCGCGGTGGCTTCACCGAGTTGCGCAAGATCGCCACCGTCGCCGACACCTGGGGCATGACCATCGCACCGCATCTGTTCCCGGAGTTGAACGTGCATCTGCTCGCGTCCAGCCCGAATGGGATCTGGGCGGAGCAGATGGGGCTGCTGGACGACGTGTTCGTGTCGCTGCCGAAGATCGAAGGCGGCATGATCACCGCGCCGGAGACGCCGGGCCACGGCCTGGCCTTCAAGCCGGAGGTGCTGAAGGATTTCGTGCTGCGCTGAAGCGTTAGGGTGGGCGAGGCGCCGGGACTTCCGTCTGCTCAGAACGCCATCCAGCCGCCATCCACCAGCAGGTTGTGGCCGGTGACGAAGCTTGCCTCGGCGGAGGCGAGGAACAGCGCCGCCTGCGCCACGTCCATGGGCCGGCCAAGCCGTGGCATGGGTGTGCGCATGATGGAGTATTCCATCGCGTCGGTGCCTGGCCCCGCCGGCCGGCCGGTCAGGATGCGGCCCGGTGCGACCGCATTGCAGACGATGTGGTCCTTCGCGTAGTCCACCGCGATCTGCTTGGTCATGTAGGCCACCGCCGCCTTGCCCGTGCCGTAGGCGAGCTTGCCGGGTGCCGCGACCATGCCGTGCTGGGATGAGATGTTGACGATCCGCCCGCGCGCCTCCTCCACGATGTCCTGCGTCAGGAACTGCTGCACGGCGCGCTTGCAGCCGAGGAAGGCGCCCTTGGCGTTCACCGCCATGACGCGGTCCCAGTCTTCCTCGGTCGTCTCATGCAGTTTCGTGCCGGCGCCACGGATCGCCGCATTGTTCACCATCACGTCGAGCCGGCCGAATTCCATCACCGTCGCTGTCACCAGCGCATCGACATCCGCCCAGACGGAGACGTCGCAGCAGTGGAAGCGCGCGGTGCCGCCGGCCTCGGCGATCACCGCGCAGGTTGGCGCGCCGCCTTCCAGCACGGTCTCGCTCACGTCGCCGATCACCACCGCCGCGCCTTCCCGTGCGAACAGCGTGGCAATCGCCCGCCCGATGCCGGAGGACCCGCCGGTGACGATGACGACCTTGTCCTGCAGACGCATGCGAAGCCCTCCTGTGCCGGCGGCATCCTGCACGCCCCCTGGACGCGGGACGAGGCCTGGCCCGATCATCGCAGCGACCTAGCCGGAGCCGCCGCATGCGCCTGATACTCGAACCCCTGACCGCCGAGGCCTTCGCGCCCTTCGGCGAGGTGCTGGCCTGCCCTGGCGAACCAGGCCGGGTCTATATCGAGGCCGCGCTCGCCAATCGTCGCGCCCATGCGAAGCCGAGCCTGTCCTTCAGCACCAAGGAGCCGGCTTCCCTGCCGATTGCGTCCTCGACGATGGAACGGCACCTGCATTCCTCGCAGTCCTTCGTGCCGATGGAGGCAGGGCGCTGGCTGGTGCTGGTGGCACCCCACGGGGCGGATGGCGGCCCGGACATGGCCCGCGCGCGGGCCTTCGCCGCTGCGCCGGACCAGGGTGTGACCTATGGCGCCGATGTCTGGCACCACCCCTCCACCGTCTTCGACCGCAACGCGCGCTTTGCGATCTTCATGTGGAAGGACGGCAGCAGCGCGGACGACGAATTCGTCCAGGTCGCCCCCTTCACCGTCGTTGAAGGAGCCTGACCATGCCCTATGAGGTGAAGCGCGACTTCATCGGCTACGGCGCCAATCCGCCCGACCCGCAATGGCCGGGCGGTGCCAAGGTCGCGGTGAATTTCGTGATGAACTACGAGGAAGGGTCCGAACCCTCCTTCGAACTCGGCGATGGCCGTACCGAGGCAGGGTTGACCGAGGCGCATCCCGCCAGCCAGGTGAAGTCCGGCCGCGACCTCGCCGCTGAGGGCATGTTCGAGTATGGCTCCCGCGTCGGCGTCTGGCGGCTGATGCGCCTTTTCCAGGAACGCGGCCTGCCGATGACGGTGTTCGGCTGCGCGCTCGCGCTGGAACGCAACCCCGAGGCCGCCGCCGCCATCCGTGCCGCCGGCTACGACGTGTGCTCGCATGGCTGGCGCTGGGTGAAGCATTTCGAACTCACCGAGGCCGAGGAGCGCGAGCACATCGCCAAGGCCTTCGCGAGCCTGCAGAAGACCTTCGGCGAGCCGCCCGCCGGCTGGTATTGCCGCTACGGCCCGTCCGAGAACACCCGCCGCCTGGTCGTCGAGCATGGCGGCTTCCTCTACGACAGCGACTATTACGGCGAGGAACTGCCGCTCTGGGTGCAGGTGGAGGACAAGCCGCACCTCGTCGTGCCCTATTCCCTGGTGAACAATGACGGGAAGTACGCGGGCTGGATGGGCACCTCCGACGACTGGTTCTCCTTCATCCGCGATGCCTTCGACATGCTGTATGACGAAGGCTGCAAGGGTCGGCCGAAGATGATGTCGATCGGCCTGCACATGCGACTGATCGGCCATCCGGCGCGGGCGATGGGGTTGCAGCGACTGCTCGATCATATCGGCCGCCGGCGCGACGTGTGGGTGACGCGGCGGGTCGATATCGCACGGCATTGGATGGCTTTGCATCCGCATCGGGGATGACCGGCACGGGAATGCTGGCCGGCATGGCGAATGCTAGGATGCGGGGATGACGACCTTCCCCGACCATGCGCTGGCCACGGCGCTGACCCTCGTGACCGACCTGTTCGACCGGCTGGGCGCGGCCACCGCCGATCCGCCCGGCATCACCCGCGCCTCCTACGGCGAAGGGGAGGTGATTGCGCAGGGCCTGTTGTCGGAGGTTGCGCGCGGCCTTGGCATGGAGGTCACGACCGATGCGGTCGGCACGCTGCGCATGGTGCTGCCCGGGCGGGACCGGTCGCTGCCCGCGGTGACAATGGGTTCGCATCTCGACAGCGTGCCGCATGGCGGGAATTTCGACGGCGCGGCGGGCGTGATCATGGGCCTCGGCATCGCGGCTGCCCTGCACGCTGCAGGCCGCGCGCCGCATCGCGACCTGCTGGTCCTCGGCATCCGGGCCGAGGAAATGTGCTGGTTTCCCGCCCACTACCTCGGCAGCCGTGCGCTGTTTGGCCTGCTGCCGAAGGACGCGCCCGACACGCTGCGCCGCGTCGATACCGGGCGCACCCTGGCCGAGCACATGGCCGCCGAGGGGCTGGACCCGGCGCCAATCCGCGCGGGTCGCGCGTTGCTCGACCCCGCCCGCATCGCCTGCTTCATCGAACCGCATATCGAACAGGGCCCGGTGCTGGTCGAGGAAGGGCTGCCGGTCGCCGTCGTCTCCGGGATCAGGGGCAGCCTGCGCTACCCGCAGGCAAGCGCGCACGGTGCCCATGCCCATGCCGGCGCCGTGCCGCGCCGCCACCGCCGCGATGCCGCCATGGCGACCGTCGCGCTGATCGCCGCACTCGATGCGCGCTGGTCGCGGCTGGAAGCGTCCGGTGCTGACCTGGTCTGCACAACCGGTATCCTGGCCACCGACCCCGCGCTGCACACTTCGACCAAGATTCCTGGCGTGGTGCGGTTCAGCCTCGACATCCGCAGCCAGGATGCGGCGCTGCTGGCCGAACTGGACGACTGGCTGGCGGCCGAGGCCGCACGCATCGGCGCGGCGCGCGGCGTCACCTTCGACTTCGGCCCGCCGACGCATGCCGCCCCCGCGCTGATGGACCCAGGCCTGCGCGCGTTGCTGGTGCGCAGTGCTGCGAATGCTGGTGTGAAGGCGCGGGAGATGGCCTCCGGTGCGGGGCACGATTCCGCCACCTTCGCCGGACTCGGCATCCCCACCGTCATGCTGTTCCTGCGCAATGAGCACGGCAGCCACAACCCGGATGAGGCGCTGGACATGGCCGATGTCGGCGCAGGGTTGGCGGTGCTGGTGCCGGCGGTGGCGGAACTGCTCGGCTGAAGGCGGGGAGGGCGCTGCCCCCGCCTCACCTTTACCGAACTGAGGACCAGGTCAAAGTGGCCGGTGTCACGGGTGGATCCCTCCGTGGAGATGCCTGAAGCTTCTGTCGTCCGAAGCATCTCGCGAAGGTCGCCGACCAGTTCGATGCCGGGCGGCCCCCGCCCTCGGGCGGTGGGGATACGACAACGCGGTCGATCAGCGCCCGCGCCGCCTCCCGTGCCTCGGCGTTGTCGCCACCGTTCGTCGCGTCCCGCAGCCGTGCGACACGGTCGCGATACATCCTGCCGAGGTCGGGATGCAGATACGACCGCCGTGTAGGCAACGCCTCAACCTGCTGGCGCAGTTCGTCTCCGGGCCCTCGCAAGGGTCGACCGAAAGCCGCAATCCAGGCCCCGCTCGATAGGGCACGTCCTGGCGGATGGTGACCTCCTGGCCGTCGGGGGCGAACACGACGGCGGCCGTGCCGTCCTCGATGACGTCCTTCAGCAGCCAAATGTCGATTGCGTCGATCCTGACCCCCTCGCCAACCGATAGTTCGGCAATAATCGGCATCACGCCTCTCCATATGTATTGGATTGGACGTGGAGGAGCGCGAACTATCGGCGGCTGTAGTCCATTGGAATATTAACATCTGTAATAGATATAATGATCGAAGGGGGCCGAGGGGTACATTAATATTTCGTCTGCTTCAAACAGACGACGATCTTGCTCACGGAAAGAACTCATCTTTCTCCTGCGGCCGTTCCGTCAGCCCAGCCTCCCGCAGTCGCCGAAGCGTTGTGGTGCGCTACCGCGCCTTCGGCCAACGCAGCAACAGCAGTTCCCGCAGCAGCTCATGCCACGTCGCCTGCAGCGCCTCGGTCGCCGCCTCCACCTTCCGAAGGAACGCGTCGAGCGCCGCCTTCTCCCCACGGCGCGGGGTGTGCTCGTAGATGCCGTCCATCGGTCTGCGTATCGCCGCGTACATGCGTGGCAGCCGCGCCCCCATTCTCGGCAGGCCGAGGTCCCGAGCCTCCGGACCGATCCCGTCCTCCCAGTCAGTCCCGGATTCAGCGAGCAGCAGCGCGAGGAACTCCGGGTGCCAGGCCGCCACCTGGGGATCGCCGCGCCGATGCCGTAGGGACCAGTTCCCCGGGATGACCACTGCCAGGTCGGTCATGGTGATCGGCTCGTCCTCGCCGCGCAGGTGGCGGCCGGGATAGAGGTCCATGCGCGGTGCGGCCTCGATAGTTCGCGCCCACCTTATGCGATTTTGGGATATCCGCTCACTCTCAGGGCGTCACCCGGCGCAGTGCGCGCACGATCGCTGCCGGATCCGACCCGAGCGCTTCGGCCACCTCGATCAGTTCGATGATATCCAACGCCGCTCGCCGGTCTCATGTTTAGACACGAAGCACTGTGGGCGCCGCAGCAGCTTCGCAAGCGCGACCTGCGTCAGCCCCGCAGCGTTGCGCCTTTCGACCAGGATTTCCTGCAGCCGCGCCCGCCGTTCGAGCAGCGTATCCGCGACAGATCCGATATTGCCTTGATCAGTGCTGTCGAAGGTGGAGCAGTATTTGAAGAAGGTCTGCCGGCCGCCGACCGTCAGGAGCGTGTCGCATGCGGAGAGGCTGTCGCACACTGCCTCCTCCACGGGCGCGTCCCTCCGTGCCGCTAGACGACTGGATTCACGCTGACCTTAGTAATTGGTTTTTTACTAATTTTTAATCAATCTGCCAAGGCGCTGTGCCGTTCACTGAACGCAGCCGCGCATCAGGCCATCTCCTCCAGCAGGGTCGCCGGCGCACGTTCGGGTTCCGAGCCCCGCTGCACGAGCGGCTCCTTCGCGCCCTGCGATCCCTCCAGGTGCTGCCGCAAGAAGGCCGCCGCGCGCGGCATATCCCCGGCCTCGATCAGGTCGAGCAGCCGCAGATGCTCGCTGCAGATCTTCACCAGCCGCGTTCGGTCGTGGTTGATGCGGTATTCCAGAAGTCGCCGCATGCGGTTCACCCGTCGCAGCGATTCGATCATGAAGATGTTGCCGGACCCGGCAACCAGCGCTTCGTGGAATTCCGCGCCGATGCGGTGGGTCTCCGCGCGCGAGAAGGTCTGCCAGCCGCCGGCCAGCATGGCGTGCTGTTCCGCCCGCAGCCGCGCGATGGTCTCCGGCGCCAGGCGATAGCCGGGCTCGAGCAGCGCCGCGGGCTCCATCAGGATGCGGAAGCGGTAGCTCTGCGCATAGGTCTCGGGCGAGGTCAGCACCGCCAGGAAGGCCCAGCCCTGGCCGGGCAGTTTCTCGACCAGCCCTTCCTGCGTCATGCGCGCCAGGACGCGCAACAATTGCGACCGCGTCGCGCCGTAGCGGCGCAGCAACTCGCTTTCCGCCATGCGGTCTTCCAGCGCGCCGGACAGGTGATCCTCCGCGATACGGAAATACAGCCCGTCCTCCTGCGGTTCCGATTCGGCATCGCCTTCCGGCAATTGCTTGAGGAAGAAGCCGCGATTGCGCTCGCGTTCCACCACCCCCTGCTGCTGAAGGGCCTGCAGGGCGAGCCGGATCGGCGTGCGCGACACACGGAACGTCTCCGCCAGGCCGAGTTCCGACAGATGCGCGCCGGGTTCCAGCCGTTGGCGCCGGACGTGCTCCAGGATTTCGGCGGCGAGCCGGTCAGGCAGGCTGGCCGGCGCCGATGGCGGCGCGGCATTGCGGCGGGCGCGGCCGCCCGATGTCGTGGTCGAGTTGCGCATTCTCCATCGTAGGTCGCCGCCAGGCCAGGCTGGAAGTCCAATCTGGCCTCATCGACGCAGAATTGCATTTTTCGATTGTATTGTACTTTTTACTGAACGATAACGCCCGCGTTTGGAGGATCCGCACATGCGCTTCGCTATACTGCCCGGTGACGGCATCGGCCCGGAAATCACCGCCTCGACCATCGAGATCCTGAAGACGGTGGATCGCCATCTCGGCCTCGGCCTGGAATACGAGGAGCATGAGGTCGGCCTCGCCGCATTGAAGCGCGTCGGCACCACCACCCCCGACGGCGTGCTCGACGCCTGCCGCGCGGCGGATGGCATCATCCTCGGCCCGGTGTCCCATTCCGACTATCCGGCGCGCGCCCAGGGCGGCATCAACATCTCGGCCGAGCTGCGCGTCGTGCTCGACCTCTACGCCAATATCCGCCCGAGCCGGTCGCGCGAGGGGCTGCCGCATTTCGGCCGCACGCCGATGGACCTCGTCATCGTCCGCGAGAACACCGAGGGCTTCTACTCCGACCGCAACATGTTCCAGGGCATCGGCGAGTTCATGCCGACGCCCGACCTGGCCCTCTCCGTCCGCAAGATCACCGCGCATGGCTCCCGCCGCATCGCCAGGGCGGCCTTCGAGCTGGCGCGCCAGCGCGACCGCAAGAAGGTCACCGCCGTCCACAAGGCGAACGTCATCAAGGTGTCGGAGGCGCTGTTCCTGCGCGAGGTCCGCGCGGTCGCGGCGGACTACCCGGACGTCGCCTATGACGAGCAGCTGATCGATTCCATGGCGGCGCTGCTGGTGCGTGATGCGCAGCGCTTCGACGTGGTGGTGACGACCAACATGTTCGGCGACATCCTCTCCGACGAGGCATCCGAGCTTTCGGGCAGTCTCGGCCTCGGCGGCGCGATCAACGCCTCGGACACGCATTGCATGGCACAGGCGCAGCATGGTTCCGCCCCCGACATCCAGGGGCAAGGCAAGGCCAACCCGACCTCGCTGATCCTCTCGGCGGCGATGCTGCTGGACTGGCTGGCGCGGCGGCAGCCCGGGCGCGGGAACTTCGCCCTGGCCGGCGCGGTCATCGACCGTGCGATCAACACGCTGGTGACAGATCCGGCACGGCGCACCGGCGATCTTCGCGGTCCGCTCGGGACCAAGGCGTTCACCGCCGCGCTGGTCGAGGAAATCGACCGGCAGCTGCTCAAGCGCGCCGCCTGATACGCGCGTCGAACCCCTGCCGCACGACGGCAGCAGGGTGGCTGACGTGCCCGGAACAAGAGCCGGTAGGATTCGGTCATGAAGGTCGCAACGGGGCGCGATGCGGTGGTGCGCTCGCCGGCCACGGCCTTCGGGCCTGCATGATGGCCAAAGCGCGATGACCGTGGGCGCGAATGCACCGGAGGTCTGAATCGCGCGTTCCAACAAAAGGTTGGAGCGTGGTTGGTGAACGAACGTGAACCAATCAGGCTCTGGCGCGCGGCAGGTGCCATTCGGCATCATGTCGAGGAAAGGGTGGGAGGCATTGGGCCGCCTCAACCGTCCGACCACTGTCACGGCCCAGGGGTGAGGAAACGACCCATGATCCACAGGATGACCCGCCGGTCGGCTCTGGCCGCATTGGCCACGATGCCACTCGCGCGCCCCGCCTTCGCGCAGCCGGCCTGGCCGCGCCGGACCATCACCATCATCTGCCCGGCCGCGGCCGGCGGCGCGACGGACATCCTCTCCCGCGTCGTCGCGGCGCAGATGCAGGCGGCGCTCGGCGTCTCGGTCGTGGTGGACAATCGCGGCGGCGCCGGCGGATCCATCGCGACCGAGGCCGGCGCGGCCGCCACGCCGGATGGCTACACGCTCACCATGGGCCAGCTCGGCACGCTGGCGGTGAACCCGCATCTCTATCCGCGGCTGCGCTACGATCCGATGCGTGACTTCGCCTATCTCGCGCTCGTCGCGCAGGTGCCGATGGTACTGGTCGTGCCTCCGGCGCTCGGCGTGACGACGCTGGCCGAGTTCATCTCCCGCGCGAAGGAGGCGCCGAACTCCATCGAATATGGCTCCGCCGGTTCGGGCTCGAACGTCCATATCGGAATGGTCGCCTTCGCCGAGCGCGCCGGCATCGAGATGGTGCACGTTCCCTTCCGCGGATCGGGCGCGCTGATGCCGACGCTGCTGTCGGGCGACATCAAGGCCGCGATGTCGGGCACGCCCTCGGTGCTGCCGCTGATCCGCGAGAACCGCTTGCGCGCGCTTGCCGTCTCCGCCCCGCGCCGCATCGCGCAACTGCCGGACGTGCCTGCGATCGCCGAGACCTATCCCGGCTTCGAGGCGATGCAGTGGTACGGCATGATCGCGCCCGCCCGCACGCCGGAGCCGATCCGCCAGCGCCTGACCAATGTCATCAACGAGGCGATCGTCACGCCCAACATGCGGGAACGGCTCGAGGCCGAGGGCGCCGAACCCGATGTGCGCACGCCCGAGGCGTTCCGGGAGTTCGTCGCGGCAGAGCTCGCCCGCTGGGGCGATGTGGTCCGGCGCAACAACCTCCGCCCGGAAAACTGATACCGCCGATGCCCGGGCATCGCCGTCACCGATGGGCCGGGGCGGCCGACGCCCGCTACCGCGAGGGCTGCGCCAGCGCGGCGATGGTCTGGCCCGAGGTCTCGAGCAGCCTGGCCTTGGAGGACCGTCCCGCGTCGAGGTGACGGATGAGCAATTCGGCCGCGCCCGGGCGATCGCCCGCCTCGATGCGGTCGAGGATGGCGAGGTGCTCGCTCGACTGCGCCGCGAGCCGGCTACGGTCGAGTGCGATGACATAGCCAACCAGGCGCCGCAGCCGCGTCACGCGCAGCCCGGCATCGGCGAAGAAGCGGTTGTTGGACGCCTGCATCAGCGCGAGGTGGAAGCCGGAATTCAGCTCGAACACCTCGCGCGGGTCCGGTCCCTCGGCGAGCCGCGCCAGCAGGCCTTCCTGTTCCCGCCGTAGCCTCGCGGCGATGCGGGGCGGCAGGACGAAGGCCGGGTCCAGCAGCGCCGCCGGTTCGATCGCGCGCCGGAAGCGATAGGATTCGTCGTAGCTGCCGGGCCCGTCGATCAGGGCGAGGAACCGCCAGCCGCCCGCCGGCGCGCGTTCCACCCAGCCCTCGCCCATCACCTGCAGCAAGGCGCGGTGCACGATGCCGCGTGGCGCATCGTAGCGGCGCATCAGCGCGGCCTCGCCGATCAGGTCGGGCAGGCGCCCGGCGATGCGGTCCTCGGCGATCTGCCAATAGAGGCGATCCACCGCGCCGGCCTCGGCATCGCCGGGCAGCGGTTCCTCATGGGCGGCGGGAAGCTGGCGCAGGACCAGCCGCCCATCGCCGCGCCGTTCCAGCACCTCGCTGTCCAGCAGCATCTGCAGGGCGCCGCGCACCGGGGAGCGCGAGGTGCCGACCACCGCGGCCAGCCCGTTCTCGCTGAGCACCTGGCCCGGTTCGGCAGAGCTGCCGCGCAGATGCTCGACGATGCTGCGGGCCAGGTCGCGATGAAGGTCAGTGGCGGGGGGGCGGGACATGGACGGATCCTACCAGAAGGTCCGCATGCAGAAAACGCTTGATGTTTTATATCATTATAAGATACCAAATTGGTAACCGCAGCAGACGCGAAACGTCGCCCAATGGAACCGTCCGCCAGCACCGAGATCACCGGCCCCTTCGGTACGCGCCACATCATCGACCTGCCCGCGGCCGCCGGCGGCATGGCCGTGCTGAAGCGCCTGCCCTGGGTCCATCGCGTGCTGCTGGAAAACGTCCTGCGCCAGCCCGAGGCAGAGGTGCGCGACGCCGGCTGCGCCGCGCTGCTGGACTGGCTCGCCACCGGACGGTCGGAGGCCGAGATCCCCTTCTCCCCGCTCCGCATCCTGATGCACGACACGACCTGCGGCCCGGCGCTGGTGGATATCGCCGCGATGCGCGACGTGCTGGCCGAGGCCGGCGGCAATCCCGCCCTGCTCAACCCCGCCGTGCCGGTCGCGACCTCGACCGACCATTCGCTGCCGGTGGATGTCTCGGCCCGCCCCGATGCGCTGCGCGTCAACATGGCCAACGAGATGGCGCGCAATGCCGAGCGCTATCGCTTCATGAAATGGGCGGCCGGCGCGGTGGAAGGCTTCCGCGTTTTCCCGCCGGGCACCGGCATCATGCACACGATCAACCTTGAGCGCCTCGCGACCGTCGTCGCGACCGAGGCGCGCGACGGTGCGTTGTGGGCGGTGCCTGACACGCTGGTCGGCACGGACAGCCACACGCCGATGGTCAACGGCATCGGCGTGCTCGGCTGGCACCGGCGATGGAAGATCCCAAGACACCTCCGCCGCGAGCTCCCGCTGCCCGACCGGCAAGCGCCGGGGTGCCGCAGAGCAGCGCTGGCGTGCCCTTCGGCAAGCCATACAGCCGCAACGCCTCGACCTCGATCTGCCCGTGAAAGCCGACGACGCCGATCCGCGCAAGGGCAACGCTGGCTCCGAGCCGGACCGTCATGCGTTTGTTCAACGAGGCGTCGGCCATGGCAGCGCCGCCGGTCGGCGATGCGCCGCACCCTGTTCCGCGGCCTCGACCGGGTCGGCTGGACCTTCAGCCTGCGGGTCGCCGCCTACAACCTGATCCGCCTGCCGAAGCTGCTAGCGGCGCCGGCGTGGGCACGCCCCGATCCCGTCCACCAACTGTAGTTCTCGGCAGACAGCCGCCGGAATTCCTACCCCACGGCCCGATCGCGACCCACCAACCAGCACTCATCCATGCCAAACCAACGCCCCTGCCGCCAATTTCCGCAGCCTGCTAAAGCGATTGGTATTCGACACCCGCTACCCTCACGACCCTGGTGCCAGCGCCGACACATGCGCTGGCTCGTCGTGTCCGCACCGTGCCTCCCTTTCGGTACGCCGGCCGCGCCACTTGCACCGGGAAGGCCTCGCGACGCAGATCCGCCGGTCGCGCGACGGATCGCAAGCATCCAGCGAACCGGTGCATGTGACGGCGTTGCGCTCAATCATACCTTTACGGGAACCGGATTCGGTGCAGCGAAGTGGCACGCAGCCTGCTGTCCGGTTGCAACCTCGCGAAGTGCGGGGCGCTCGCGACTACAAACCGGTTGTGCCAGCGGACAGCGGGTGTGGAAGGCGCATCCGGTCGGCATACGGTTGGGGCTCGGCACGTCGCCCTCCAACACGATGCGCCGGCGCGGCGCGTCCGGATCGGGCCGCGGCACGGCGGAGAGAAGCGCCTGCGTGTAGGGATGCTGCGGGGCCCCATACACCGCGTGCTTGCCGCCGATCTCCACGATGCGCCCCAGATACATCACCGCGACCCGGTCGGCGATGTGGCGGACCACGGCCAGGTCATGCGCGATGAACAGGCAGGAGAAGCGGCCCTCCGCCTGCAGGTCCTGCAGCAGATTCACGATCTGCGCCTGCACCGAGACATCGAGTGCACTGACCGGTTCGTCTGCCACCAGAAAGCTCGGGCCGGCGGCGATGGCGCGCGCGATGCCGATGCGCTGGCGCTGCCCGCCGGAGAAGCTGCGCGGATGTCGGTCCATCGCGGCCGCGGGCAGTCCGACGCGTTCCAGCAGCGTGGCGACGCGGTCGCGCAATGCGCGGCGGCCGCGCGCGATGCCGAACACCTCGAGCGGCTCGGCGACGATCTGCGCCACGGTCCGGCGGGGACTCAACGAACCGAAGGGGTCCTGGAACACCATCTGTGCGTGCTGCCGCATCTGCCTCAGGTCGCGCGGCGACAATGCGCCGAGGTCGCGCCCCTCGAACCAGACGCGGCCCTCGCTGGGTACGATCAGGCGCAGCAGCAGCCGGCCGAGCGTGGATTTGCCACAGCCGGATTCACCCACCACCGCCAGCGTCTCGGCGCGCGCGACCTCGAGGTCCACGCCGTCCACAGCGCGCAGCCCGGCAGGGCGCTGCACGAATGGCAGGCCGCCCGGCGGCAGGAAGACCTTGCCCAGCCCCTCGGCGCGCAGCAACGGCTCGGTCATGGCGGCGCGGTCACCCAGCAGGCGGCGCGGTGGTCGCCGTCCAACGCGACCAGCGGCGGCATCTCCTCGGCACAGCGCGGCAGCGCGCGCGTGCAGCGCATGACGAAGGGACAGCCCGGCCCCGCCTGGCCAGGCATCGGCACCGAGCCTGGAATCTGGGCGAGACGCGCGCGGTCATCGTCCAGCCGCGGCACAGCTTCAAGCAGGCCCTGGGTATAGGGATGCGCGGCACGATGGAAGATCGCGCGCACCGCGCCTTGCTCGACGATGCGGCCGGCATACAGCACGACGACGCGGTCGCACATCTCGGCGATCACGCCGAGATCATGCGAAATCAGCAGCAGCGCCGTGCCGGTCGCCTCGCGCAGGCGCGCGATCAGCGCCAGCACCTGCGCCTGGATCGTCACGTCCAATGCCGTGGTCGGCTCGTCGGCGATCAGCAGCTTCGGCGTGCAGGCCAGCGCCATGGCGATCATCACCCGCTGGCGCATCCCCCCCGAGAATTCATGCGGATAGGCCGCGAGCCGCGACGCCGGGTCCGGGATGCCGACCAGGCGCAGCAGCTCGACGGCACGGGCACGGCGATCCGCGCGCGACAGCTCCTGGTGCAGCAGGATCGCTTCCTCAACCTGATCTCCGATCGTCATCAGCGGGTTGAGCGAACTCATCGGTTCCTGGAACACCATCGCGATGTCGCGGCCGCGGATCTCCGGCAGCGCGGCCTCCGGCAGCGCTAGCAGGTCGGTCCCTTGGAACCGGATACACCCGCCGGTGATCCGCCCGGGCGACGCGATCAGGCGCAGGATGGACAGCGCCGTGACCGACTTGCCCGAGCCGGACTCACCCACCAGCCCGAGTGCGCCGCCCGCCGGCAGGTCGAAGCCCACGCCTTCCACGGCGGGCAGCGGCCGCTCCGGCGTGCCGAAAGCAACGGAGAGGTCACGGACCTCGAGCAGCGGGGCGTTCGCGGGTGCCCCGATCATCACCGCGTATCCGGATCGAGCAGGTCGCGCAGCGCATCGCCCAGCAGGTTGAAGGCGAGCACGACGAGGGTGATGGCCGCACCGGCTCCGACGATGCCCCAGGGCGAGCCGAAGATGTTGCCCAGCCCGTCGCGGATGATGTTCCCCCAGCTCGGCGCCGGTGGCCGCGTGCCGATGCCGAGGAAGCTCAGCGAGGCCTCCAGCCGGATCGCCGAGGCAACCCAGAGCGTGGCCAGCACGACGATCGGTGCCGAGATGTTCGGCAGGACGTGCCGCAGGATGGTCTTCGGCGTGCCGAGGCCGATCGCGACCGCAGCCTCGATGTAGGGCTCCTGCATCACCGCGAGGGTCGAGGCGCGCGCGACGCGGGCGAAGCCGGGCACGAAGGCGATGGCGATCACCATCACCACGTTCCAGAAGCCGCCGCCCAGCACGGCCGCCACCATGATCGCCAGCAGCAATTCCGGAAAGGCGAGCAGCGTGTCGATCAGCCGGCTGACCACGCGGTCCACGACGCCGCCGTAGTAGCCTGCCGCGACGCCAAGCGAGGTGCCGACCACCGCGGCAATGGCAGGCGAGATCAGGCCGAACAGAAGCGAGTTGCGCGCGCCATGGAGCAGGCGGGACAGCACGTCCCGTCCGAACTGGTCGGTGCCGAGCCAGTGTTCGGCCGAGGGATAGGCGTTGATGCGCAGGTAGCTCTGCGCCAGCGGGTCGTGTGGCGCGATCACCGGGGCGAACAGCGCGATCGCGACGAAGGCGACCACCACCATCGCCGCGGCCAGTGTCGCCGGCCGCTCGCGTGAGAACAGCCGGCGCAACGCGCGCAGCCGCGGCTCCTCCGGCGCCAGGGCCTGCGCGGCATCGGAGCCCGCGCTCATGCCTTGGCCCGGATGCGCGGGTCGATGACGATGTAGGCAAGATCGACCACCAGGTTCACGGTCACGACGAAGAAGGCGAAGACGACGACACCGCCCTGGATCACCGGATAGTCGCGCTTGGCGATGGCGCTGATCAGCACCTCCCCGATGCCGGGCCGGTTGAAGATCAGCTCGATGGCGACCGAACCCGAGAACGTGGCGAGCAGGCTGAGGCCCAGTCCGGTGGCAACCGGCAGCAGCGCGTTGCGCAGCGCGTGGCGATAGATCACGCGTGGTTCCCGCGCGCCCTTGGCCCGTGCGGTGCGCACATAGTCACGGCCCAAGGTCTCCAGCAGCGCGGTGCGGGTCAGCCGACCGAGGAAGGCGGCCTTGACGAAGGCGAGGGTCAGGGCCGGCAGGAAGGCATGGTACAGGCGGTCAGCGAAGCCCTCGCCGCCGCCGTTGATCGGGAACCAGCCCAGGGTCAGCGCGAAGACGATCAGTAGCAGCGCACCGAGGTAGAAATCCGGGATGGCGTAGCCGACGAGCGAGAAGACCCGCGCACCATTGTCCGGCCAGCGACCGCGATTGACCGCGGCGGCGACGCCCATCGGCACGCCGAGCAGCAGCCCCATGACGGTCGCGAGCAGCGTCAATTCGATGGTGTAGGGCAGGTTCTCCGCCAGCAGGGCGCCCACCGGCTGGCGGGTGATCATCGAGGTTCCGAAATCGAGCGTCAGCATGTCCCGCAGGAAGTCCAGCCACTGCCACCACAGCGGCTGGTCGAGACCCATCTGGCGGCGGAACAGGTCCAGCTGCTCGGGCGTCGCGTATTCGCCAAGAACCACCAGGGCCGGATCACCCGGCAGCAGGCGCAGCGCGACGAACACCAGCGTCAGCACAAGCAGCACCGTTGGTACCGCGTCCAGCAATCGCGCCGCCGCCATACGCAGCATCGGCCGGCGCTATACCCGCCGTGCCTTGGCGAGCGACCAGTATGCGTAGCCCGAACGCACAGGGTAGCCGATGTCCACACGCGGGTTGCGCGCGACGACGTAGGACAGGGTGACGATGCCGAGCATCGGCAGGTCGCGCAGCACCTGTCGCTCGACATCCTGGATCAGGGCGGTGCGGCGCTCGAAATCCGGCTCGTCCTGCGTGCGTTCGATCAGCGCGTCGATGCCCGGCATCGCGACACCGTAGTGGCTGTAGTTCTCGCCGCCGCGTCCGTCCGCCTTCGCCGCGGCGCTGCTCAGCAACAGTTGCAGGAAGGGTTGCGTCGGCACCGGCGGGTAGCTGGAGGAATAGAGCGCCATCGAGTTGCGGTCGCGCCGGTTCTCGGCATGCATGGTCGCGTGGTCGATGATGCGCAGGTCGAGGTTGATGCCCGCCGCGCGCAGCTGCTCCTGGATCATCAGCATGATCGCGGCGTAGTCCTCGCGCTGGCTGGTGAAGCAGGGAATGGTGATGCCGTTGGGGAAGCCGGCCTCGGCCAGCAGCGCGCGGGCACGGCGCGGGTCCGGTGCGTAGCGGAGTTCGGGCGGCAAATCCTCGGCCCGGACCGAACCGGCGAATTGCGGTGCGATCACGCCGATCATCGGCACCGACATGCCGGCGAAGGCGCCGGCGATCTGCTGGGCATTGATCCCGTAGCGGATCGCCTGGCGCACCTTGAGGTTGTCGAGCGGCGGGCGGGTGAGATTGAGGCTGAGCAGGTTGAAGCTGCCGGGCGCGGTGCCGTCGATCACCGCCTGCGGCATGCGCTGGCGGATGCTCGGGATCCAGCCGGGCTGGCGCACGCCCTCGATCATGTCCACCTGGCCGGAGGCGAAGGCCAAGGTGCGCGCGGTCGTATCGGCGATGTAGCCGATGCGCAGCGCGCTCGTCACCGGCGGCCCGGCGTAGTGCTGCGCGAAGCCGGACAGCATGACACCCTGCGTCGGGCTGACACTGTCCACCTGGTAGGGACCGGTGCCGACCGGTTCCATCGCGAAGGCCGCGCCACGCTCCTCGAAGGCCCTCCGGCACAGAATGCTGGCGGCCATATTGGTGATCACGCTGCCATTCATTAGCGGATCGGGCCGGTGCAGCTGGAAGCGCACCGTATATCGGTCCGACGCCTCGACGCGCGCGACGTTGCTGAAAAGCGCCTTCTGGTTGGTGACGAGTTCCGGGTCCAGGTGGCGGGAGAAGGTGAAGACCACGTCGTCGGAGGTCAACTCGCCATAGCCCTTGTGGAACTGCACCCCACGCCGCAGGCGATAGGTCCAGCCGCGCGCGTCGGGCGTGCTTTCCCAGGATTCCGCCAGCGCCGGCTGGAAATCCTCGGGGCGTACTGCCCAGGCGCCATCGGGCGATTTCGCCAGCGTGTCGAAGATCTGCTTGATGGCCCAGTTGTCGGCCCCCGTCAGCGCCGGCTGCTGCGGGTTGAGGCCCGTGGGCGCGCGCGCCGCCAGCGCGATGGAGATGCCCGCGCCCTGCGCGCCGGCGGGAGCGGCGTCGAGCGCGCCGGCGCCGACCGCGGCCGCGGTACCAAGGAACCGCCTGCGTGACGTAGCCATGCCGTCCTCCCCTTCGATCGCGCGCCCTTCAGGCAATCGGTATGGTGCGCCGTTCCATCTCCGCCGCGTCGTATTCGGCGCCGAGCCCTGGCCCGGCCGGCACGGTAAGGACGCCGTTCGTCGGTTCCGACGGGTTCTTGAACACCAGGCTCGCGCGTTCCCAGTCGCTGTTCAGTTCCACTGGCTTGGCCAGGTGCATCATCGTGGCCATGATGTGCATGTTGGCGAGGTGGCCGATCGATGGCTGTGTCTGGTGGGGCACCAGCTCCACGCCATAGGCATGCGCCAGCGCGGCGCATTGGCGCATGCCGCTGATGCCGCCCATCTTGATCGGATCGGGCTGGACCATCCTGACGCCTGCGTTGATCAGGTCCTTCACGCCCTGCAGCGTGTAGGTCTGCTCGCCGGCCGAGACGGTGATGTCGAGCCGTTGCGCCACCTCGCCCATCGCCGAGACGTGGTAGTGCTGTACCGGCTCCTCGAACCAGTCGTAATTCAATTCCTCAAGCACGCGGCCCACACGCATCGCCCCGCCGACCGAGTAGGCATTGTTGGCGTCAAAGCCGAGCATGAAGTCGTCGCCCAGAAGCTTCCGCACCGCCCTGGCCTTGGCGATGTCGCCGGGCAGGTCGAGATCGATGTTGGTGCGGTCGGCATCCCAGCGGATCTTCACCGCCTTGACGCCTTCCTTCGTCACGCGCTTTTCCACCGCGCGCAGCACTTCGTCCACGCTGCGCTTCGCGTTGCCGCCGATCGACGCATAGCAGGGCATCGCGGTACGCCAGGCCCCGCCGAGCAGCTTGTACACGGGCTGATTGAAGGCCTTGCCCTTGAGATCCCAGAAGGCGATGTCGAGCGCGGCGATCGCGCTGGTCACCGCGTATTCGGGACCGAGCTTGATGAGCTTGTGCAGCAGCTGTTCCTGCAGCACTTCATGGTCCAGCGCGTCCTTGCCGATCAGGAAGGGCGCCATGCGGCGCGCTATGATGGTCAGTGGCACGAAGCCACCCTCCATCGGCGACGCCTCGCCGAGCCCGAACAGCCCGTCCTCCGTCTCGACGCGGACAAATGCTGCACGTCCGCCGTAGGCCTCGGCACCAGGCCGCCCTGGCTCACCCCAGTCCAGCTGGAACGACACGATTTTTGTGATCTTCATGGACATCCCTCTGCGCGAAGTCTGGCAGCGCTGCCGAGGGGGGGCAATGGGGTTATCGGCTACGCTGCCAGAACCCCCCTGGCGTGCTCCTTCCTGGCGCGGGGTCCGCTGGGGCAGTCCTGTCCTTCCCATATCCAAGCCGCTGCGCGAGTGCTGGTGTTACGCCGCAACGCGATCCGGGTTCGCGGCCAGGGCGGCAACAGAATGCGTCAGATCCTCGACCAGGCATTTTCCGCCTGCTCACTGCTTGTGGGGTCCCCACTCGCCGTGGCAACGCACGCTGTACGCACACTATGGTGGCCCGCGTGATTGCACGCTCCCGCGCTTCCAGCACACTTTGCTACAGCGCCGGCAATCAGCAGCCCAAAGACATGCGCGATGCGCTTTGCCCAGGCATCGCGCCAGGCTGCTGAGAGACAGCGACAATCTCCACCGCGCAGTGGCACCGTCGTCGCGTGCAGTCTCTCTCGGCGCAACGCCAAGCGGCCGGCCGGACAAAGACAGAATTGGCTGTGCGAACAGCAGTGCTAGCCTCTCTCCTGATCAGGAGAAACTGGCACCGATGAGCATAGAAAGCGAGATGAGCTCCTATAGCGCCGGTGCTGCCGGCGGGCTCTATACCGGCAGTTCGTCCGCGGACCTGGCAGCTTACAACGCCGGTGCGGCGAGCCGGTCCGGTGGTGGCGCGGGCGGTGGTGGTGGTGCCATGCTCGCGCTAATCCCGCTGATGCTGGCTTCGATTCCAGCCTTGGTGATCGGCACTTGCCTCTTCCCGCTGGCTGGCATTCTGACACTAGTCGGCGCCTCATTGATCGCCGGGGTGCTCGCGGACAATGTTGGCTTCTGGGTCATGATCATGGTCGTCCTGCTCCCAGGCTTCTTTATCTTCGTCCTTGGTCTCAAGCTGGAACGCGTGCTGGAGCAGCATCGTTGGTACCGCCGGCTGCGTCACGGAGCGCGGCTGCTGGTCGTAGAGCCCATCCGGAAAGGAATTGAATCGGCTGAATCGGATGTGATTCGCTGATCCTGCGGACGATTCGTGGGGCGGATGATGGTGTGGACGGTAGAGCATCGGCGTGCGGCGGATCGACGTG